>JAIRRZ010000021.1 GCA_031255715.1 Puniceicoccales bacterium
AGAGTAAGAAGGATAATTTTTAAAATTTCCTGATCAATGGGCTTTTTTATGACACAATCGGCTTTTATTCGTAGTCGCAACCAATTGCTAGGGAAATGATCCGGAACGCAAGGCCTACAAAATCCAACTCATATCCAAATAAAATATATATTTCATAAAAAATTTCATAAAAATTTACTTGACTTACTAAATTTGTCAAATATTATGAAATGTATGGATATTTTTAAATATAAATTAAACAAAATTGTATTTCTGGCATTAATTGGAATGCCCCAGATAATGCCTGCGGCAGCTCCTAACCCGTTTTGGAGAATAATACTGCAACCAAATGTGAGACTAGAAGAAGCAATGACTCTAGAAGACCAACTGTATCAAGCCTTAGAAAGGGGAGATGAAAGGATGGTAGCTTTTCTGTTAGGAGCAGGGGTCGATTCTAATACAAGATATGGTCCAAACTTGCAGACTCTGGCGATGAAGGCCGCGCAATTATGGAGACGATCGGAAAATAGACATTCGGAATTGGCCTTGAGGATATTCTACTCCATAATAGAAATGGAAAATTTTGACCCTAATGTACGCGATTCTAACAATGATACTATTGCTCATTATGCAATAAGGAACAAAAGTCCAGAGCTTGCAGAGTGTCTCTTTTTTAATCGGCCTGATATCGATTTAAATGCACTTGGAAGCGACGGGCAAACGGTAATGCATCTCCTGTTAGAAAAGCAAATAACCTCACTCGAACCGGAGGCATGGGCTCCTATTGTCAGTATAGTATTAGATCATCCCAACTGGGATAGCACAACCAGAAATGGAAAAGGCCAAACTGTAATGGATATGTTAGCCGCTATCAAATTTGCCACCGAGGAATTGCTTGAAAGAATTAATGCAGTACAGGCGGCGAATGGCAATCCTCAGCCAGAACAGGAATTAGCCGATCTCATCGTTTCAACGATAAATGAAGAGGATATTGGACTAATACCAGATTATTTCGACGAACATCCTGGTTTTAACATTAATTGGCAAGACCCAGAAACTGGACGCACACTGCCGATGTACGCTGTTGTGACAGGAATGGTAGGGATCGTGGAAGCATTGTTGGCTCGGAAAAGGGGTTATAATTTTGCGTTGAAAGACAAGGAAGGAAAAACTGTTTTTGACTATGCTGAAGCTAATCGTAATGAAGACATGATGAACGTATTGCTAGCCGTAAGGGACGGGGCTGATATGCATGAGTAATAAATAGGACATGAGTAATAGGGATAGTTAGATTTTAGCCGGCTCGTGTTTCATTCGAAGGGCAAGAAGGATAATTTTTAAAATTTCCTGATCAATGGGCTTTTTTATGACACAATCGGCTTTCATTCGTAGTACTCTTTGGATGATATTCTGATCGACGTAGGCTGAAATAAAAATAAATGATGAGAATGGCGGTTTCGGAAAAAGTTTTAAAATTTTTTCTAAGCAACAAAAACCATCCATCATGGGCATGTCGATATCACAAATAATAATGTCAAAAAAAGTTTTCATTTGTACCTTGGATAAACCTTCTTCGCCATTACAGGCTATCTCAACTTCGTTGTCTAGAAAAATTAAAAGTTTTTCTAGTGTAAACCGAACGGGAAAATCATCTTCAATAAGTAAAATTTTAGACATTGGCAAAAGGAAGAATAACACGAAAATGAGTCTCTTTATGCTCATGGCTAAAAACTTTCATCGTTCCTTGATGTAATTTTACACAACGTGTCGCTAAATACATACCAATACCAATACCTTGGCGTGAGCCCGTATTCGAACCACGCTTAAACAATTGGGATAATTTTTGAATTTCCGCCGAAGGAATGCCAATCCCATGGTCAATGACATCGAAGAGAATATGTTTATATCGGACTCTTACCCGCAAGAGCACAAGATCATCCGAATATTTCAGTGCATTACTTAGAAGATTCGTTAGAATATGATCCAATAGTGATGCATCAATGTTAACAATGGGTTTAACACTGTGTTCTATTATCGTTTGAATCCTTCTCAAGGATTTGTTCTGCTCCAAACCTTCAACAATTGACGAACATAAATGCAAAATATTTGTCGGTTGCGGATTGTAATTAATCTGTTGATGTTGTAAGCGTCCGATGAGTACAATATCATCCATCATTTTTGTCATCCGGTTAATACTCTTGCGAACATTTTCAAAAAGGTGTAATTTTTCATCCTCATTCAATCGATCACTGTAATTCTCGAGGAGATCGATCGACGAGTAAATCGTCGTCATTGGATTGCGCAATTCATGGGAAGCGATATTCACAAACATCCCGCGAATTTGGACCAATTCTTGCAATGCAACAAATTTTGAAAATATTTTCTTAAGCTTACGCTCATACAAATAGCAAAGAATACTTGTAGCGAAAAATGAAATCCAAACAACGAATGCACAACACAGATGGCTATACATTAATAAATAAATAAAAACTGAATAAATGACAAAAATAATTACTAACAGTGCCTTACCCACGAAATATCTTCAACTAAGCCCATCAAAAAAAGCAATATTTTTTAATGAAAAATCTATTTTTGTTGTTTTTTTTACGACAATCGCATCTATTGTTAGAATAAAATCAATGGTAAAATTATGCCGTCGCAATGAATTTTCGTAAAACTTTTAAGGCAAAGCTTGACAAAAAAAGATAAGCTCCTAGATTAAAAGCCATGGTTGGGGTGGTAGCTCAATTGGTTAGAGCGCCTGCCTGTCACGCAGGAGGCCGCGGGTTCGAGTCCCGTCCATCCCGCCATTTTTTGCTTGACGTATTTTTTATTGTCAATGTTTTCTAATAAGCATGGGCACAACCGCTTATAAAACGGGATTGTTGTTGCTATTGTCCTGTTTAGTTATGTTTTTTGCATTTATCGACAGCGCTTGGCATGAACAAGAAGCATTCGTAATAGCTGGAAATTTTTTACGAATTATTATTCCATGTGTCGGCTGTTATATTAGTTTGGCCAGAAAAGATAAAGTTGGCACCAAACAATTTTTCTATGCTATTTCAGTAACCATTCTGATAA
This sequence comes from Puniceicoccales bacterium, assembly GCA_031255715.1. GTDB lineage: Bacteria > Verrucomicrobiota > Verrucomicrobiia > Opitutales > LL51 > LL51. The sequence goes on from JAIRRZ010000021.1 coordinate 3,061, forward strand.
CCTATGCCATAAAATGGGCGACCTATCGCATGGATATTGGCATTCGACCTTCCGGAGGTACAAAATCTTTTCCTTCGGGACATGCATCCTGCTCATTCCAAGGCGCATTTTTCTTATTTAAGCGCTACGGTTGGAAGCTAGGAATTCCAGCACTTATATTCGCTAGCTTGGCTACCTATAGCCGCATTTATGGCCGATATCACCACTGGAGAGATATTATTGTAGGATTTTTTATTGCACTTTTTGTTAACAAATTATTCGTAACCTCGAGGACAGCCTAGGTACGGAATCACCCGATTCCCGCAAAAAAGTCAACGGGAAAAAGTTTTTTATCCAATGCTTCTCATTTTTCCACGAAGAAGTCCTAGGAATATTCATTCTAACCAACTTCTGCTCTAAGAATTTTCTTAAAATCTTTACCCCAAAGCCGTGAACCGCTCATCAACTGATCTACCTGCCTTTTGCCTCTTACGAAAAACCCAATTAGTCAATCTTAAAAATTTTTTCTAATAAAAAAGTATTGACTCGTGGGAAATTGTGGGAGAATATGGGAAAATATTACCAATTTGGGGAAATAGAAGTTTGTGAGTTTTTCTGTAAAAAATTTTTATATCGGTGAACATGCGCGTTCCATAGATGAAAAAATGCGCATTGCTCTGCCTGTAAAATGGCGCCCAGAAAATGGAGAAGACATCTTTTTAGCACTCCCTAATCCTGTTGGGTGTATCACCGTTTACCCACCAAAAATGATCGCACGCTTGGAAGCAAAGGTGGCAGAAGTCAGCTTCGGTGATACTCAAGGGCAAATGGTCCTCGCAAAATTGTTTTCTAAAGCAGATACTTTTTCCTGTGACTCCAGAGGTCGCATAAAAATCGAAGAAAAGTTGCTAAAACATGCCCAAATTCAATCGGAAGTTGTATTCGTTGGCGGAGGCAGCACGTTCAATATGTGGGAACCGGAAAAATTTAGAAATTATCTAGAAAAAGAACCACTGGAAGATGTTGCTTCCGTACTCAAGGGATTAGGTCTATGATCGAAGAAAAAACATTGCTCCATATTCCAATTATGCTCCGCGAAGCAGCGCAATTTCTTAATTTGCAGTATGGTGAAAATTTTTTGGATTGTACCTTCGGCGGCGGTGGACATAGCCGCTATTTTCTAGAAAACTATCCTAATATTACCCTATTTGCCATCGATCGAGATCCACAAGTTGTTCCCCATGCCGAAAAATTACGGAAAGAATTTGGACATCGATTTCAATTCTTTACCTGTCCATTTTCAACAATTGATCAACTTTCTTTGCCACCTTTACGAGGTATTTTTTTCGATTTTGGAATTTCAACGCTTCAGCTCGACAATGAAACTCGCGGATTTTCATTTCGCTACCATACACCATTGGATATGCGTATGGATCCTCAAAGGGGTATGGCGGCCTGTGAATTTTTGGAAACGGCCGATCGTAGACAGCTCATCGAAGCCATTCGAGACTTCGGCGAAGAGCGACATTGGCGCAAAATTATCACGTTAATTTTATCCCATCGAGGAAGCGAAGTTATCCAATATGCGGATACCTTCGCCGAGTGTATTGCAAAGAATTTACCAAAAAAATCCCATGAAAAAATCCATCCGGCCACACGTACTTTCCAGGGCTTGCGCATTGCCATCAATAAAGAATTAGAAGAAATTCGTACCGCACTTCCCAAAGCTTTCAAACAGTTGGACCAAGGTGGGCGTTTGGTGGCGATTAGTTTCCATTCCCTGGAGGATAGGATCGTAAAGCAATTTTTTAACGAAAAGGCAGGAAAAGCAATCGATTGCCATGAAAAATGGAACGGACGCTGTTCCGTAGCAGAAATTTTAACGAAAAAACCCATAACACCGACAGATGCGGAAATTGCTAGCAATCATCGCAGCCGATCGGCAAAACTTAGAGCATTGGAGAAATTTTAAAATGAATAGACAATTTATTAATAATCAACTTATTGTATCATTGGTCATAAGTTTGGCATTTGTTGCATTTACAACAACATTTGGAACACTATATTTCCGCCGAGAAACCTTTATTCATGCCAATAATCTGAAGAAAATTGAAATACAGTGCGCGGAGCTTGAAAATGAAAATCTTATTCTATCCGCACGAATCGCGCAACTGCAAGCTCCCTGTTGCCTAAAAGAAAAAGCCTTTTCCCTATCACTAAGGACACCTAAGGAACAGGTTTTACGCATACGAGGTTGGAATGATTATAAAGAACTTTTCCTGACACGCAGCACATTAGCCATGAATACGCCATCTATGTCCGATAGCTAACTAAAGTATTTAAAATAGTCAAAGCTGCACCAATAGCTGAAATGAAAAGATAGAAAGAAATGATATGGTTTATATAATTCCAATTTTTAGACAGATATGCTAAAAACCCCCAAAATTAAATTCGAGGGTTTTTTTCGGATCAATAAAAACTATTCGCTGCGATCGATATCAATTTTATCAAAAATATCGCCCAAATTAGTCAATTCTTGATCACTTTTTAATTTGTCATAGGCTTTAATTTCAGCCTCGAGTGCGTTGGCATCGTAGTTTGCGACCTTAATGGATAGCCCAATGCGGCGTTCATTGCGATCAATTTTGATCACACGAGCCGTAACTTCATTGCCAATCGATAGCACATCTTTAATCTTCTCGACGTGATTTTCAGAAATTTGACTGATATGAATCATGCCATCGATACCGTGTGGCAGTTCAACAAATGCACCGTACGAGGTAATTTTGACTATTTTCCCCGTCACTAAACTGCTAATTTGGAAAAGTGCATCGATATTTTCCCAGGGATCATTCATCAGTTGTTTTATGCCAAGAGCAATACGTTGCTGGGTAGGATCGATGTCAATGACAATGGCATCAACCATATCACCTTTCCTCAAAACTTCGCTGGGATGATTAACTTTTTTTGTCCAGCTGATATCCGAAACGTGAATCATACCATCAATACCTTCTTCCAATTCAACGAAAGCTCCGTAGTTAGTGATATTGCGAACGGCTCCACGTATATGTGCACCCACGGGATAATTATGTTTCACCATTTCCCAAGGATTTTCATCGAGTTGTTTAATACCAAGTGCAATTTTTTGGTTTCCTTTTTCGATACCAATTACAACGGCTTCGATTTCAGTGCCGACTTTCAATAATTCACTGGGCTTATTAATGCGTTTCGTCCAAGACATTTCCGCCACGTGAACAAGACCTTCTACACCCGGCTCAATTTCAATAAAGGCTCCATAGGGTACAAGATTGACTACTTTACCATGAATTTTACTACCGAGAGGATAGCGGTATTCGATATTATCCCAAGGATTATTTTTAGTCTGCTTCATACCAAGGGCTACACGCTCCTTTTCAGGATCGATTTCAAGGACCATGACTTCGATTTCTTCGCCTACGCGGACCAATTCATTGGGATGCGATACCCTTCCCCAGGACATATCGGTAATGTGTAAAAGTCCATCGAGACCATCTAAGTCGACGAATACACCGTAATCGGTAATATTTTTGACAATACCATGGCATATCGCACCGACTTGGATATTGGACATGGCCTTCTGTCGTTTATCTTTACGCTCTTCTTCAATGAGCTCGCGCCGCGAAATAACAATATTCTTGCGTTCCAAATTAATCTTAACGATCTTAAAGTCGAAAGTTTGGCCGATATACTGATCGAGGTTTTTTTGAGCCTGAATATCAATTTGAGATCCGGGTAGAAAAGCATCAACACCGATATTGACTATTAAACCGCCCTTTGTTTTCGACTTAACTTTACCATGAACGATGGAACCTTCAGGACAAGTTTCAATGATACGGGCCCAGTTTTTTTTCTGTTCCGCCTTATCAAAGGAAATAATAGGATTTCCTTCCCGGTCCTCAAGTTTTTCAAGAAAAACATCGATGGTCTGTCCTACCGAAAATTCATTAACATCATTAAACTCAATTGCAGGAATTTTTCCTTCCGTTTTTGTTCCAATATCGACGACAATAGTATTATCGCCAATCTCCGTTATGATCGCTGGAATTACTGTACCTGGAAGCAGCTCCTTGATAGGTTTTTCTTCCAGTAATTTTTCCATTATATTTGACATGAATTATACTCCACTGGGGAGGTTAAGGGTTTATATATGTAACATCACCGTGATATTACTACTTGGGAAAGGATTTCAAAAAATAAAATTAGGCAAGATATAAAATATATTTTTAATAAATTACCAGAGGGCCCCAATGGGCTCCGCCACATACCTCACGAGGAATCATAGATTCCTTGACTTCGGAATTATCGCAAAACTTCGCATAATTAGGCCCTATGGTTTTTATAAACTCCCCCAACTGCCGCCACTACCGGATGTTACCCGAGGTGGCGGCCAAAATCCAAGTCTAAGGAAGGCATCCCCTAGCGGCAATCTCCAAGGGCACACCCTTTTTTTCACAAAAAACTATAGATTTCTTTGGCCATTTTAAGAATAAATGCCCCTTTATTTCAGGCTAAGCATTTCTCACAAAATAGGTTTGCAATGGAGGGAATCCATTGAACCCCACGGCACAATAACTTGCCGTATAAGCACCCGTCGTCAGCCAATAAACGCGAGAACCAATACTAATATTCTGCGGTAAAGGATTGCGAAAATTTTCATACAGGATATCCTGGCTATCGCAGGTTGGTCCTGCAATAATAAAATCGTCGCTCAAAGGTCCTTTTATCCCACAATAGAGTGGATATTTTAAGCTTTCTCCAATGGTCTCAATTAAACCATTAAATGTGCCAGTATCTAGATAAACCCAACGATCTACGCCAACTCGCGATTTCTGTGAAATAAGCACTACTTCCGTCACCAAGACCCCAGCTCCTGCAACCAAGGAACGTCCCGGTTCCATGACGACTTCCAATGGATTTTCTTCGGAAAAATCTTCACGCAAATAGCGAGTAATCTCTTGGGCATATACATCAATATCGCACGTTTTATTAATATATCGCGCTGGTAATCCACCACCCATATTAATTAATGTCAAAGGGATTCCCGCATCCTTTAAGTAGTTAAAAATGTAGCGAGCTTTAGCAATGGAAGAATCCCAGGCACCGATATCACGCTGCTGAGAGCCAACGTGAAAGGATACACCGCATGGCTCTAAATGTAATTTTTGAGCTAGTAATAAAAGATCAATTGCCATGTCTGGATGGCAACCAAATTTGCGAGATAATGGCCAATCTGCCGTATCTGCACCTTCCGATGAAATACGAATAAAAATACGCGATTTGGGCGCCGCTAGGGCAAGATTGCGCAAGTCTGCTTCACTATCCGACACAAAAAGTTGAACACCTTTTTCATAGGCATATTCAATGTGCGAAACTTTTTTTATAATATTTCCATAGCTCATGCGATCAGGTGAAACGCCGATATTTAGCAAAATATCCATTTCATAGATAGAAGCGATATCAAAGAAACTCCCAAGGTCACGTAACAATTCTAAAACCGGTAGAGACGGATTTGCTTTGACTGGATAATATATTGAAGCATAGGGAAAGCACTCCTTCATCCTAAAATAATTACGTCTAATGGTATCTAAATTGATCACAAGAAAAGGCGTTTCATGTTTGTCGGCCTCGGCTAACATCGTTTGCCAATCAACAGCCTCATAGTATTCAAGAGGGTTACATTTCATCATCTATTATTTTTCAGAAAATTATTACAACCAATGCCTTCTTTTAGCCGTATTTTTTTGTTTGTAAAGATTTTTTAATAATAAAATAGAATTATCAATGAAACTGAGCCCATCTGACCGCATTATCGAACATCGCCCGTGGCAAGAGTCGTAATCCGGGCCAGAGATAGATCTAGAGATCCTAAAGCTTTTAGGATCTTTCTTCTAATGCGGCTTGGGCAGCGGCAATTTTTGCCACAGGGATGCGATTAGGTGCGCAACTTACATAATCTAAACCAAGACTATGACAAAATTTTATGGAATCTGGATCGCCACCATGCTCCCCACAAATTCCAATCTTTACGCCAGGTCGTACTCTGCGGGCTTTTGTCACACCGATTCCCATGAGCTGTCCAACACCTTCCACATCAATGGACGCGAATGGGTTGCGCTTGACGACCTCCTGAGAGATATACTCTGGCAAAAATGTTCCCGAGTCATCACGGCTCATTCCTAAAGTCGTTTGCGTTAAATCATTCGTTCCAAAACTGAAAAATTCCGCCGTTTCAGCGATTTTATCCGCTACCAAGGCTGCACGGGGTAGTTCCAACATTGTTCCCACCGCATAGTTAAATTTTTTGCCGGTCCTATTCATAACTTCATCGGCCGCACTTCGAATACGTTCGACCTGACTTTTTAATTCACCCTCAAATCCTACGAGCGGTACCATAACTTCAACTTTAACATCGATACCTTCCGAAACAGCTTGAGCAACGGCTTCAAAAATAGCCAAGGCTTGCATGGTTGTAATTTCTGGATAGGTCATTCCTAACCGACAACCGCGGTGACCGAGCATCGGATTTTGCTCATGTAACGCTTGGACACGTGCCCCTATGTGTTCCATAGGGATATTAAATTTTTTTGATAAAGCATCCAAAGCATCGTCCGTATTCGGTAAAAATTCGTGTAATGGCGGATCCAATAGGCGGATTGTAACCGGTTGTCCCTTCATTGCTCTAAAAAGTCCTTCGAAATCTCCGCGTTGGAGCGGTTTCAAGTGATCCAAAGCTTTGATGCGATCCTCCATTGTCGTTGCTAAAATCATTTTACGTACAAAATCGATGCGATCCTCCTCAAAAAACATGTGTTCCGTACGGCATAAACCAATCCCCTCCGCACCTAATTGAAAGGCTTGTGCAGCCTGTTTAGGTGTATCCGCATTGGTACGAATACCAAGCTTACGAAATCCATCAGCCCAGTCCATCACCATAGCGAATAGGCGATAGGTATCGCTATTTTCTGCCTTCATGTTGCCGGCCAGCACACGGTTAACTTCGGAAGGCACGGTGGCCACTTTCCCGGAAAACACTTCACCCGTCGTTCCGTCGATTGAAATATAATCGCCCTCCTTTATTATCGTTTCGCTAACCTGAATTGTTTTCGATACATAGTCGATGTGCAGCGTTCCCGCTCCACAAACACAGACCTTCCCCATCTGTCTCGCTACCAACGCCGCATGGGAACTGACACCACCTCGGCTCGTTAGAATGCCTTCCGATGTCAGCATGCCGCGGATATCCTCCGGTGAAGTCTCGATGCGGCAAAGGACAACTTTCTCGCCCTGTGCATGGATTTCCTCCGCTTTTTTAGCGGAAAAGTAGACTTTTCCACAGGCCGCTCCCGGTCCTGCCGGTAATCCAATGGCTAATTTTTTTAAATTCTTTTTCTCCGCTTCATCGAAGACGGGAACAAGCAGTGACGAAATCGAATCCGCTGGAATACGTCTAACCGCCTCCTCTTTGGAAATGCGTCCCTCATCGACCATTTCCACCGCAATGCGCACCGCCGCTAAACCCGTCCGTTTCCCGTTACGCGTCTGTAGCATGTAGAGTTTATCCTGTTCAATGGTAAATTCCAGATCCTGCATATCGCAGAAATGATCCTCCAATGTTTTGCAAACGGAGATCAATTGTTCAAAAACTTTGGGCATATCATTTTTGAGTGCGCTAATGGGTCGTGGCGTGCGAATTCCAGCAACAACATCTTCGCCTTGGGCATTGATCAAATACTCGCCATAAAATTCATGCATACCATTAGCGGGATTTCGCGTAAATGCCACACCGGTTGCGCAATTATCGCCCATATTTCCGAACACCATCGATTGGACATTGACCGCTGTTCCCCACTCCGACGGAATATTATATTTTTGGCGATAAATAACTGCGCGCTCGTTATTCCAAGACCTAAAAACGGCACCGATTGCACCTTCTAACTGGGCGTAAACATCCTGTGGAAATTCCGCTCCGACAGATTTTTTAATTAAATCTTTGTATCGTCGGATTAACTCTTGGAGCTGCTCCGCGGTCAGGTCGACATCATTCTGGATATTGACTTCTTGCTTCAGCTGTCCCAATACGGCATCGAACGGTTCCTCATCGCGGTCATCGGTAGCCTGAACTCCCATGACTACATCGCCGTACATTTGAATAAATCGGCGGTAGCAATCATAGGCGAAGCGAGGATTATTTGTGTGTTTTGCAAAACCTTGAACGCTTTGATCATTGAGTCCGAGGTTAAGAATTGTATCCATCATACCGGGCATTGAGTCGCGTGCTCCGGAACGAACGGAAAACAAAAGTGGATTTTCAAGATCACCAAATTTCTTCCCCTGTTGAGCTTCAACATTTTTAATCGCCACTTTAACCTGATCAAAAACGTAGGCGGGCAATTTTTCGCCATTTGCTTTAAATTCGGCACAAACTTCCGTTGTGATCGTAAATCCCGGTGGAACGGGTAATCCAATGCGAGCCATTTCGGCTAAATTTGCACCTTTGCCCCCCAGTAAAGAACGCATCGTCGCATTGCCATCCGTTTTTTGGCCGAATTCGTATATCTTACTATGATCAGACATGCTCCAATTAAATTGTTCTGGAACCCCAACGTCAACTTTTTTTGACATCAACATTTAATTTTGACCCTACGTTTTGGAGTATTTCAAAATTTCTAAATTTACTCAATGGAAGCGTCGCCACTGGTAAGTCTTGTGTATTTCGTAAACTTTCAAGGAAAAAATTAGACAAAAAATAAAAAAAACCAGGCCAATCCCATTCGGTTTCGTCAAAAATTCAATGTGCCAAGGAATATACTCTTCAGCTAGGAACAACAATCCATTGATCCACGATACACCCTTCCGTGCTAATAAAAACAATATATCTCCAAGGAATAAATGCACATGCAATAGACCAAGTAGTAAGAATAAAAAACCGCAAACCACAACGGGTAATGCCATTTGTATGATGACCGGATTCAGAAAAATGCCCACTAAACTGAACATATTAAAATATTCAAAGGTTAGGGGCGCACTCGCTAAGGTCGCCGCCATTGAAACGGATAGCAATTCCGCTATTTTCCAAGATATTATTCGTGTTTTATATAATTTTGTCACCGGAAGCACACTGCAACGTATTTTGCGCAAAAACCATAGGGTTACTTGCTGTAGCGGAGCCGATAGAAGAAGTAACATTGCGACGACACCATAGGATAATTGAAATCCGATATCGAAAAGTAGTATGGGATCGTAGAGAAGCATTAAAATTGCGGCCAATAGAAGTGAAGATAATCCCGATGATTTTCGCAAACAAAATCCCGCACTCCAAAAACAAGTTAGCATGAGCCATGCACGAACCGCCGAAGGTGGAAATCCTATTGCTCCCACATAGAATAATAAAATACCTATAATCAGCCAACGGCGCCAAGATCTTTTCAGAAAAAAGCAGCGCAATAAAAAATCCAAAGCGAAACCGATTACGCCGATGTGCAATCCGCTAACTGCCAGTAAATGCGCCGCACTCGTGTTGTGAAAATTCATTTTTTGTTCCTTGGAAAGTTTCTTCTTCTCACTAAGTAAAATGCCATAAAGAATACCATCGGTGGAATGGCTGCCATGTTTCTGAATGTAATATTCAATTTGATCATGTAACATTCGATTAATTTTAGCGAAAAAATGCCAAAAAATATTTTCCTTTGCAGATATTTTTAAAACTTTACCGCGATAGCCGTAGAGGTAGATATTTTTTTGAGTCAGATAGGAAAAAAACGTTTCCGATGTTGCTGGTTTTAAGAAACGTATTCCCGAATGTAACTTCAAAACCTGTGAGGGAATATAATCTTCGTCACCATTTAAATAAAAATAAATCCGATGCCCTTTCAACATTTTGTATTTCTTGTTGTATACTTTTACAATCTTTCCATAACCATATATCTTAGCGCGTTCTGATTTTAAATCAATTTTTTCAATTTTAACGTCGTAGGTTAGACTCCAAATTTGCTTTTGTTCGAGCAAAATTGTCCCTTCAAAACGTAAAAAGGCATAAATAGCACTCACCAAAAAACAATATAGAAAAAATCGCTTCCTATTGCGAAAAAAATAACCGTAGCAAATACAAAAAGGGAGAATGCTAACAACAATTACTGTGGGAAAATTATTCCAATATTTCGCCAATAGTATTCCTAATACTGAGGGAATAAATATTTCCATTAGCGGCACACGAAAACGACTATGAGTACAAAATATCAAGACCTCACGGTCTAACATAATTTTAGAATAAAAGCAAGTATTTTTTTATTGGATTATTAGGGGCTGCGTGCCCTTAGACATCCTCTGATAAGAAAATTTCATAAGAAAAAAAAACTCCCCTTTGCAAATCGTACCGCAGATAAATTTTGTACAAATATTTCTAGTCAAAAGAAACGGGAATCTTATGGTGAGCAATGATGAACGATTTTGAAGACGTATATAACTTCGAAGATGACGAGTTTTTTTACAGTCAGTGGTCCGAAAAGGATTGGAAATTGTACCTCGAAAAAGCCGACTTACAAGTATCGCTATTTCTCAACCTATTCGTCTCCTCCCGCAATATCGTTAACCACATGGATCACATTGCCCTCCAAATAGGCTGGGCAAAAAACGATTGCGAATCCTTTCCTGGGAATTTTTTTCGCAGCAAGAATGATCCGGAAACAATTCACACCCATCCGGTCACGACTGTCACACGGGGACTCTATCATTTTCTTGCCAAAAACTGGGAAATTTATCTAGAATCTTCTAAAGCCACTGACCTTAAACTTTGCTGGCTCTATGCCCAACTACTCAATAATGGCGAACGCAATGCACTCTATGGTATTTCCTGCATGAATGCTGGAGATGAATCCTTGGCAGTTTGCCACTTCAAAAACGCCCTTCAAATCCTGAATTTTACCATGGATCTGATCCAAAAAATTCCTAAAGATACGCTCAAAATCAATGTTATTTTTCATGATGCACTCATTGCCTGTTTCGATTTACGGGAAGTCTGGCTAAAAGTAATGGAATCCTGCAAAAATCCTGACGAAAGCGATGACAGCGACGATGATAATGAACAAAACCATAGCGGTGACAAACTATGACACTTCCCCTACTACTCATCGTTGATGACGAAAAAAATACGCGGGAAGCTTTAAAAAAATTACTTTCCGTAGAATACGATATCTACCTAGCGGCCGGCGTTGACGAAGCCTTACAATATATTAATAGGCAACGGTTTTGCGCAGTGATTACGGATTTACGTCTCGGTGGCGATACTTCCGGCCTAACAATCGTCCAATATGCTGCGAAGAAAAATATTCCTTCTATTATGATGACCGCATTTGGCGACGTGGATACGGCCGTAACCGCAATGAAAAATGGTGCCTTCGATTTCATCACCAAGCCACTCAATTTTCAAAAACTTAAAATTACACTCAAACAGGCCACAAATTATAAAAATCTTTCCCATTCCCCCCTCCACAATTCCTCCAATTGCCTACCCTCTTCAAATACCCATGGACCGAACCTTAGTGTTATTGTTTCGGAAAATTCTCCATTTAAGCGAATTTTGGAATACGCGGCTAAAGTGGCGGATAATCGAGCCAACGTATTCCTTTTCGGTGAAACGGGAACGGGCAAGGAAATTCTAGCGCAAACGATTCACAATTCGAGTCCACGGAAAGACCAACCACTGATCGCTGTACACTGTGCAGCACTATCGAGTACACTCCTAGAAAGCGAGTTATTTGGCCATGAAAGGGGCGCATTCACGGGAGCTACAACAACGCACATGGGATATTTCGAGGCGGCTAATCAGGGAACACTTTTCCTCGACGAAATTGGTGAAATCGATGCTCCCACGCAGGTAAAACTTTTACGATTTTTAGAAACAAAAACCTTTGAACGCGTCGGTGGAACGCACCCCATTTCCATTGATGTGCGCATTATTTCTGCGACAAACAAAAATTTGGCACAAATGATTCAGGAAGGTACTTTTCGAGAGGATTTGTATTATCGACTCAATGTTATTGAATTGAAATTGCCACCGCTCCGCGAACGGAAGGAAGATATTCCACTACTTTTTCGCCACTATATCGAACATTTTTGCCAGGAAAATGCCATTGAAATTATCCCGGAAATTTCTATCCAAGCCATGGAAAAAATTATGTACTATTCCTGGCCCGGTAACATTCGGGAGCTAAAAAATACCTGCGAAAGTATCATTGCCCTTCTACCCAAAGGACAAAAAACAATTACTTTCAATGACCTTGGCGGAAAATTTATATAAAAATAAAATATATCCGTCGCTAATCTTACATACAGAAATTAGTAAATTAATTTCACATGCCCATTAACTAGACAATGATTTTTCCATTGGTATGGCTCCGTTTTATTTTTACGCTTTTAGATTTAAAATTCAAATTTTCTTACGGCTTGCTTTGGCTTGAAAATTTTCCGGGATCTATAGAAAAAGCAATCAATGTCAATTAAACGAGAGTGCATCGAACACATTAAGGGAATTGCCGATTTGTACGATATCGTTTCGGGATACGTACAGCTTAAACGCTCCGGATCGAGTTGGAAAGGATTAAGCCCATTCACGGTTGAAAAAACGCCATCTTTTTTTGTCCATCCTGGAAAAAAATTTTTCAAATGTTTTAGTACTGGCTACGCGGGAGATGTTTTCCGCTTTTTGGAGCTTAAAGAAAATTTTTCATTTCTCGAAGCCGTTGAATGGCTCGCCAAACGCTATGGCATCGCGGTAGACTACGAGCATAGCCAATCACAAAAAAATTATTCTAAAAATGAACTGTTTGATATTCATGAGGAAGCGGCAGCATACTACCGGAAAAAATTTCAAGAGGATGAAACCATCCAACGCTACTGGACCGAAAGGCGTCATTTTTCCTTAGATACCGCCAAACGCTATGGTATCGGTTGGGCACCAAATTTCGACCAGGGACTATTAGCACTGCTCAGACAAAAAAAACATACCACCGAAGCGCTGCAACAATGTGGACTGTTACGCTGCAATAATGGAAATAGAAAACAATTTCAACTACGTTTTACCGGACGCCTTATAATTCCGATTTACGATGTACAGGATCGGATCGTTGCCTTTTCTGGACGTATCATCGAAGATCGCAATGATTTTGCTAAGTATATCAATTCCCCGGAAACACCAATTTTTCACAAAGGTAGCGTATTGTTTGGCCTAAACCATGCGCGAAAATTTGTTTCCGATCACTTTGTCATCGTGGAAGGACCGTTGGACGTATTGCGCTGCTGGGAAAATGGACTAAATGAAACGGTTGCCCCACAGGGAACGGGAATTACGGAAATGCAAATGCATCTGTTGCGACGCTATGTACCGAAGATTCTATGTCTCATGGATGGCGATACGGCCGGCCAACAATGTGCCCAACGGATCGTGAAACTCGCCTTCAAAACGAAAATAGAATGCCAAATCGTAACCCTAGACGAAGCGGATGATCCTGATTCTCTGCTCCTGCGTGAAGGGAAACAGGGGTTCGAACGATTGAAAAAGGAATCAATGATTCAGTTCCTCTCACGTACTTTATTGCCCCAAGGCACCGGAGCGACAGCCATTGAAAAGGAAGCTTTTTTAAGGCAGATCTATGCAATGGTTCATGGCTGCGATTCGGAAGTGACGCGCAGAATCTATTTGGAGGAATTGACTCACCTTCTCCATCTCGATCAAAACGCAATTCTTAGTGATTTCCATAATTTTTGTGGGGACATAAAATTTTCACCATCGACGGTGGAACCCCAAAATGTCAATAAAAATCTCTACCCAAAAACGGAAAAATTGCGAACGGCGGAATATGACCTCCTCTCACTGATTCTCCACCACGAAATACTGGGATCCAAAATCGCAAAAGTCATCGATGATCTCTGGATTCGGGGTAATGAACATGGCCCTTTACTGCTAAAAGTTTTAGGCGAAATCCGAGAAAATATGTGGGAAGGGCCACAAAGCGGCAGCCCAGCGTTCACTGCGGAAGAATTGAATGAACTTTTTTCGATTCTAGCCCTCGATGGTAAGGTAGAAGATCCCATCGAGACGGCCAATACGTGCCTGCGATCCATTTGCGCCGCTTTCGCAAAGGATCGATTGATAGAAATCAATCAAAAAGAATTGAAACAGAGAAAATTTATGAAAAACGAAAATCCGCTTGACGATATGAGCTTTTTTCAAAATCTACAAAATGAGAGGACGCGTTTGCGCCGTTTGTTATTCGTTTGTCCTCGAATAGAGGCGTAGTACGCATCATTAAATATATGGAAAATAAAAAAGCTTCGAACGGTTCCGGGAGTAATGTTAATGACCGGATGAAGGAACTTATTCGTTTTGCGCGTGAAAAGGGATATCTGACCCTCCAGGATATTAGTGCGCATCTTCCTGAGAGTATTGAAAATCCAGAGGATATTGAGAATATTATGAACATTCTCGATAATCTTGAGATTGAGATCATCGATAGTGAGGAATCCGAGGTAGAAAAGCGGCGATCTTTAGCGGAGGCTGCGGCAAATAATCCATCGGAAAATGCCGGCGAAGATCCGGTACGCATGTATCTGCGGCAAATGGGCCAGGTCCCCTTACTGACACGCGAAGAAGAAATAGCGATTTCTAAACGAATTGAAAAGGCGGAATTACAAGCACAGGATGAGCTATTTTCGATTCATTTGACAGCCTCTTTCCAGATTGATCTAGCGGAACGTCTCCTGAACCGGGAAGAGCGTTTCGACCGCATTGTCTTGGATAAAAAAATAGAAAGCCGCGAAGTATACTACCGCATTCTGGATAGCTCGATTCAAGAAAGTAAGTTACTATTGGAAAAAATTCAGGAAATTTGGGATTATTTACAAAAAACAATCGATGAAAAAGAGCAAAAAAGAGCGTCCATCCGTTTGCATCAATTTCAATCGCAACTCAAAACGGTAATGAAGCGTTTTTGCTTCAAGATGAAGATTTTTGAAGATTTTTTACTGCGCCTTCGTCCCGATCTAAAGCAAATTGAGCAACTATTGCGTGAAATTGCAAAGGCAAAGATGGTTGCGGAACGCAAGAAGATTGATATGAATGACCAGTTGGATCGTATTCGCCGGGCACTCATGAAGTTGGAGGAAAAATATAATGTGGATCCGGAACGCCTATTGGAAATTGTTAAAAATTTCCGAGAATACATGAAAGAAGCGCACAAAGCGAAACAGGAAATGGTTGAGGCTAATTTACGCCTAGTGATCAGCATTGCAAAAAAATATACTAATCGCGGCCTAACTTTTTTGGATCTCATACAGGAAGGTAATATGGGACTAATGAAGGCAGTGGAAAAATTTGAGCATCGGCGCGGCTACAAATTTTCGACTTACGCAACTTGGTGGATTCGCCAAGCAATTACACGATCCATAGCGGATCAGGCACGGACGATTCGTATACCGGTACATATGATTGAAGTTTTAAATCGCGTGATGCAAATTCAGCGTCAATTGCAACAGGAATTGGGTCACGAAGCAACGGCGGAAGAAGTGGCACAGGAAATGGCTCTACCTCTAGACCGGGTGAAAGCGATCATGAAAATGGCACAGCAACCAATTTCTTTGCAGAGTCCGGTTGGAGACAATGAGGATTCAACATTCGGTGATTTTATCGAAGATAAGTCGGCCGATAATCCCTATGATATGACGGCGTACAGTTTGCTGCGCGAAAAAATTGATGATGTTTTAGTGAGTCTAAATACACGGGAAAAGGAAGTTTTGATGTTGCGCTTTGGATTAAAGGATGGCTATAGTCGGACCCTGGAGGAAGTGGGACAAATGTTCAAAGTGACCCGGGAACGCATCCGCCAAATCGAAGCAAAGGCATTACGCAAGATGCGACACCCAACGCGTATTCGCCAATTGCATGGATTTTTTGAGGGGGAGTTTATGACAAACGGTCCAGGGTTTGAGGATTTTATTCATCAAAACTAAATTGCGATGAAATAATTTGAACTAAAAAACTTTTAGTTCAAGGTAGTTGACTGGTGAGGATTGGGTTATAGTATTAGTTGCAACGGGTAAATCTATAACCGTATAATGTTATGTGGTACAAAATTTTAGTATTTCCATTTAAATTGATAGGGTCACTATACAAGTTGCTAGTAAGGCTAACGAGTGTTTTTGCATTTTTCATGGTAATTTTCACAGTAGTTTTCTTAATTGTTTTACTGTGTTTGACGTTATCACTCAACTGTTGGTTCCCAAAGGCATTGCAATTTTATACCTCTCATAAATCAGATTTTAAAATGTCAATTGGGATGTCGGATTGCTCGCTATGGAGAGGATCATTTCATCTGAAAGATGTTAAAATCGAAAATCCAGAAAAACAATTCTCACAAAGGGAATGTTTGAAAATTCGTGACCTATTGATGCAGGTCGATATGAGATCGCTCATAAAATCTCAGGTAGAAATCGAAGAAGCCAAGGTAGATGTGGAAAAAATTATTTGCGAAAAAAATGACAATGGAGATATTAACATTGTGGAATTTGCGGAAATATTTATTCCAAAGAAGAAAAATAAACTTCCAAAATTCATAAAAAATGCAGGAAATATCGATGGCGCAATAGCCTATGACACCATAGTTTCTCCAAGGAAAAAGAGACATTTATCAAAAATGGCGGATAAGTCTTCAGCAACTATGGACGAGGATTCGGAAAAAGATCAGTTTATCATAAAAAAAATAAAAATTGCCCTCGGGGTCTGTGAATTATACAACATTACAAATAAGGGAGACCATAAAACGATAAAGCTCGATCTGCTATGGGATTTCCACAATGCTCACTCGCTTGACAAAATTGTTAAAAAAGTGGGGCGTGACCTTCAAAACTATGGCGTGTCCATTGTAGTTTATGGTATTTTGGAATCTATTTTCAATATACCGGGATTAAACGCAGCGAAGTATACCATTGAAAAAATCAGGAATATCGTGGGTGGCACATTTAAAGGCATTACGGAAAACATTGTTAGGTTACTGCCGAATTACGATGAAAAAGAAAATACGCAAGCCATAGAAACTCAGGATGATACTGAAGTATGTACGGCAGCTTAATGAAAATGCTAACCCAAGAAGAGATAATTGAACTTGAAAATAAAAAAACCAATTGATGGAATAGGAAATTTTCTCCAATGGAGTTTGCACTTTCCATAGAAGGCGATTTCGGATAACTGGAACTCCAATCGGATATTCATTTCATTCCTTGGATTTTGCAGCTTTTATTTTGTTGGTACTGTAATTGTACCAAAGGAATTGATATGAAGTTCGAAAGCAGTATGAGCCTCTTTCTGTTTATAATATTGATTGGCTACAAAATGCACTGGATCACACAAACCACTAGCATATACTGTAAAAAAAGAAGAGCTCGCCGAACGATTCGATCCCTCAGTACCACCATCATTTGATTTTTCAAATACATTTGGATTTGATGAAATTTGTTGAGAAGGATCATTCATATTTTGAATAATTGAATAGCATGGATAGTTATCATCAAAGACGAGTTTATTACTGGCATCGGTCACATAAAATAACGGTTTTTTGGTCGTATATTCATCGATAACATCACTCCAATGTTGAGGAGAACTTCCGGTTACGGTTTGGATGAACTGCATAAGTGCGTTTTGTTGATCACTATTGGTAATGGCGCTTTGTAGACTTCCAGTGGAATCAGAACCTACGATCCATTCCCGTAATTTGAGCAGCTGATTATTGTCAAGAAAATGAATGTATCGATATGTTGCGCTGAAATGAGCTAATTTTTTAGCAAATCGGAGTGTTTCCAATAGAGCATCCTTAGGTTTTTTTTGCGATAACTCTTCTTGGCTTGGAAATTTTATGGCTAAAAACCCTATGCTGACAATAAAAATCAGCATAATCACAACGAGTAATTCAACGAGTGAGAAACCGCTTTTCCTATAACCCTTAATGTTCACAGTTTTTGATTATAATGCGGAAAGCCTTTTTAGCAAGAACGGGTTGCAAACATCGTTTCAACTGCACCACAGTTTTTGAAAAAGTCAACGGAAAACCAATATTGTAAAATATGAACAAAAAACTTAATTTTTTATTTTCACAAAAACTTCTATTGCCAGCGGTTAATTCTCGTGTTGAATACCATGCATGGAGTTATCCCCTATTCGATTAATCGAAAGAACATTACTTTCTGGGCCGAAAAGTCCCAAAAAAGTCTATCATCTAGTACTATCCGAATCTACGCTAGAAACTTTTGATTTCAAGCCTGGGGATTCGGTAGCATTATGGCCCAAAAACAATCACCTAATGGTAAGCAAAATTTTACAGCATTTTGCTATTTCAGAAAATGATGCCATTGGCGAAAAAACAATCATTGAATGGTTACAAAAGCAGTATTGTCTTTCCCATCTAACGGAAACGTTTTTAGATACCATCCGCACTCAATTAACTAGAAAGGAATGTGAAATCTTTGATCGTTATGGTGAGCAAAATGCCTTTAAAACGGCATCGTTACTCGATATTATCGAGTTATTTCCCAGCATAAAATTCTCTGCGGAAGAGCTTTTGCCGCTCCTAAAAAAGATGAAACCTCGACTCTATTCCATCGCCTCGGCACAGTCGATGTATCCACAACAACTGCAGCTAATCGTTGCCGAAGTGGTCTATGAAAATTTTAGACAGCAGAAGCGCTACGGTGTCGCTTCCCATTACATTTGCAATGAATTGGCACTCGGAGAGACAATTGAATGTGCCATCGTACATGCAAAATTCAAATTGCCGGAAGATTATTCCAGAAATGTCATCATGGTTGGCCCAGGAACGGGTATCGCACCATTCCGTGCATTTTTACAGGAACGCGCCGTACTACGCAAGCAAGGTAAAAATGTTGGAGAAAACTGGTTATTTTTTGGCGACCAATATCGAAATGCTAATTTTTACTATCGACAGGAATTCGAACAATGGCAGCTTGATGGTAACCTAAGCCACCTAGATCTTGCATTTTCCCGTGACCAGGAACATAAAATCTATGTCCAAGACCGCATGCATAAGCACGGGGAAGAACTATGGAATTGGCTTAAATGTGGTGCATATTTCTATATTTGTGGCGATGCGACATACATGGCCGTCGACGTTGAAGCCAAACTTAAGGAAATTATTCACCAATACGGCCAAATCAACCCCGATACCTTCCTAGCACAACTCAAATCAGAAAACCGCTACCAACGCGATGTTTATTAAAAAATTAAAATTAGCGGACAATATTTCGAATGGGTAGGCTATTTTCGAGGTACCATACGGTAAGCGTATTTCAAGGCGAATAGAAAAGTATTATGAGAAAGATTAAAACTCGATACGGTGTTAGAGAGTTTAATCGCTTGAATAAATCTTTACAGCACGTATTTTTGATGTATGCTTATAACCAATCGTTATGAAAATAAAAAAAGTTGGAATCTTAACCGCTGGAGGTTTGGCGCCCTGCCTATCCGCTGCAATCGGTGCCCTCATAGAAGCTTATACTAAAACCTTTCCTAAGGCAGAAATTGTTTGCTATCGCAGTGGATATAAAGGCCTTTTGATTGGTGACAGGGTAGTCATTACCGGTGAAACGCGGCAAAATATTGCTGCTTTTTTTGACTATGGCGGCAGTCCAATTGGTAATAGTCGCGTGAAATTGACCAATATGCGCGATTGTATTCGTCGAGGATATGTTACGGAAGATGCCAATCCACAGGAAGTTGCCGCAGAACAGCTAATGCGTGACGGCATTCAAGTGTTGCATACCATCGGTGGTGACGATACAAATACGGCCGCAGCCGATCTTGCTAAATTTTTAGAACAAAATGATTATAAATTAAGTGTCATCGGTTTGCCTAAAACGGTGGACAATGACATATATCCCATTTCACAGAGTCTAGGCGCTATCACCGCAGCCTGCGAGGGAGCACGATTTTTCGAAAATGTTATTGCCGAATCGACTGCGAATCCACGCATGCTGCTCGTACACGAAATCATGGGACGCAATTGCGGTTGGTTAACCGTTGCTACGGCACTAGAATATCGCCGCCGGTTAGGAAAAAAGCTTTTCTTACCGGAACTTGGACTAAGTCGGGAAGCATTTGATGTTCACGGCATATACATTCCTGAAAGAGAACTCAACATTGAAGCTGAAGCACAACGTTTGCGCAAGGTTATGGATCGACATGATTGCGTAAATTTATTCGTGAGTGAAGGGGCTGGAGTAGGGAGCATTGTCAAGGAAATGGAAGGACAGGGAAAGGAAGTTGCACGCGATGCATTTGGACATATTAAGCTTGACACCATTAATCCTGGTCAGTGGTTTGCAAGTGAATTTGCCGATAAAATCGGCGCAGAGAAGAAACTCGTTCAAAAAAGTGGTTATTTCGCACGCTCTGCAAAGGCAAATGAAATCGACTTAGAAATGATTCGCGAATCGGCAGCGCTAGCGGTCAAGTGTGCTGGAGAAGGAAAATCCGGCGTAATTGGTTGCGATGAAGAAAACGACAATAAGCTATCATGCATCAATTTTTCGCGCATAAAAGGCGGCAAACCATTTAATGTAAAAGATCCAGAATTTCTCGCCCTACTGCATACCACCGGACAGCTCGAATGATTAATATTGTTGATGAATTCATAAGGACAGCTTCCTAATTCAGGATTTACAAAATAGAAAAAACTCGAAATTGCAGCTCGCAGCTACCCTCTACATTTTAAAAAATTAAGCAAAAATAACTAACCCTATTGCTTCAGCTTATTGTCGAAAGCTTCGAAAATACCGCTTCCAGTTCTTTTTTTTTGGCCACATTTTCAGCCAATAAATTTCGCGCTCCTGCAATGACCTCTTCGGGCGCACGCCTTAGAAAATTTTCATTTTGCAGCTTTTTTTGATTCATTTCGATAAGTCGATCGAGCTCCATAAGCTCACGCCTTAAACGCTCCTTCTCCGCTATTACATCGAGACTCCCCGCCGTATCCATATAAATAGAACCCAACGTCACAACGGTCGTCGGTAACTCCAAAGCTTCCGACGTTTCTTCAAAAAATTGTGTCAATAGTAAATATTTTATGTCGCATCGATGGCGCGCGATTATTTCCTTAACCCCTGAATCTGCCTTAAAATAGAATTTCACGTCCCGACGAGATGCTAGGCCAAATTGCGCCTTTAATGCCCGTGTCGCAGCCACTAGTTCTCGAATATGCTCGATCTCTTCCATTACCGCCGCCTTTCCGAAATCGATTTTGGATAATTTATGGCGTAATTCATCGCTACTTTCCAATAATTCCTCACTTAAAAATTTTTCCCCATAGCCGTGTCTTTGCCAAAGTTCCTCCGTAACAAAGGGGATAAAGGGATGGAACAAAAGCAGCAGCTGGCGTAAAATGAGGTCGTGCACTACCCAAACGGTTCCATTGGCGCGCATCTTTGAAATCTCGATATACCAATCGCAATAGTCATTCCAGAAAAAAGTGTATAAAATTTGCAGAGCACGATTAAATTCGTAGTCTGCCATCGCATGCTCGAATTCGTCCATTGTTTCCAATAGCTTGCCCAAAATGGCCATATCATCCGTCTCCAAAGCACTACTATCAATGCGTTCAACAATCGCCGCCAGAGAACCGCGATCGCCTTCCATACTACCCTGCTGACGAAAACGAAAGGAATTCCATAGCTTCGTGCAAAGTTTTTTCCCCTGGGCAACGCGATCCTCGGAAAATAAAATATCTTGGCCATGGGGTGCCATCGATAGGAGACCAATACGCACACCATCCGCTCCGTATTTTTCGATCAGATCCAAAGGATCCGGCGAGTTGCCCAAACTTTTCGACATCTTCCGCCCAAGATGATCGCGGATAATTCCCGTAAAATAAACGTTTTTAAATGGAATACGCCGACGTATTTCGTCGTCGGATAGCACCCCCTCACCGAGTAAACTTAATCCCGATATAATCATCCGCGCCACCCAGAAAAAGATAATATCGGGTCCCGTAACGAGGTCCGCCGTGGGATAAAAATAGTCAAAACCCATCTCCTTCATCGCTTCTTTATCGGGCCAACCTAGGGTCGCCAATGGCCAAATCGCCGAAGAAAACCACGTATCTAACACGTCTTCATCCTGGTCCCAATTTTCGGGATCCCCCGGACCGTCCACCGATACGTGCCAGTTTTGCGGATCGCTTCGGTCTTTGCCCTTCCGATACCAAACCGGTATGCGATGCCCCCACCAAAGTTGCCGGCTGATACACCAATCCTTGATATTGTCAAGCCAGTAGATATAAGTTTTCTCCCAACGCTCCGGCCGAAAGCGAATAAATCCTTTTTGTATCGCCCATTTCGCCTCCTCCACACAGGGATATCTTAAAAACCACTGCTCCGAAAGCATGGGTTCAACGGGTACTCCAGCCCGCTCCGAAAAACCAACACTATTGACATAGTTCTCTTTTTTGGAAAGAAGGCCATTTTTCTTTAAATACTCCCCTACTTTTTCACGCGCTTTGAAGCGGTCCATACCCGCAAATTCCAGTCCAGCAAATTGATTTAATTTTCCATTTTTATCGATTACACCGATGGCTGCTAATCCGTGGCGCTGGCCAATTTCGAAATCTACCGTATCATGGGCCGGTGTTATTTTCAGCGCTCCCGTTCCAAAGTCCTTCAACACCGCCTCATCGGCAATAATTGGAATGGCTTCCCGCCGGATGGGGCGCCAGCAGTGAAGCCCCAGAAAATCTTGGTAACGTTCGTCGGCGGGATGTACGGCCACAGCCACATCGCCCATGATCGTTTCTGGACGCGTCGTCGCAACGGTGATAAATGTACCGGGCTTTTCGACTATCTCGTATTTAACGTAATAAAGCGAGGAATCCTGTTGGCGCATGATGACTTCTTCATCGCTGAGCGCGGTCATACTGATGGGACACCAATTCACGAGCCGCAAACCCTTATAAATATATCCCCGCCGATACCACTCCACGAATGTGGCAAGTACGGCACGGGAGTAATCGGAATCCAGAGTATATTTTAGGGCAGACCAGTCGCAGGAAACGCCTAATTTTTTAAGTTGATCGAGGATAATATTGCCATGTTTTTCGCGCCATTCCCTGGCGAGATTGAGGAAGGCTTCACGGCCAACATCGTGCCGCGTTTTATTTTGTTTAGCAAGCTCTTTTTCGACTTTAATTTGAAGGGAGATACCGGCATGATCAGTTCCAGGGATCCAAAATACGGATTGATTTTTCTGCCTTGCGCGGCGGACTAGGACATCCTGGATAGTATTATTAAGGATATGGCCCATGTGAAGAATTCCCGTCACATTTGGCGGAGGAATAACAATGGTATAGGCGTCTTTTGGAGGAGAAATTTTTCGCCTAAAGCAATCGTTTCTGAGCCATTTCGCGTACCATTTCTGTTCCAAATCATTGGAGGAGTAAGAGGTATCGATCATATTCGAAGAAATTTGATAATTGAAAATTAGGAAATTAAAAGTATAAAAAAGCCCTTTTGATGGAAGTTCACTCGCTTATTCAATTTTGCATAAAAAAATTAAAAAAACTGCTTGACAAAAGGAAATATTTTTGCGGTGTATACAAGCGTTACGAAAAATACAAAAAATTTATTAATATTTGTTACATTAGTTGGTATGAGCAGTGCGCATGCAAGTTCACCTTTGAATGAAGATGCCTCCGAGTCATTATCATTGAATAAGATTAGGAGAGTAATTTCTCTTATGTCCATTCCGCGTCCTCACAATCCAATCGATGGGAACCCTAATCCAGATCGCAGTGGTCTTTGTTTCAATGGAAAAATGATTTACTTTGGCAAAGAATTTGTAAAGTTTGCACTTTTACAAGCATTAACGGGACAGAGCAGCAATCCCAACGTGGATGTTTTAAAACATCTAGTGATTACCAGAGAAGACTTTGACAACTTGGAAATTATCAGAGAAGACTTTGACAACTTGGAAATTAACTTAATGGGCACTCCAGGATTCAAACGTTACTCACTTACGCTCAAAAAAGAAGAACCCATACTAACGCTTAATAGATTGGAGCTCGTCGTTTTAATACAAAAATTGGGAGAAGCTTTCGGTCTATCAGATGACGAAATCCAAAAAAAAATTAACTCACTCCCATAGCCTGGCTCCCATTAAAATTGGCTCAAAAAAGTAAAATTTGTTTTGAGTTGACAACACACATAAGGATTTAAAATATACGTTGGACTGGGTACTATGCAACTTAGAACCGACTAACTCCGCCAGGTCTGGAAAGAAGCAACGGTCGTCAGGAATCGAGTGTGCCGTAGATTGCCTAGTCTTCTTTTTTTACATGCACTTTTCTAAAAATTGCTTTTATTAGGATTTTTCTACGATATTTAGAATTTTTCTATAATGGATCGTACTATTTCATAATTCCATTTCGGGAGAATATTTCTTTCAAAAACACAATTGTGAAAATTTAATTTAATTTAATTTTTGACCTTTTTTACGATTTCACTATAAACTCCCTAAGGATAGTGTTATGAGTATAGGAGGCTTAAGTGGACGAGACAAAGCAATAGTCGATGTTCTTGCTGCAGGTGAAAATAATGCAGCTAAGGGTATACGTGATACTAATGAATTACATAGGCATATCGAACAAGTCGACCCCCATGCCGTTAATAATACAATCAGATTAAGCATAGGAGCAGACAGCAAGATAGAGACAAGTATACGCATGACCCAAAAAGTATGCAGTCATCTTTTGGACACAATGAAAACTTGCGATAGAAGCGTGTCAGACCTCATACAAAGAAATCCGCAGCAACATGCCCGCATCGCAATCGCTTATATGAAATGTCCTCCAGAGGTACGCGAATATTTAATTACCAACGAACGCCTTACACCATTTTTGGCAAACGCAGTAAATAAGCGGGATTTTAAGCAGGATTTATCGCAAGAAATGCTTTTTAATTGCTATGAACGTCTTATAAATGACCAAAGCTTACTAAATGCATACGATCCTAAAAAACGACTATCAACCGGAGGCGGAACGTCAGCAGCAGAATCAGACAAAGGCAAAACGTCAACAACAGGACCAACCGGAGGCGGAACGTCAGCAGCAGGATCACCCGAAGGCGAAGCGTCAGCAGCAGGATCAGCAACAGGATCAGCAGCAGGATCAGCAGCAGGATCAACGCAAGCTACAGAAGCGAAAAGCGCATCAGGAAAAAAGAAAACGGAAGAGAATCAACAGCGAGAACACCATCCGACATTCGTCATAAATAATAATCAGCAGAAACATATAACCATAAATAACACTAATAATCAACCAGGAGCTACAGGTGGCACTGAAAGTAAACCACCGCCCACAGGAACAGAGCCGCTAACGAAAGAATCCAACAGTGTAAGTGAAGCTGAAAGCAAACCCCTGACCAAAGAAATAGAACCGCTAACGAAAGAATTCAGCAGTGTAAGTGAAGCTGAAAGCAAACCCCTAACCAAAGAAATAGGACCGCCAACGGAAAAAGAAAGCGCAGATAGAACCGGAGGCGTAACAGATGCACAAGAATTAGGAGAACTGGGAGCAGTGGTCAAAGAAAGAAAACTTGAGTTTCTTGGAGAAGAAATTGACACGGATAACCTTGATTCAGGACAAGTTGCTATATTAAACGATAGAATAGATAGCACTCTGGGTCCAAAGGCATTGAATACGCTTATTAAAAAATATTGTCCCAAAGGTAACCAGGAACGGGCGCAAAATTTCGTCTACGCTATGTTGTTGTCTATGCCAGAAAGCATTCGCGAGCAATTCCTTAACAACCCCCAAAAACTGGAAAAATTGACCGAAAAATCAATACTAACGTCCCAATGCACATCGGGTCATATAGTCCAAGCTACTGCTGGTAATCCGCCAGGAGCTAAAATCCCGGATATGGGTACCCTTTATAAGGGGATTCCAGAACAGCTCAAGATAAATAATCCCCATCTTATGGAAGGAGTTGCATCTTTGGAAACCGTACTCTTCGGATCCAAGCGCCTATCCGATGAGCAAAAAAACATGATGCGAGCAACAATTATAGATTTCTTAGCAAATTTTCCAGAAAGAGCAAAATTGCCGAAAACTCCTTTAGATATTACGGCAACGCTACTCGCAAAAATAGAGGAACAACACCCCGGTCTTCGTAAGGCAATTAATATTCCGACAATATCTATTAAGATCGGTAATAAATATATTCCATTGAGAGAACAAATTAATAGGCACAAGAAGGACCTGGCAGAACTTCAATTGATAGCAGAAGCAGAAAATATGAAGCTGAAGCTGATAGAAGCAACATTCAAGAACATAGGAAATGCTAAAGACGGCAACCTGAAGGCTATGCTCCATGCCCTAAACGTAGCATTTCGATATGGAACCCAAGAACAAAAAAGAGACATACAACAGCGATGTGGCAAAGACGACTCTCCCGTGCAGATAGAAAAGAGCATCATAGTTTTGAAAAACCAATCAACATCGGACCCAAGCCAACCACAAGGAGGAACGCCGCCTCCGGCAACACCTCCGACGACGACGCCGCCGCCGCCTCCTCCTCCGCCTCCTCATCCAACGACAGGGGCGAAGCCAGCAGGATCAGCAGAGGCGAAGACACTTCCTAATCAACTCCACTTGGATCCGACTGCGATTAATGCTGCGAAAAATAGATTGAAGTCAGTGGACCAAACTCAGCCTCCTCCGGCAACACCTCCGACGACGCCGCCTCCGCCGCCTCCTCAGCCTCCTCCGGCAACACCTCCGACGACGACGCCGCCGCCTCCTCCGCCGCCTCCACCGCCTCCACCGCCTCCACCGCCGCCGCCTCCGCCGCCGCCTCCGCCGCCGCCTCCTCCTCCGCCTCCTCATCCAACGACAGGGGCGAAGCCAGCAGGATCAGCAGAGGCGAAGACGCTTCCTGATCAACCCCTAACCCATTTGGATTTGATTAATTTGGATTTGATTAAAACTGCGCAATCTAATTTGAAGAAAGTGGACCGAACTCAGCCTCCTCCGCCGCCGAAGCCGAAAGAAGAAGAAAATCCCAACGCATTGACCTTACAAGACATTTTACAAAAAGCGGCAGCAATACGCGAAGCGGTTGCGGTAAGCGATTCCGATGAGTCGGACTCAGAAAAGTCGGAATCAACGGCATGGTAAATCTAAAATAAAATGTTAAATCAATCGGTCCGCAACCTAGCGGACTGATTTTTTTTGTGAATTTTCTCCGTAAATTATTCCCAATGGAAATTTTCTATCTTCTGTGCCATTGGCTGAAATAATTTCATTTCAACGGAAAAGTATTTCAATTACATACTTTTTACTTGTGCAAAATTTGTCTCCTACTAGTCTACTCTATGAAAAACCATGCCAGAGGATACGGAATTTCCCATTATACGTTTCGTAGACCATGTACTCGAATACGCCGTAAAAAAAATGGCATCCGATGTCCATTTTGAAACGTTTGTCAATAACGTACTCATTCGCCTGCGCATCGACGGCGTACTCATTGAATTGCCGGCACCTGAACGTAGCCTGGGTGATGCTATTATCTCCCGTGTTAAAACCCTCGCCAATCTCGACCTCGCTGAAAAACGCCTCCCCCAGGATGGCCATATCGAGCGAACCTGCCTAGGACGGTCCGTCGACTTTCGCGTCTCCACTTTACCTACACAATACGGCGAAAGTGTCGTACTCCGCGTTTTAGACCAAGGCTCGTGGCATTTTAATTTGAATGAAATCGGTATCGCACCGGAAATTTTAGTGGAATTTCGTCAAACACTGAACTCTGGATCGGGCATTATTTTGACGACGGGCCCAACGGGTAGCGGCAAAACTACGACACTCTATAGCGCACTCAATGAAATTAATGATGAGGAAACTAAAATTGTAACGGTTGAAGATCCCGTGGAATACGAAACCGAAGGTATGGTTCAGGTTAACGTTCGCGATGAAGTTGGCCTCACCTTTGAAAGCGCTTTGCGTGCTTTTTTACGCCACGATCCTGATAAAATTCTCATCGGTGAGCTGCGCGATACAATTACAGCAAAAATTGCGATTCAAGCAGCGCTAACGGGACATCTCGTACTCGGAACACTTCATACCAATGACGCGCCCAGTGCAGTAACGCGACTTATTGACATGGAAATCGATCCCTATCTCATCGCAGATACGGTAAAAGGAATTATAGCTCAACGCCTGTTGCGACGCATTTGCCTAAATTGTAAAGAAGAAATGCCCATGGTCGATGGGGATAAAAAAAAATTTGAACCCTACGGATTTACAAAAGTTTACCACGGCCGAGGCTGCGCCAAGTGCGATGGCAAAGGTTATAAAGGACGCTTCGGCATTTATGAATGGTTGGCTCTAACACTCAATATTCGCAATGGCATTCGTAGACGTGTATCGCTGGACGAATTACATATATTGGCTGTTCAAAATGGTCTCATATCGCTAAAAGAAGCTGCCGCTCAAAGCGTCCGTAACGGCATCACAACAATCAATGAATTCGAAAAAATATAAGGCAATATTCCATTTTATTTCAACAATAAGGAAACTTAAAATTCGAAGCGATCCTCCGGTTTTAAGGAACGTGCGAAGGAACAAATAAGGCGAATAATATTTTCGATGTCCTCAAGATTAGCCATTTCAACCGGCGTATGCATGTAGCGCAATGGAATCGAAATGAGCCCAGTTGGAACTCCCCCACGCGTAATCTGCATGGAACGCGCATCGGTGCCCGTTGGGCGTGTATCCGCTTCGATTTGGTAGGGAATGTTGTCCTTTTCAGCACATTCAATGATGCGGTCAAAAATAATCGGATTAATATTAACACCACGGGTAATAATTGGGCCTGCACCGAGTTCGATCTTCGAAAATCGTTTATTATTACAGTCAGGAAAATCCGTTGCGTGGCCCACATCAACCGCGATACCTACGGTAGGCATACAGGAATAGGCAGCATTGATCGCACCGCGGGTACCGACTTCCTCCTGAGCCGAAGCAA
Source organism: Puniceicoccales bacterium (assembly GCA_031255715.1). Classification (GTDB taxonomy): domain Bacteria; phylum Verrucomicrobiota; class Verrucomicrobiia; order Opitutales; family LL51; genus LL51. The sequence continues at coordinate 32,146 of JAIRRZ010000021.1, forward strand.
CGGCAGTAATATTGCAATTCAAAGCATACTTTTCGCCAATGAGTCGGCGGATAACTTCCATTACAACATAGGTTCCCGCCTTATCATCAAATGCGCGACCGGTAACGTTACTGGTATCGTTAATAATGGCTGTTTCCGGAGTTTCGTAAACGACAGGATCACCAATACGTACAAGTTTTTTAGCCTCTTCCTCGGACTTTGCTCCGATATCAATCCATAGTTCATGAAGTTTCGGAACCTTATCTATCTCATCATCGTCGAGAAGATGGACCGCCCGTTTACCGGTAATGCCGAGCACATTGCCATTTTGGCTTAAAATTCTGACACGGCGCCCAGGGATAATGCCACGATCATGGCCACCGATGGCATCGAAGGAGAGAAACCCTTTTTCGTCAATATAGGTTACAGAAAAACCTAATTCATCCATATGGCCGGAGAGCATAAGCATTGGGTTTTGGTCATTTGTTTTGAGGACTGCAAAACGATTACCGATGGTATCTTTTCGATACTCATCGACGGCCTTTGCCATATATCGATCGACCACTTTTTGCGCTTCAAATTCATGTCCAGAAGGCGAACACGCAATCATTAGCTCTCTCAAAAATTCGGGAATTATTGCCATAAACGGGAGCTAAATTGGATAAAATTCGAAAAAAGTCCAGAATTTTATAAAAAAACAGCTAACCTGCAAAAGAAACATTTTGAAACATCCGCTATTTAATCCCATCAAAAAGCACCCCAAGGGGTGCTTTAATTGTTTTCCTATGGAACACAATAATTCACCAGAAAACTTGAAATCGAAAAGATAATGCTAAGCCTATGTTTTGCATATTCTATGTTATTACCATTAATCAACCAAGTTACTTAAGCTTTGCCTTCTGGCAGAGGCAATTCCATTTACCGGACTTTTGGGCGGCCTCCGCGAACTACCCATGTGTGACCCGAAATTTTGTCTTGCTGAATTGACAGTTGTTGATAATTGATTCCGCCTAGGTACATTTCTGATAACGCCAACACTCTTATTCCTGCTTCTCATTCCTGAATTTAGAGCCTGTTGGGCAGCTCTCCTAACATTCCCGCTTCCCATTCCTGGACTTGGAGCCTGTGGGGCAGCTCTCCTAACACTCACTGCGCTACGGGTTAAAGTTGTTGTTTCGCTTTTTCGGTTTGGAGCCTGTGAGACAGCTCTCCTAACATTCACTTCTGCGCTATGGGTTGAAGTTGTTTCGCTATTTCGGTCTGGAGCCTGTGAGGCAGCTCTTTTGTCATTCACTGCTGCGCTATGGGTTGAAGTTGTTTCGCTATTTCGGTCTGGAGCCTGTGAGACAACTTCCTTGTCATTCACTGCTGCGCTATGGGTTGAAGTTGTTTCGCTTTTTCGGTTTGGAGCCTGTGAGGCAGCTTCCTTGTCATTCACTACTGCGCTACGGCTACGGGTTGAAGTTATTTCGCTACTTCTTCGGCCTGGAGCCTGTAAGGCAGCTCTTTTGTCATTCACTGCTGCGCTACGGTCAGTTGCTCCATTTTTCGTTTGAGGTTCAGTATTGAAAAAGAATAGCGCTATGATTTTACCATATTTTTCTTGGGCCTCATCGCGTACATCTATGCAACGACCCATACCATTACGAATTTTCTTTCGGCCAATTGCCTGTTGCGTCAGCTCTACGGGACTAATACCTTTCTTATTGTCCGCAAACTTATCAGCACCTCTTTTTAATAGTGCTTTTACGCATTCCACATTCGGATCGCCAGCAAATAAAACGCTATGCAAAGGTGTATCGCCATACTTATTCTGCGCGTTGATGTTAGCTTCATTTTTGCACAACAGCTCAACCATTTCCGGAGTACCCGCATAATGTAATGGCGTATTTCCATGCCCATCAGTTTCATTTGGATTAGTACCTTCGCAAAGCAGCTGAGTTACCTCTAATATATCATTATTCGCTACCGCCTCATGGATTTTACTTGGAAATAACTTCTGGATTTGAGCATGTATTTCTTTTCCTTCACTGTCTACACCTATGGAATTAGACCAGCCATTATAAACTATGCCATTTTTAATTGCTTCTCTTACCTTGAACCTGGGCGAATGGCCCCTTCTATTTTTTATGTCTGGGTTTGCACCGTTCGCCAATAGCACTCCTATGTATTCTAGGCATGGACAGGGTATAGCTACGGCATCAAGTAAAGGTGTATCGCCATACTTATTCTGCGCGTTGATGTTAGCTCCCTTTTTGCACAACAGCTCAACCATTTCCGGAGTATTCGCATAATGTAATAGCGTATTTCCTTGCCTATCAGTTCCATTTAGATCAGCACCTTCGCGAAGCAACTGAATTACCTCTGATATCTCATTATCCGCTACCGCCTCATGGAGCAGAGAACTACTGGCTTGGAGGTGGGAAAATGCAAAACTTCCCAGCAAAAGACTTCCAAATGCAATACTTTTCAATGATTTACTCTTAAAAACATTTATTTTTTTCATTTCTATACCTTTCTTTTATATTTAATACACTATATGTTCAGTATTTACACTATACTAGACATAATTGTTAATTTGTCAATATTACGTAAACCAAATATCCATAAAGTTTTGAAAACCTTCCATGAAAAAATAAATTTAGCGTAAAGCAAAAAACTAAAAAGCACCCCAATGGGGTGCTTTGATTGATTTTCTTAGTCGACAAGCCTTACGACAAAGGTCAAAAAGTTTTTACTGATTTAACAAAGACAAATAAATAAGATTAAAGTCCTTCCCTAGTCATTGGTGGAAATTTTACCACTCAGTGCTGGAATCACTTTCATGCGTATCGCTGGAACCACTTTCACACGTATTGCTGGGTTTTTCATGTGTATTGCGGGTAATCACGCTCCCAACTTGGTCTTTGTTTTTTGAGGATACAAGTAATGACCGTTTGGTTCTGAATTGTTGGGTTCCCGATTGTTGGGTTCCCGATTGTCGGGTTCCCGACTGTTGGGTTCCCAATCGTCGGGTTCCCGATCGTTGGGTTCCAATTTGTTGGTTCGTTAATGCTCGTGAAATGGCGCCTTGTTCAACTGTCGGAAACGCTCCTCCCTCATCATCATAGCCTTCGTTTGCTAAGGACATAGGTCTCGATCGTCGGGTTCCCGATTGTTGGGTTCCCAATCGTCGGGTTCCCGATCGTTGGGTTCCAATTTGTTGATCGCCGCCCATTGACGTGAGTGCTCGTGAAATGGCGCCTTGTTCAATTGTCGGAAACGCTCCTCCCTCATCATCATAGCCTTCGTTTGCTAAGGACATAGGTCTCGATCGTCGGGTTTCCGATTGTTGGGTTCCCAATCGTCGGGTTCTCGATTGTTGGGTTCCCAATCGTCGGGTTCCCGATTGTTGAGTTCCCAATCGTCGGGTTCTCGATTGTTGGGTTCCCAATCGTCGGGTTCCCGATTGTTGGGTTCCCAATCGTCGATCGCCGAATGTTCGTGAAATGGCGCCTTGTTCAATTGTCGGAAACGCTTCTCCCTCATCATCATAGCCTTCGTTTGCTAAGGACATAGGTCTCGATCGTCGGGTTCCCGATTGTTGGGTTCCCAATCGTTGGGTTCCCGATTGTTGGGTTCCCGATCGTCGGGTTCCAATTTGTTGGTCGCCGCCCATTGACGTAAGTGTTCGTGAAATGGCGCCTTGTTCAATTGTCGAAAACGCTCCTCCCTCATCATCATAGCCTTCGTTTGCTAAGGACATAGGTCTCGATCGTTGGGTTCCCGATTGTTGGGTTCCCAATCGTCGGGTTCCAATTTGTTGGTCGCCGCCCATTGACGTAAGTGTTCGTGAAATGTCGCCTTGATCAATTGTCGGAAACGCTTTTTCCTCATCATTATAGCCTCCGTTTGCTAAGGACATAGGTAATGATCGTTGGGTTCCAATTTGTTGATCGCCGCCCATTGACGTGAGTGTTCGTGAAATGGCGCCTTGTTCAATTGCCGAAGACGCTTCTGTCGAAGACGCTTCTTCCTCATCATCACAGCTTTCATTTTCTGAGGACATAGGTAAATCGCCGTCCTTTGACGTGAATGCTTGTGAAGTGGCGCCTTGCTTATTTATCGGAAATGCTTTTTCCTCATCATCACAGCCTTCGTTTGCTAAGGACATAGGTCCCGATCGTTGGGTTCCAATTTGTTGGTCACCGCCCCTTGACATGAATGCTTGTGAAATGGCGCCTTGCTTATTTATCGGAAACGCTTTTTCCTCATGATTATAGCCTCCATTTGCTAAGGATATAGGCAATGATCGTTGGGCTCCAAATCGGTAGTCTTTAAAAATTTGGGCTTTCCTCAATAGGGGATTCAATTTGTATTGATTTATCAAGTTTAGAATTTTCTGATGATTGTTTTGTATTTTCTCTCGTAGGCTGGGTATCATGACATGATTATCCGTCTCACTACACTCAATACAGCCATACTTAACTGCCCCTTCCACTATTGACCTGGGGGAATAGTTATCTTTATTTACTATATCTGGGTCAGCATTATTCTGCAATAGCTTTTCTACAACTAATAAGGATGGACTGACCACGATTACGACACAATGCAATGGTGTATTTCCATCTCCATTTTGCGCATTGACGTCGGCTCCTGCCCTGCACAATAACTCGACCATTTCCGGACTTTTTGCATAATGCAATGGTGTATTGCCATGCCTATCAACTATGTTTGACTTGCTATTTTTATTAAGTAAGGAGGCCACCTTATCTATATCATCATATTGTACCGCACTACAGAGCTGGAAACAATAGTTTCCATCATTTAAGTATATAGATGAGAAACTCTTGGGGGAAAATGCGAAACTTCCCAATAGAAGACTTCCAAATGCAATACTTTTCAATGATTTATTCTTAAAAACGTTTACCTTTTCCATTTTTTTATCTTTCTTTTATATTTAATATACTATGTGTTCAATATTCATATCATATTAGGCATAATCGTTAATTTGTCAATATTACGTAAGCTAAATATCCATAAAATCTTGAAAATCTTTCATGGAAAAATAAATTTAGCGTAAAGCAAAAAACCAAAAAGCACCCCAATGGGGTGCTTTGATTGTCTTCCTATGGAACACAATTAATTCACCAGAAAATCTGAAATCGAAAAGATAATTCCAAGCCTATGTTTTGCATGTTCTATGTTGCCGAACAACAAACCTGTCATCATAACCTATTAATCTCAGCCGAGTTATTTAAGGTTCGTCTTCTGGCAGACAACTCCCTTTGTCGACTTCTGGTCAGCCATACTGATCTTCTACGAAATCCAGTCGCGGGTGACTTGCGTAACACATGGGAAGTCTTCTGTCTCGTTGAGTTTCCCTTATCCGTTATCTTGTCCACTAGAGTTTTCCCAAAAACCATGCCCCGCGATGGTGTACTCCGGTTATTTGTCCTGTTGGAATTGACACCATTGTCAGATGATTGACGTACCGACAGTTTATTTTTATCCACTACCGCATCGCGGACTGAACTTGCCGGAGTTCGCGAGGAGGCCAAATGACTGTTCAACGTCGCATCGCGGACTGAACTTGCCGGAGTTCGCGAGGAGGCCAAATGACTGTTCAACGTCGCGCCGCGGACTGAACTTGCCGGAGTTCGCGAGGAGGCCAAATGACTGTTCAACGCCGCGCCGCGGACTGAACTTACCTTACTCTTTTTTCGGGTTGGAATTCTTGCTTTGTCTTTTTTTCGGATTGAAGTTGGATGGGGAACTTTATCGCTAGTCACTGCCGCCCTATGGGCTGGAATTGCTTCGTTTTTACTTTGGATACAATGAGGCAATAAACTTAAGATTTCCTGAAGTGCTGCTTTCGCACTACTACTTATTCTTATAGGATCGCCATTGCTGTCATAAATTCTACCTCCCTCAATTATCTTCTGCGCTATTGATAGGGGAGTATCGCCCCTTGCATTTGCTATGTTTGGATCTGTACCACTCTTCAACAATACTTTTACGCATTGTAGATCTGAAGAGTCTTCTAAACCACCGATAATCCGATATAGCAGGATATGTAACGGTGAATCGCCATTTTTATCTTGCGCATTGACATCGGCTCCTGCAACGCACAGTAGGGTAATGATTTTTAGATCTCTCGCATAGTGCAATGCCGTATTGCCAAACCCATCTACTACATTTGGATTGACTCTTTCGGAGATAAGTAATCTTTTCACCTCCTTCACATTGCCATTTGCTACTGCACAGTGAAGTAGATTTGCCTTTTCCATGAACAATTTTAGGATTTCTTTAAGTCGTTCTTTTGCTCCATTGACTACCTGTATAGGTTCGCCATTGCCATTAACAATTTGATCTCCGGCAATTACTTTCTGTACTATCGATAGAGGAGTATCGCCTCGTTTATTTTCCATGTTCGGGTTAGCACCGCACTCCAATAGTGCTTTTATGCATTTTTGATCGTTTTCTGAATTCTCGACAAACTTATCGACAAACCGATATAGGGCGATATGTAACGGTGTATCGCCATACCGATTTCGCATATTGGCTTCGGCGCCATTTTCGCATAATAATTTGACTCTTTCCGAAGTGTTTGCATAGTGTAATGGCACATTTCCAAGAGTATCCGCTATATTTGGATCGTACCCCTTATCGAACAATTTCCATATCATTGTTTTGTCACTATACCTCATTGCCTCATGCAATGGAAACTGTTTAAATAACTTTTCGATTTCCTTATAAACTGCGTACGCTTGATCATTCACCTTGAAGGACTCACCTGAACCATTATCAATTTTTCTTTCTCTAATTGCGTCGTCCACCATTTGCGAAGGAGTCTTATTTCTTTTGCTTGCTATATTTGGGTCAGCACCTCTATCCAATAATGCTTTTATGCCTCTCAACATAGTATGTAAATGTAGGTTAGTATCTCCTGCTTTTATACCCATCCACATAGTATGTGGCCGACAAACAATTGTAAACACAGCATTATGTAACGGTGTATCGCCATATTCATTTTGCGCGTTGACATCGGCTCCTACATTGCACAGTATGTCGATGATTTCTGAGTTTTTCGCATAGTGCAATGCTGTATTGTTATGCCTATCTATTTCATTTAGCTTAGCTCCTTGGAAAAGTAATACCAGCACCTCATCCACATTGTTATTTGCTACTGCACAGCGAAGTAAATTTACCTTTTCCTCTAACAATTTTAGGATTTCTTTAAGTCGTTCTTTTGCTCCATCGACTACCTCTATAGGTTCGCCATTGCCGTTAACAATTCGATCTCCGGCAATCATTTTCTGTACTATCGACAGGGGAGTATCGCCTCGTTTGTTTTCCATGTTTGGTTTAGCAAAGTAATCCAATAGTATTTTTATACATTCTTGATCGTATTCTGAATTAATAGCAGCATCGTACACAGCGACATGTAACGGTGTATCGTCATACTTGTTTAGTATGTCGACATTGGCTCCTGCAGCGCACAGCTGTCTAATCATTTTTGGAGTTTTCGCATAGTGCAATGCTGTATTGCTAAACCTATCTACTTCATTTAGCTTAGCTCCTTGGAAAAGTAACATCCTCACCTCCTCCATATTGCCATTCGCTACCGCACAGTGAAATGGGTTTACCTTTTTCTCTAACAATTCTAGGACTTTTTTAAGTCGTTCTTTTGCTCCATCGGTTATTTTTATAGGTTCGCCATTGCCGTTAACAATTCGATCTCCGGCAATCATTTTCTGTACTATCGACAGGGGAGTATCGCCTCGTTTGTTTGCTATGTTTGGGTTAGCACCGTGCTCCAATAGTTCTTCTATACGTGTTTGATCGTAATTAACATCGTATACAGCCTTATGTAACGGTGTATCACCATACTTGTTTCGCATATTGACTTCGGCGCCCTTTTCGCACAATAGTTCAATCGTTTCCCAATCTTCTGCATAGTACAATGGCACATTTCCAAGAGCATCCGCCATATTCGGGTCGTACCCCTTATCGAGCAGTTTCTTTACCATTTTTTTGTCATTACACTGTACTGCCTCATGCAATGGAGACTGTTTAAATAACTCCTCGATTCCCTTATAAACTGCGTACACCTGATCATCCACCTTAAAGGACTCACCTGAACCATTATCAACTTTTCTTTCTCTAATTGCGTCGTCCACCATTTGCAAGGGAGTCTTATTTCTTTTATTTGCTATGTTTGGATTAGCACCCATCCCCAATAATGCTACTATACATTCCTCCATAGTACAGAAATCTGGCTGACAACCAACCGCAAACACAGCACTATGTAACGGTGTATCGCCATATTCATTTTGCGCGTTGACATCGGCTCCGAAATCACGCAGCATGATAATGATTTTTAGATCTCTCGCATAGTGCAATGCTATATTGCCAAATCCATCTACTTCATTTGGATTGACTCCGCCGTTGATAAGTAACTCCTTCATCTCTTCTACATTGCTATTCGCTACCGCACAGTGAAATGGATTTACCTTTTTCTCTAACAATTCTAGGACTTTTTTAAGTCGTTCTTTTGCTCCATCGGTTACTTCTATAGAGTCGTCATTGCCATTAACAATTTGATCTTCGGCAATTACTTTCTGTACTATCGATAGGGGAGTATCGCCTTGTTCGTTTTCTATGTTTGGGTTAGCACCGTGCTCCAATAGTATTTTTATACGTTCTTGATCGTATTCTGAATTAATAGCAGCATCGTACACAGCGACATGTAACGGTGTATCGCCATATTTGTTTAACGCATTGACATTGGCTCCTGCAGCGCACAGCTGTCTAATCGTTTTTGGAGTTTTCACATAGTGCAGTAGCGTATTTCTTCTCTTACCTTGCAAATTTGGTTTGTGATTACTACTGACCCACTTATATATCTCATCCTCATTAACATCCTCTCCTATCTCATGGAAAGGATTAAATAGTTTTCGGACATCTTTATAGATTACATCGTCATTCGTGATATCGAAATGAGACTTGCCATCACAGATTATTGTCCCTTTAATTGCCATGGCTACCACCTCCCTGGGACTCTTGGATAGGGCGTTATTTATGTCTGGATCTGCACCTTTCTCCAATAATGTACTTATACACTCAAGCATGATACGTGGCTGAAAAAAAAACGCAATCACAGCCCTATATAACGGTGTATCGCCACATTCATTTAACGCATTGACATTGGCTCCTGCAGCGCACAGTAGGCCGATGATTTTTTGATCTCTCGCATAGTGCAATGCTGTATTGCCAAACCCATCTACTGCATTTGGATTGACTTTGTCGTTGACAAGTAACTTCTTCACCTCCTTCGCATTGCCATTCGCTACCGCACAGTGAAGTGGATTTACCTTTTCCTCTAACAATTTCAGGACTTCTTTAAGTCGTTCTTTTGCTTCATCGGCTACGTCTATAAAATCGTCATTGTCGTCAATAATTTGAACTCCGCCAATTCCTTTCTGTGCTATCAATAGAGGAGTATCGCCTTGTGCGTTTGCTATGTTTGGGTTAGCACCGTGCTTCAATAATGCTTTTATGCATTCTTGATCGTTTTCTGAACCTTCGGCAAACCGATGTAGGACGACATGTAACGATGTATTGCCATGTTCATTTTGCATGTTGACATCGGCTCCTGCAGCGCACAATAATTCAATTGCTTCCGAAGTTTCTGCATAATGCAATGGCGTATTTCCAAGATCATCTGTTGTATTTGGATCCGTCTTGTCACCCAGTAACCGACGTATCTCGTCCTGATTTCTATGTTCCGCATTATGGAGCGGAAATTCACTGGCTTGAAGAGGGGAAAATGCAAAACTTCCCAGTAGAAGACTTTCAAATGCAACACTTTTCAATGATTTTTTCCTAAAAACATTTATTTTTTTCATTTTTACATCCTTTGTTTATATTTAATACAAGATGCGTTAAATATTTATATTACACTAGGCATAATTGTTAACCTGTCAACACAAAGTAAATAAAACATTTATTAACCCTTAAAGGGTTTTCGTGAAAAAAATTCAATGTAAATCGCAAAACATAATTAGTTAATTTGATTTAGTTTAATTTAATTTATACTAAATTTTGCTCCACATTCGTCATGGTAATTTTTTATCAATAATATGTTTGCGATTTTATATGGGTTTTAAAAGTAAAAATCATTCATCGAAAACAGACTTGAACGAAATATCTGGATTAATACCTTTCTTAAAGGTGAATATCTACAATCAGTCAGGTATTACGGTGGACGTACTCTCCATTGGTCCTTTGCGAACAAATGTCGGACTCGTCATTTGCCAAGGATATGGAATCGTTATTGACGCTCCACCTGAATCTGCAGAGACGATTTTTTCCATCGCCCTGGAAAAAAAAATTTCATTAAAAGCACTATTAATTACCCATTACCATTGGGATCACATTGGTAGTGCATCGATTTTTCGTAAAAAAGGATTGGCGGTATACGCCTATGCACTCGATGCCCCTTTTATAGAACATACAGCACGCGCAAAACTGCTATTGCCACTGGATTTTTCGATCGAATCTTGCAAAGTTGACCACATTTTAAGCGACGGTGAAAACTTTATGTTACAAGAATTATCGATTCAAGCGCTATGGATTCCAGGACATACCGAAGGCGGCGCAGCATACTATTTCAAGGACCTCAGCATTTGTTTCGTCGGTGATACGCTCTTTGCAGGAACCGTAGGGCGCTCCGATTTGCCAGGAGGTAATAAACATGCTTTATTTGAAAATATTCGCAAAAAACTGTATTCCCTTCCCGATGAAATACAGGTAATTCCCGGACACGGTTGGTTAACTACGATTGGCAAAGAAAAAAAAGAAAATTCATATGTCCGGCCCAAAAAATAATCTTTTAATTGAAATTTTATTATACACATGAACTTTTTATCATACGCATATTAATCGATCCCTATACACGCCTATAGGATTTGCTACCAGCTCCCATAAAGAAGCTCCCCCTATGGAGCGCTTCTGAAAAAATATTTTTACTCAAAGCAAAACACACATTTCAAAGACTAGCCCAAATATTCCGTACATGAGCTAGAGTAATTCTAAAATCGTAACTAACGGCTTAAATTCGATCTACTCAAGTATGAATCCAAGTATAATTTCAAAAAATCAAAATCCACGCCATTGTAAAAACTTAAAATTCACGTCGAATCAAGGCCTCTTTTTGCTCTGGATTCAAGACCACCACTTGCTCTGGACTCAAGGCTCCTATCTGCTCTAGCTTTAGGTGTTTAATTTGCTTCAACGTTAGGCATCCAATTTGCCATGGATCGAAGGCAGCAATTTGATCGACAGTGAAAGCTTGAATTTGATCTCCAACAAAGGCTTGAATTTGTCTGCGCGTAAAGGATTTAATTTGTTTTGGAGTAAAACACACAATTTGCCATGGCCAGAAAGACCACATTTGCCATGGACAAAAGGCTTTAATTGCCTCCGTATCTAAGGCTAGGATTTCATCTTGTGTTAATTTCACAATTTGCGACACCGATAGGAATCGAATGCACCCTGGATCTATGCTGCCCAACAACTTTCCCCAGAAAAAACTTCCCAGGAAAAGGCTTTTCAATAATTTTATGGTAATATTTTTCATTTTTTTTCGTTAAAATTACATATGAATCCTGTAAATCTTTTTAAAAATGTCAATTATTTTTTAGAAAAGTTTATTTCTATTAGAAAAACGCAAAAACCATTGATAGGATGAACAATTTTGGAATTAAGCTATGGCCGTGGATTGCGCTATTTTTTTCGACTCGCCCTAAAGTTTTTCAATTCGCGAAAGTGTTCTGCCAAAATTTTTTCGGCACCGATTTCCTTCGGTTCATAAAATTTCTTCGACGTTAACATATATTCCTGCCCAGAAATGTTCCAATCGAAATCATGGCTGTACTGGTAAAATTTTCCATGCTGCAGTTTCTTCGATGCCATACCATGTGCATCGCGTAGCCAAATCGGAACCGGCTCTTTCCCATGCTTTTTGATGTAAGCCATTGCTGCCTCCAATGCCAAATATGTCGAATTGCTCTTGGGCGCTAATGCACAAAATACAGTCGTGTGCGCCAAATTTAATCGGCACTCCGGCAATCCAATGCGCTCGCAGGCATCAAAACATGCATTGGCTACTAATATCGCCCGCGAATCCGCCAAACCTATGTCCTCTGAAGCAATGATCAATAGCCGCCGCGCTATAAATCGCGGATCTTCACCCCCCTCTAACATCACCGCTAACCAGTAAATCGCCGCATCCGGATCACACCCCCTAATACTTTTTATATATGCAGAAATTGTATTGTAATGTTCGTCCTCATCGGCATCATAGGTCACCTGCTGCTTGAATAAAAATTTTTCTGCTTGTTCAATAGTAATCAATGTTCCCGTCGGTGTATTGAGTACAATCGCTTCCAGAATATTGAGCGCCCTTCGCGAATCGCCATTGCACTGCTCCGCAATAAGATTAAGTGCATTCGCTTCAAAAGTACATCGCATACTCCCCAGTCCACGCTCGCAATCGACCAAAGCATTTTTTAATATATTTATAATTGATTCATTCGATAGCGGCTCTAATTCAATTAAATGACAGCGACTAAGCAATGGATTGATAATGTAAAAACCCGGATTATGCGTAGTCGCACCAATTAACTGAATGGTTCCCGTTTCAACATCGGGAAGTAAAAGGTCCTGTTGCGATTTGTTGAAACGATGAATTTCGTCAATAAATAAAATGGTCCGTGCCAATGGATCACATTGGGCTGATTTTAGAGTTTCACGCAATTCGGTAACATTCGATAAAACAGCATTAATTTTTATAAAACGACGTTTTTCTTCACTGGCAATCGCTTCCGCAATGGACGTCTTTCCACTGCCCGGTGGACCATATAAAATTACGCTCCCTAGTGACTGGTTGCGTACAAGATCGACGAAAGGCGATCGCATGAGCACATCTTGCCCAATAATTTCATCGAGATGGCGCGGACGCATGCGTACGGCCAATGGTCCCGAACGCATACAACAGGTCTCAAAAAATTCCGTCATTAAAAAAAATCTATGCAAAGAAGCTCCCCGTTGTAAATGGTAGAGTTCTCAGAGAGCGAAACCTTCTGAACTCCCGCAAGAATCCATGGACTCCTTGACTTCGGTACGCAGCTTCTCCGGAGGGCCCCAGGATCCCTCGGTCGTCCGGCACCTTGGGCGATGCCGGACAGATATCCAGCTCCAAGGGACAAATCCCCTGGACCTGGATTTTAAGGGCGCGCAGCCCTTAGGGCAAAAATATCGAACCAGGAAAGTTTTTCCACAAGTGTTTGTGTTGCAAAAATTGGAAATTGATTAATAAGTGCAAGGGCAATGGCATCACTTGGACGCGCATCAAGGCATAGAAGAGTTCCTTTATTATTCAGAATAATCTTTGCAAAAAAAATTCCTTCGAAGGTATCATCGATAACAATGGCTTGAACCGTAGCACCGAGAGCAGTAATACAATTCGAAAGTAACGTAAACGTATTGGGACGCTTAGCTATTTGTTTTTTTAGAAGATCGCGAAGAAGATTACCTGCTTCAACTGAAACATGAATCGGAAAACTTTTCCCATTAGTATGATTTTGCATAATCAGGGAAGAAGCCCCACTGGAAAAAACGATATCAGAAACAGAAATCCCAACCAAATCAACATAAACCATGATCCTATTCTGTTGAAATTAGATTTTCTCGCAAGCAGAAAATCTCTATAAAAACCTTCACTAATTGCAATAATAAAAATATAAAAAACTCACAAAAACTCAAAATAAACGGACAAAATCTCATAAATTTCTTAAAATTATTATCAAATATTGAATATATTTCTATTCCACAGTGACAGACTTAGCCAAATTGCGAGGACGATCGACATCGCAACCTCGTAATATCCCAACATAATAGGCAAAAAATTGCAACGGGATAATCGAAACAATTGGATTAATCCCGGAATGTACTTCGGGAATAGTAAGTACTTCGTCACAGACTTCCCTGGCAATACAATTATTATTTACAATTGCAATTATTTTTCCTCCACGTGCCTTTATTTCTTGTATATTATTCATCGTTTTATCTAACAATTCATTTTGTGTCGCAATAAATAGGCAAACTGTCCCTTCGGAAACCAGCGCAATTGGGCCATGTTTCATTTCTGCCGTTGGAAATGCTTCCGCATGAACATAAGCAATTTCCTTTAATTTAAGTGCTCCTTCCAGTGCAACCGGGTACATTGCCTGACGACCTAAAAATAAAAATCGCTTATAATTGTGATATTTTTTCGCAATTAACTGGATTGAATTGGATAATTTTAGCACTTCGCCTATGATAACTGGTAATGATTTCAACGCTTGGACATATTGTACCCCAACAACCGTATCCATATCGCGTATCCGTGCTAATAGAAGTGCAAGCATTGACAGAATTGTAATTTGCGAAGCAAAGGCTTTTGTCGAAGCCACACCCATTTCAAGCCCTGCATGCTGGTAAATACCCGCATCCGTTGCTCGCGCAATCGTTGAACCGACGACATTCGTAATACCTAGAACCGTATAACCTCGGCGCTTGGCCTCATGAAGCGCAGCCAGTGTATCAATGGTTTCTCCGGATTGACTTACTACGAAAACGAGTGTATTGCGTTGAAAAGGTGCATTACGATAGCGAAATTCCGAAGCATGCTCAACGTCCACAGGAATGCGTGCGTATTTTTCGATGAGGTATTTTCCTTCCAAACATGCATGATAGGCACTACCACAGGCACAGAAAAGTAGATGATCCACTGCACGCAATTCCTGAGGTGTCAGTGAAATACCACCAAATTTTGTCGAACAACCATCCGTTGTAAAACGTCCGCGCATTGCATTTTCGATGACCGAAGGCTGCTCAAAAATCTCTTTCAACATGTAATGAGGATAACCTTCGAGGTCCATATCATGAATTTCCCAATCGAGTTCATGGCAAACAACATCGACTGTATTTTCATGGAGCGTCGTAATCAAAAAGTTATCGGAACGTACGGAAGCAACTTCGCCATCGTTCAAATAGACAACACGCTTGGTATAGCGGGCAACGGCAGCGGCATCACTAGCAATAATATTTTCGCCTTCACCGAGACCAATCAATAGCGGTGAACTTTTACGTGCAATCACAATTTCATTGGCAAAAATTTCACTCATAACAGCAATCCCATAGGTACCTTTGATGTGAAGCAACGTTTTGCGAACGATTTCCGCAAAATACGAGCAAGGAGCTTTCTGATAGTGATAGTCTATGAGATTAACAAGTACTTCCGTATCCGTATCGGAATGGAAAGTGTAATTTTTTTCGATTAAAAATGCCTTAATTTGTGCGTAATTTTCGACAATACCATTGTGGACGATGGCGAAATTGCCGCCAGTACTCAGATGGGGATGAGCATTACATTCAGAAACATTGCCGTGAGTTGCCCAACGGGTATGACCGATACCGATAGAACCGCGATAGGAAAAATTAATTTGAGCTCTGGCAAGTTCTGCAACTTTCCCGACTCGTTTGAGCGAAAAAATATTTCCTTTATCTAGAACGGCAATCCCTGCCGAATCATACCCACGATATTCCATACGTTTCAAGCCATCAATGAGAATACCATTAGCTTCCTTTTGTCCGATATATCCAACAATTCCACACATAACATTTTTCTAATTTTTTAGAAAAAAACAGCAACACCTCATTGCCAATCCAATTTTTACATTATAAAAACAATAAATACTCTTCATAAAGTGATTACGAAATAATATTTCGTGGTGATTTTTGTTTATGTCAATGATTATTTTTTTAAAAAATTTGCAAAAACAATGTTTCCGTGGATGCATTTTGAATGCAGCATTTTTACCCTAAGTTTGAAAATTTCCTCTGACAAAAACATTTTTTAGTAATACAATTAAAGTCACGAATCGGCATAATAGGCTTATGGGGTTTGATATTGCGGCAACTATACCTGAAATAGTGCATGTTATCGGGGCCACCCTTGGATATGGGTTTCGAAATAATAGTGTCCAATCCCAAAACTGCAAAGGTCCCTATTGACGAGCTATTTCTCTTGCAGAGGCACGATTTATTTGCGACCATGGATTATTCTGCGATTGTTTTGACAATCCAATTGACAAAAACTCCCACTCTTTAGTATCAAAAATTGATATGGATTACAAAATTCTAAATAAAAAAATACAATTAACAACCTTTTTCCTAGCTATTCCATTTTACATCAGTTTACAGGCAAGTGAGGAAGATGTTGGGAATGATCTGCAACCTTCGAGGAGGCATAACCCAATTTTACCCTCAGACCAAGCATCACAAACACTCATTGGTCAAACTAAACGCACAACATTAACTCCCAAAGAAAAGCAAATATCGAAATTAATAGGACGTCAATTTTTTCAATTGAGGAACAATGATATCGCTAGCAGAAGTCCATCCATCGGTCTATACGCTCTTGTAGCCATTGAACAAAAATCCAGCAATGATGAGAAAAACGGCCAACCAATCACACTAGAATATGATGAACTTAAGCAAACTATAGCACAAATTTTTCCTAACAATCCAAAACCGCTTAGTGTGAAAATCGATCCCCATTTTGTTCAACAAATTGCCGAAAAGACTAACATGTCTATTCTTTTCATTCATATAGGAAATAGAGGCTGTTCCTACGGCCCAGGTCCCATAGATATTGTCAAACGGATCATTTTTGTGAAGCGGGACGGAAAAGTTTTAACGCAAAACTCATGGTTTTTTGATGATCATTTAATAAATGATATCATTAATATCATTAGCCAATGCGGTTCTAACACTGCAGTCGTTTGTTACAATAGTCATCTCGGGCGTACCGTATTTTCAACGCCAAATGGTCAAATTTTCGCTATATCACAGAAAGCTAATGCTCAAACACGGTCTCATCAAACAGCAATTGTTAATATCTCCAAAAAACGTACAATTAGGAATATCGGTCTTTCAGCATCTTTGTTAGCTGTGATATATGTTTTGAAAAAAATCGTATTGCCAACGATCACGCAATATCAAAATTCCATGAATTTTACGGAAATTGTACAGCCACTGAAGCAAAAAGCTTCGCAACTTTTTGATCAAATTTCCATGAATTTTACGAAAACTGTACAGTTAGTGAAGCAAAAAGCTTCGCACCTTTTTGATCAAATTATTCCATCATCAGATTCTTCCTGTAGCCAAGCATGTGAATCCTCTTCAATGCCCAATTCAACAGCAACTCCGTCGCCCTCTCCTAGCCCGGTGTTGGGATCCTCTTCAATGCCCAATTCAACAGCAACTCCGTCGCCCTCTCCTAGTCCGGTGTTGGGATCCTCTTCAATACCCAATTCAACAGCAACTCCGTCGCCCTCTCCTAGCCCGGTGTTGGGATCCTCTCCAATACCCAATCCAACAACAACTCCGTCGCCCTCTCCTAGTCCGGTGTTGGGATCCTCTCCAATACCCACAACAACAACTCCGTCGCCCTCTCCTGACCCAGCGCAGAAATCCTCTTTAATGCTCACAATCCAACAGCAACTCCATCGCTTTTTCCCGGCCTTGCACGTGAATCCTTTCTAATTTAGAAGATAACTTCTGGGCTAAGAAGATAGAATATTCTTCAAACCCATTAAAATTATTGCCAATTAATGTAAACCGGTTCCCTCTGTGGAACCGCTTTTACTTTTCTGAAATAAAAACCAGCGAATGGGCAGCGATTTTGGGAAACAGTTCAATTATATCACTATTTCGCATACCGATACATCCGCAAGTCCAAGGAATACCTATCTTTTTCTCATTCGTTATGCCGTGAATGTAAATATATCGACTATAGGTATCGCAATTTCCACCCAAATTATATCCTTCCTGAAGTCCCTTTAGTCGCAAGATTCGGCTCGTCACATAGCCTTTTGTTTCCCAATCGCCATATTCCGTAAAAATTTTTCCAGTATTTTTTCGACCTATAAAAACCGTCCCCCAGGGAATTCCTTCGCCAATTTTATCGGCAATTTCATGCAATCCTAAAGGTGTACCATCCGAGTCTTGAATTTGGCTAATGCCCTTCACCGCCGTGGAAATTACATAAGTCGATTCGAAGCGCGCTTCACTGTAGAAATACATACGCTGATCCTTGACTGAAACGTATAAACATTGGGACGTAATCCTGAGACCAATGGTATTACAGGCAAAAACAATTTCGTCATAATAACATACACTCATCGATGACCCATAAAATACCTCAGCCAATTTCGAACAAAAATGCGCCACATTTCAAAATAATTCTTATATGCAATATGACTTTCGTTAAGATAATTAACCCTTCGTTAATTAGATGCTGAAAAGTTTAGCGGTCAATAAATTCACAATACAACAACAAAACACTTAAACGATAGCCTTTTGAATCTTACCCGCCTTGATTGCTTTCACACAAACGAGTACGCGTTTCACTTGCCCAGAAGGCAAAACGATACGCACACGCTGTAAATTTGCTTTAAAAACGCGCCTTGTTCGCTTAATAATGTGTGTACCAATACCACCACTCTTTCGCGTCTGACCACGCCGACGAATGCGACTTCCCTTAACTTGACTCTTACCCGTAATAAAACAAACTCTGGACATTATTTTCCCCCTTTCTTTAATGAAATTCATTCAAAAAAATTTGCAAACCTTTTTAGTAGCATACAATAAAAAAATAAGAAGCTTTATTCAGTAAACTTTACTCCAAAATAAAAGATATCTCGAGTGCTTAAAATACACCACCCGAGACTCTAACATTTAAAGGTTAAATTCCCAACACTTCCCTTTCTTCTTTAAAAAGAACCATCTAAAAAAATCCTATAAACATCTTAGATGATATGAATAAAAAAAATTAATAATCTCGAGAAAAACCTGAACCTCCCGATGAAGGACGCCGCGAATGCCCAAAACTCCCTCCTCCGAAGGATCGACCTCCTCCGCCACTTCTACCCCGATTATCATTACCAAATTTCCTCGGTCCAAAACTACGCCCATTGGAATTACGGTTACCACCACCACCTCCTCCTGAAAAGGATCGTCTTGGCCTCACATCCCGAACTTCATAGGGCAATCCCTGCTCCTCGCATATAACAGCGCGACGACTCAGACGTACACGACCTTGATCATCAACTCCAATACATTTCACCGAAATCGAATCGCCAACGCTACAAACTGCATCGATATTTTCAATCCTACAATTGTCGAGCTCGGAAATATGGACCAAGCCCTCCTCTCCTGCAACACATTCCACAAAGATACCAAAATTCCTTACTGATTTCACGGTACCATTGTACATTTTTCCTACTTCTATATTTGACATCTACTCTTTACAAACCTCCACAACGCTACAGGGAAAAATCCCATTGGCAAGAATTTTTTTTATCAAAAATAGAAATATCTATTTTGCCAAAAATAGATGAATTATTTAGTTATTTTAAGGCTTAAATGTACTATTTTCTTAATAGAGAAGAGGTAACTATTTGGCTGCAATGATAGGCTCCTCACACGGGCAATGAAGCCGATAAAAAAAGTGAATAGAAATTATTTTATTAAAATTTCAACCATTTCACATCACCCATACCTCGTTTAATCGTAAAAAAAATTTTACCTTAAATCAAGGTAAATAGAAAGTTACAACACGCAAGTACAACAAATATCTCTTAAAAAATTGTCTCAAAAAGCTTCACATTAGGGCACTTCCTCCCTGTCGATAATAGCATTGCCCCTACAGCTATCTCAAAATTTAAAATGATGCCTACACGAAATGGCCCTTTCTTCCATTGTCCTCAATTTCTACCACTAATTGGACAACTGAAAAATAGTATAATTTTGAACTCATTCTCGATATAAACTACGGGAATCAATCAACTCACCTTTCCTGTTAACCGCTGCGATGAGATCGGGAACCTCCACCCCTGAAAGGTTTTCGCCCAGACCCCGATGATACCGGACGACTCGAAACATAGGTCTCTCCCTTGGCTTCGCAAAGTACAGCACGACGGCTTAAACGTATGCGTCCCTTTTCATCCACACCGACACATTTTACAATAATTTCATCATTTAGTTTGCAAATATCTTCCACATTATCAACACGAAATTCAGCGAGTTCCGATACGTGAACCATACCTTCTTTACCTGGTAAACACTCAACAAAAATACCAAAATCTTTAATTGACTTCACCATACCTTTGTAGGTTTTCCCTACTTCAATTTCCGCATTCATTGCATTAATTTCCGCTAGCACTAAATCCAACGATTCCTGGTTAGGAGCAAAAACCATAACACGACCGCTATTATTCTCATCGATATCAATCTGTGCTCCACTCGATTCCGTAAGACGTTTGATATTTTTTCCACCGGGACCAATCAGCGCACCAATCTTGTCGGGATCTATCCACACTTCCTTAAACCCAGGCGCCGATGGCTTCAAGTGTTCATTAACATGTGGCTGTACCGCCAGCATAGCTTCCAAAATTTTCATTCGCGCTTCCCTATTACGGTAAATCGCTTCCTGCGCAACTTCTAACGGTAAACCCTTAATCTTGAGATCAAGTTGAAAACCCGTAATACCTCGTTCCGTACCGCAAATTTTGAAATCCATATCGCCAAAGTGATCCTCATCACCAATAATATCGGTTAGAATAACATACTTTTTCAAATTTCCTTCATTATCAAATTCTGTAACTAAACCCATAGAAATTCCCGAAACCGGCGCCAATATGGGTACGCCAGCATCCATGAGCGCTAAACACCCCCCACAAACACTCGCCATCGAAGAAGAACCATTAGACTCCAAAATATCTGAAATGATGCGAATAGAATAGGGAAAAACTTCTTCCGATGGAATAATTGGAGATAGGGAACGTTCTGCCAGTGCTCCATGACCAATCTCACGCCGTCCCGCACCGGTTGTTTTTCCTGTTTCACCTACACAAAACGGCGGAAAATTGTAATGTAATAAAAATGTTTTAGTCTTCATTCCACCAGTAATGGCATCCAACTCTTGCACATCTCGAGAAGATCCGAGTGTTAAACTTACCAATGCCTGAGTCTCACCCCTTTGAAATAATGCCGTTCCATGAACACGCGGTAAAATATTAGTCTCACAATGCAGAGGTCGAATCTCATCAATGGCACGATCATCTACCCGTTTCCTTTGGCCTAAAATATTACTTCGGTAGAGCGTTTCTTGCATTTCTTCGAAGGCCATACAAACCGAAACTTCCTCGTAGGCACTTTCACCAATCGCAGCAATTACTGCTGCCCCTGCTTCCTCCCTAATGATCTCCACATCCCTTTCGCGTTGCGCCTTTTCCCTCTGGAAAACCGCCTGCGCCAAACGCTCTTCGAAACTCGCACAGATTTCCATAATATTGCGAGGTACCGTATGTAACACAAATTCTTTTTTTGGCTTTCCACATAGGCCTACCAATTCCTTTTGAGCTTCGATAAATGGTTGAATTTGTTGATGTGCAAAGGCTAGAGCTTCGATAAAACGTTCCTCCGAAAGCTGATCGGCATTGCCCTCAATCATCATCATATTTTTTTCATTACCGACGTAAATCAAATCCAATCGGGAACGAAGCATGGCCTCATTTGTAGGATTGATTACAAATTGGCCATCAATCTCGCCTATGCGTACACAACCAATTGGTCCAGCCCAGGGAATATCAGAGCAAGCCAGCGCCGCTGAAGCTCCATTAACCATCAATATATCCGATTCGTTTTTACCGTCCGTAGCAAACAAAGTACCGATTATCTGGACCTCATTCATAAACCCTTTGGGAAATAATGGGCGCAACGGCCGATCACATAAGCGCGAAGTTAAAATTTCTTTCTCCGACGGTTTACCTTCGCGTTTAGCATAACCACCTGGAAACTTCCCAGCAGCAGAAAATCGCTCCCGATAGTCAACGGTCAACGGAAAAAAATTCTGTTCCGACAAACGCTTCTTGGCAGCGACGACGCTAACAAAAACACTCGTTTCGCCAAGCGTAACAACAACCGAACCATTCGCTTGCTTCGCAAGCAAACCCGTAGAAAAATGCATGCCCTCTACTTCAACATTGAATAACTGTTTCATGAATTATAATTCTAGTTTTCGACTAAATTAGCGACGCAACTCAAGGCGTTGAAGAATTTCATTATATTTTTTAAAATCTACGCGCTTGAGATAATTGAGCAATTTTCGGCGACGATTCGCCATTGTAACTAAACCGCGGCGCGTATGAAAATCTTTTTTATGCATGCTGAGATGTCTAGTGAGGTGATTAATCCGCGCAGTAAGAAGCGCGATTTGAACATCACATGAACCCGTATCACTGGGATGAATCTTAAATTCACTAATAATTTTATCTTTTTCTAAATACTCTACTCTCGCCATTTTAATACTTTCATTTCACAAATAAAGAGATCTTCCTAATCTCCATGTCCGTAGTACCTCACTAGTCGACACCGCTACCTTTTTTAAGCATCTGCGGCAGGAAGGTCTACTAGCGTATTTTTATGTACGCTACAGTTTCGGAAAAATTTTCAAGTCTTATATTATAAAAGATTTCTACTACTACCTAAAATTTGTTTTGGGAGACTATTCTTCGGAAAATGGCTTGACAGTTACCCTTCTTTTTCTGAGGCTGAAGAGTAGAGGGTGGGGTGAGCGGCACGTTAAAAATTAAAATTTTACGACTCTTCCTATTGCCATCTATACCCAATTAAGCCATGTCTTCCAAAAACTGAAATTCGCCATTTCGTAAAGCGAAAAGCGTAAATACTTTCCTGAAAATCATCTGACAACTATTATTTTTCTTCCAAGGCTAAAAGGCAAAGAAATGTGAAACTAAAATCCCCATACCGAAGAATTTGTACCTCCTAAAAAACTTTATCCATGCTTTACTAAGGCTTAATTGAAAAAATCGAACTTAAATTGCTGTTCCTCATGCTTTGCCTTAGATTTCTTTCGAAATGCGCCTTGAACAACGCCGCCTTCGGATTCCAGTGAAAGCAATATTTCATTGGCACGCTGAATAACCGATGGGGGCATGCCAGCGAGTTGTGCCACATGGATACCATAGGACTTATCCGCTGCACCTTTTTCAATGGAACGAAGAAAAATAATTTCATCATTCCATTCCTTAACAACAACATGAAAATTTTTAACGCGATTTAAATCTTTCGCCAGTTTTGTCAGCTCGTGATAATGCGTTGCAAATAGGGTCCGCGGTCCAAAATGCCAACGTTCATGTAAAAATTCTACGATCGCCCAAGCAATACTTAACCCATCGTAGGTACTTGTTCCACGCCCCACTTCGTCTAAAATAATCAAACTGCGCTCCGTCGCATTATTTAAAATATTTGCCGTCTCATTCATTTCAACCATGAATGTTGACGTACCACCCGCTAAATCGTCATTGGCACCAATACGCGAAAAAATGCGATCCACAAGACCTATGCGACATGCTTTAGCTGGTACCCAACAACCTATTTGCGCTAAAATAACAATCAACGCAATCTGGCGAATATAGGTCGATTTGCCCGACATATTAGGTCCTGTAATAAGCGCAATCTGAGTATCAATCGAAGAAAGCTCGGTATCATTGGCAATAAAATCACGCATCCCAGCCAATGTTTGCCCTGATTCTTTTATAATTTTTTCAACAACTGGATGACGACCTTCTCGAATATCGATAATGCAATCATCGATAATTTCCGGTTTGCAATAATCCCAATGTTTCACCAATTGTGCCCAGCCACTCAAAACATCAATCTCAGCCAGTTGATTCGCTAATTCGTAGAGCGGCACACTCTTTTCCAAAATACCATGGACGATTTCTTTTAACAACTCCTGCTCTCGCTCGATTAACCGATCGTTAGCCGATAGAATTTCCCGTTCCTTCTGTTTCAATGCTTCGGTAACATAACGCTCCCCATTGACCGTCGTTTGACGACGAATATAATCCCCTGGAACGAGATGTAAATTCGCTTTAGTTATCTCGATAAAATAACCAAAATTGTTGTTATACTTGACACGCAAACTTTTAATTCCCGTACGTTGCTGTTCGCTACGTTCCAATTCGCAAAGCCACTCATTGGTATGGTGTACCAAATTTCGCAAATGGTCGATTTGTTCGTCAAATCCATCGCGAATATAACCTCCTTCTGCAATATCGTTGGGTAAGGTATCGGCTAATGATCTTTGAAGTAATGCAAGTAACTCCGGAAATAAATCAATTTTCCTTGCCAGCGCTGCTACTTCCTGGGCTTCAAACTTCGCCAATAGGCAAACAATTTCAGGTAATTGTAATAGGGTCGAACGCACGGAGCCTAATTCACGCGGATTACGAATATGGTTACCTATGCGCGTCAATATGCGAGGAATATCCGCAACCTGATCGAGATATTGTTTAAGTAAATCAACCATCTCAATTTTTTCCACGAAACCTCCCACAATATTGTGTCGCCCAATAATTTCCGCCCTATTAATGGATGGCTCAACCAGCATTTTTTCGAGTAAACGGGCACCCATTGCCGTCTTAGTCCGGTCAATAACGGAAAGTAAAGTGTTAGTTCGATTGCCCTTAATATTGCGAAAAAGTTCCAAGCTACGAACCGTATTGGGATCAACAATCATTGCATGTTGTTGCTGAAACTTTCGAATTCGCGTGATATTGCAGGGTTTTTGACGCAAATTATCCGTAACATAGAGAATGAGTGCGCCAGCCGCCGCAATGGCAGGATCATCGGGACTAATACCGTAACCGGCTAAACTACTAACCTTAAAATTTTCTAACAATAGGGTCAAACTCTGTTCCGGATCGAAGTAATAATGGGGCAATTCGGTAATCGCACAACTTGCCGAAAGTGATTGATACATTTCCCGATCCCGTGTCGACAGCTGCTCAATTTTTTCTTTATCGGTAGCATCGATGACCATTTCCCTAGGATTCAGCACGGTAATGAGGTGTGCAAGATCATTTACCCCTGCCCCATTGGCAATTTGAAATTCTCCCGTAGAGACTTCTAGCCAGGCAATCGAAATGCCTTCCCTATGCAATTTTAAACTCAATAAATATTGGTTATATTTAGGATTGAGAAAATTTTCGGTGATGAGTGTTCCCGGAGAAAGTATTTTTGAAATCTGGCGATTGACGATCTTTCCGGGACGAGCGACCTCTGTTTGATCACAGATTGCAACCCGATGACCCGCTTGAATTAGTCTTCTAATATAGGAATCGGCAGCATGGTGAGGAATACCAGCCATTGGCATATCCTGGCGCTTTGTCAAAGTAATACCGAGAATTTTAGAACCAATAATCGCATCCCGATTGAAGAGTTCATAAAAATCGCCAAGACGGAAAAGAAGCAGCGTATTTTCAGGGATTAATTTTTTTAATTCGCCATACTGGCGCATCATAGGGGTATCGGCAGGATTCTTTTCAGACATAGGGAAATAATAAATGCTTTCTTCCTAAACCTCAACCCTAAAGAATGGCGATGCGCCAATGGAGAGTATTTTTATATTTTAATACAACCTTTCAGTGGGTATCCGATGAGTCACAGCCGCCGTAAAAGATTATCTCCTTGGGAGGACTTTCACGGAGCAAACAATCCCATTCAATTGTTTCATTCACTGAGAATTTTCGCGTAGATGTGACGGGTAAATTGGTCCTAATTTTTGAATCGCCAGGAAACTTAAACTGCAACTCGGAGGTAACGTTTCGATTATGTAATATGTTTATGAGACCCCAAATGGGCGAGTATTCCGTCTTCTCAACGAGGTTAAAATAGCCATCACAATTCTCAAATTTCATAGTGATTGCGACACCGCTAAACTTTAGAAGTAGGCCAACGTTGGAAATGTCTATCAAAGGCATATTGATT
This sequence comes from Puniceicoccales bacterium, assembly GCA_031255715.1. Taxonomy (GTDB): domain Bacteria; phylum Verrucomicrobiota; class Verrucomicrobiia; order Opitutales; family LL51; genus LL51. The sequence continues at coordinate 58,072 of JAIRRZ010000021.1, forward strand.
AGATAATGTCCATCCACAGTACCGTTTTGGCCACGATAGGCTAATGCAATTTGTTTCAAAATATGAAAAGCACTTTCCGCATCCAATTCCGCACCTCCATCTTCTTCTGGTTTTTGGAGATGATCCAAAATCACTCGGAAAATACCTTGGATGTTTTTAGACTCTTCTGTAAAACTTTCTTTAGTGATGGAAACTGTCTTTTCTCCTATCATTAATGTTAGGAAGCCGCGAGGGATATCTATTTTCAATATTGTTGCTTTTGCATAAATTTCCGCTTGTTGAGCAATGACTTTTGGATTAGCTTCAAAGCTTGCGTCAAATTCATCAAAAAATCTATTAAAAACTTCTATTACTTCTTCGAGACTGTTTGCAGCCATAACGGCTTGATAAAATTCCGGATGAGGATTGGCACAAAGATCATTCGAAGCACAAACTGTATTAACAGAAATTTCCGGAATATTTACCCTTAAAATAGGTACATTTTTCAAACATGGATTGCGCAAACAATAAACTATGAGTTCGGTACGAATTACATCGTTAGAAATTCCACATTGCTCGCACAAAATATTTACCAAGCCTCTTTCTTCCGTTGCCTGATCCTGAAAAACACAGATTACCGCCTTCGCAAACTCCAGTAAACTGATAGTATTCTGTTCATATAGTCCTTTCATCGCATTAAAATGTTCTCTCATATCCACCATCTGCTGCACAATGGGGTCATTACTCGCTACGCAATTTGTCATTCCCAACAGGGAAAATAGAAAACTTGTTACAATCGCCTTTTTGGATATTTTCATAACCATTTACACATTATTTGTTTTTTGCGTTATTTCAAACTAAAAATTTAAATTAACTTGTTTAATTTGTTACATTTATGATGTTATGTTCCAGATATCATTAGCACTTCTCTTTATTTCGATTTGATGATGACGGCAGAAATTTCCTATATTATCGTAGTGAGTAAAAGTTTTTTTAAAAAAATTTCACAGACAGTGATCAGCTAAAAATGCAATAATTTCGCTTTCCGTAAAGCGTTTTTGTTCCATAGTATTGCGATCGCGCAAAGTAAATGTCTGATTCTCAAGCGATTCGAAATCTATTGTAATACAATAGGGCGTACCAATTTCATCCATACGGCGATAACGGCGTCCAATCGCCCCGCTTTCATCGTATTGTACATAGTACATCCTTGATAATTTTTGGTATAAATTTTTCGCTAGATCGACCAATTCTGGACGATTTTTAACCAACGGCAATATGGCCGCTTTAATCGGTGCAACCCGTGGATGCAATTTCAATAGCACGCGTGTCTCATTGCCCACCTGTTCTTCGCAATACGCCGAACATAAAACCGCTAAAAACAGACGATCCACACCAATCGCCGGCTCAATAACATGGGGCAAATAGCTCCGATTTTGCTGCTCATCAAAGTACTCCAAATTTTTTCCACTGGCATTTTGATGCTGCGTTAAGTCGAAATTTCCTCGCGCTGCGATACCTTCCAACTCCTGCTCCCCAAAGGGATAGCGAAATGTAATATCCGTACATGCTTTGGAATAATGGGCTAATTTTTCCGAACGATGCACGTCTAAACCTAATAAATCTTTCCTTAATCCAATACTTTTTAACCACTCAAGACGCGTATTGACCCAGTATTGATGCCATTCTTGCCAACTCGCATCGTCCTGAATAAAAAATTCCATCTCCATTTGCTCGAATTCCCGGGAGCGGAAAATAAAATTCCTTGGCGTAATTTCATTGCGAAAGGAACGCCCCATTTGAGCAATCCCAAAGGGTAACCTAATGCGATAGGTATTTAAAATATTTTTAAAATTAACAAACATTCCCTGGGCTGTTTCTGGGCGCAGATAGGCTCCCGACGAATCATCCACGACTGCTCCTAGGTTGGTCCGAAACATCAAATTAAAGGCCCGAGGTGCCATCAAAGACCCTGGCCTTCCCGTCGCCGGCGACGGAATTAATGCGTATTCCTGCGGTTTAGCTTCCGTATAAGGCTTAAGCACAACTGTTTCCAATGTTCCAGATTTTCCCAGCTTCCGCTTCAAGTCTCGGGCCTGATTCTCCGCTACGGATTGCATATGTTCATCTTCCAAAACGGACACATAACCAATTATTTCATCTTTAACGATTACTTCAGCAAAATAGAGTTGATCAGCGCGGTAGCGCATTTTAGAAATTTTACAATCCACCATCGGATCAGAAAATCCATCCACATGACCCGAAGCCTTCCAAACATTGGGATGCATAATAATGGAACAATCGAGGCCTACAATATCATCACGCCGATGAATCATGTCTTGCCACCAAATATTTTTTATGTTTTTTTTAATTTCTACCCCCAATGGTCCATAGTCGAAAAAACCCGCCACACCATTGTAAATTTCTGATGATTGGAAAATAATTCCACGTCGCTTGCACACCCCAAGAATTTGATCCATCGTTGGCCCATCATATTCCACACTCTCTATCATACCTTTTTTGTAAAAATTTTCCAAATAACAATTCCCTAATACGACAACCAGTAACTAAAAGAACTAGCCACATCATTGTAAACATAATTCTTCACTATTTAACACAATTTTAATTTATCATCAATTTTTCATATTTTGTAATTTTTACCACACCATTCAATAATCAAAAAATCTCATTTCATTCTTGCTTACATATCCATAATATTATTCTTTTATTACGGTCTGCGATAGCCAACCTTTCTGATGAATCGTATTCCTAATACCAATAGCCGCAGTGTATAAATACACTGCATATAAAATACACTGCTGATATTCTCCAATACAAAAATTATGCCACACTAGAACAACATTTGTAAATAACCATAGCACGTAACTTAACTTAAGACGCATTGTCGCATTATAGTACGACCCTAGCAACGCAATGACCATTACTACCCATAAAACAATTTGCTTTAACTCTTCAGGAAACCAATTCATAATGCCGCTCATAATCTAAATAAACTTTACCACCATCCCCTATGTGTATTTTACTTTTTAACATATCGCCGTAGGTCAATATTCGTACCCGATCACCAAAATTCCCCATCAGTAAATGTTGGAATAATTCTTCTATCTTTTGAGCAAATTCCATGTCCGTGTCCCGTACACCATCCATCTGCAATATATTATTGCCTTCATTTTTTACAAAAATAATGTCATCGTAAATGCCTGTCCAAATTTTGAACGCCTCCAATAGTCCCAATTCAATTTCAGAAATTTTTTCTCCGCGCGTTGCCTCTGAATAGACAAAAGAATCCAATACACCTCGATCCAATACCAAATGTTGGTAACCATGAGCAATTGCCTCCAACTCCTTAACCGCTTGCTTCAATGCAATGTATAGCGTGGAATCTACCGTCTGCCCTCGATTAATCGGAAATGGTGACTCTCGGGCCGTTTCACTTAAAACAATTGCGTTGTAACCGCTCTTTTTCAATTCGGAGCAAATTCGATGGGATAAGGTCGACTTGCCACACCCATGGGTTCCCGTAATTAAATACCGATGCACTTTTGCCATATCTCTATAGAAGCTACACTTTTTTTTCAAAATGCAACCTATTTATTAATAATTTTTATGCATATGGCTAAGGGCTGAGCGCCCTTAGAATCCCCGCCAGGGGATCCATCCCCTGGACCGGGTTGCGTCCGGCACTTCGGGTGTCGCCCGAGGTGCCGGACGGCATAGGTCCTGAGACCTCCGCCCGCGGCTTCGCCGTGTACAGAGGTCAAGGAGTTTGCAACTTCTTACAAAAGTCCAGAGAGCGTTGAGCTTTTTGGCTAGCCATATCCTTATATCATAGATAAAAGATACTGCCGGTTGGATCCAAGTTACTGGCTGTACCTTTGTCGGATCATCATTTTTTTCCATAAGTCAAGATTACATTACTACCGGACAATACAATATCACATTTCCCATGAATTTTATTTCTTCCTCCCTAAATAATCCACAGCCATATAAACCCAAAACCTTCAAAGTATTATCATCCATCAGCCAAACTAAGCTTCCATTAAATCCACCACTTGCCTGAGGATAGGTGTAAGAATATCTTGATATTTTATAGTTTTCGATTGCCTCTCGCATTCTCTGTAGTCTATCTTCAACTTTCTGCCTCTCTTTCTTTGCCTCTTCAAGACAATTTTTGGCGCTTTCAATGAACTCTGTTACACGATCAGGTGAACTCCCCTCTTTTGCCATATCAAACCAACCTTGGGCAATTTTAAGCCATCCTGCTCCACAATCAAATAATTTACCTCTCGATTTTAAGTCATCTTCCATCAACGTTACCCAAGTTTTTATATAGTCAAGGTAATTATGTGCACAGTTACATTTCAATACGCTTTTTCTCCATCCATCGCCTAAAGTAGTAAGATCCACCCCCCTAGGATGAACTACCTTTTTTTTACCCATTCCCGTAATTTCTTCTATAAAGTCTAGCGATACCTTCTTTCTTAACTCATCAAATTTTTCCTCATCAACAATTCCACAGGAACCATATCCTATAATAGATAGTGACTGGGGTGTTTTAATGTGTTCAGTGCCACAAAAATCACGAGGAAAATGGCTATCAGTTTCAAAATCCATAACATGTAATTGCTCCAGTGGAAATCCTGGAACAACTTCCCCATCATTATCTACCATCGGATTTTCTAGAATTAGAATACAAAAATCTTGGCTACGATTATCTTCCTCAAGAAGGCAAACATATTTAACAGGAACTTTCTTGCCTTCCAGATCTACACTTACATAAATATAAGGACTATTTTTATTCACTTGGAATCTGCCATATGAAGAATTTTCTAAACATATACACGGAAAAATTAATATTATTTGCTCATCTACTATACTACGAATACCACACTCACATTGTGACAAATTGGCCAAATCCCCTTTCTTTCCCGGATAACCTGTCACAACAACCTTTCCTGCCTTTTCAGGAAGTCCGCCATCGATCAATGTGCCCGTGCCCATGTAAACATCCATGTCGTCTCCGTTTCCAGTATATACTTTTACAACATTTTTTGCAATGTCATTACACATTGGGTCAGTAAAATCGACGGCCGATTCATTACCCATAAATGTAGCACCAGGATGAATACCTTCTTCAATACACCTCCTTACTGCCTCTTCTCTTTGCTCTCGAGTAGCCGTTGGATCATGATAAATACTGATCTTATTGCGAAGTTCTGTTTCGAGAGTGGGAGCAAAGTCCAGTGCACCTTCTACTGAAACTATTGCCATATTCAAAGTCATATTTAATAAAAAGCTTAATTTTAATATCTCTCTTTTCATTGATTCCATATTGTTCTTATAACTTAATTAGTGTCAAGTTCTTACGAGAAAATTCCTTTAATTGAAAAATTATTCTGCTCGAAGGGCAAAAAAAAGACCTATGCGGTCAAGAAGTCTGGACTCCTTGCGGGGTATGAGGTAGAGCCTCATATTTAGAGCCCTCTGGCAACTACCTATGTTTGGCAATTTTGTAAGCTTTTTTGTACCGTTCGCGGAAATAGTTCGCCATTTTTGTTTGATATTGAGTAGCTCGCAGATAATCTTTATTTTTCGCTTCCTGCATAATGTCTTTTGAGACACGATCATAGGAAAACATATTCAGATCTTGCATTACTGCAAGTGCTTCATCTGCAGCCCCGTGACGCCCTTCTTTATAAGCATACTGAATACTTCGCCACGCTTTACGCAACCTATCTTCGGGATCTAAAAATGCCATTTTAAAAATTAAACCCAAAGCATGAAAAACGGGTTTCGTCCACTCCTCTTGATATACAAAACTACCCGAATCATGATAGGGATTCACATTTGGATCATTATGATAGGGTAAAAATCTTGGATCGTACATCGCTTTCAAAATAGGTGCACGGCAAAGCGGTGTTTGTGCAGGACCATCGGGAGTTCCTATCCTAAACGCTAATAAACTTTGCCCTGGAAACGTTAGAACAAACTCCAAGAACGCTAGTGCTAATGCTCTATGTTTTGCGCCACGGTACAGTGAAATGGGGTCCGGTGACGGCGAACATCCCGATCGAGGGATTACAAAATCAAAGCGAGGTTTGGCTCCACGGCTTGCAATATTTGCTTTTTCCGAACGCCCATAGAAGTCCGTTGCAATTCCTACGGGACAATTTCCTTCCGCCACATCGAGAACTGTTTGCGCTGAAGAATCCGTCATATAACGCCCATTGGCAACAATTTTTTGAATGAGCTTTAATCCTTCCATCCATCCTTCTTTAATCGCATGATCTTCTAAATACTCTTTTGGGGTGTCAAAACTTTTGTTTTCGAAATAATTATTATAAACAATTTGCATTTGCTGTTGAATCAGCATTTCGTAGGACTTGAGTGTGGAGCTACTTTTCGTTGGATCTACAATCGCAACGCCACCGATATAACGCGGATCGGCGAGATCCATCCAGGTTTCCGGTGGATGCTCGACTCCAAGGGCTTTGACTGCATCACTATTATAAATAATTCCAAAACTTGAAAGACTACCGCCAATCCAGCGCCCATCGGCCTCCCAAAGACGTTCGCCAGCAAAAAACTCCGGAATTGTATCCTCCGTAAAGAATTCCGGATGCATTTGAATAAAACTATTGGGCACCGTATATCCCTTGGCACTTTCCATTTTATGATCAAAAACACCACCGCCAAATAGGAGATCAATGCCACAACCAACATCCGAATCTAGAAAAGCGCGTTTTACTTCCCATTCCTTTGGCGTTGCATTTTGTTCAGTTATATTTTCCAGGTGGGAAAAGATCGTTCGAATTTCCTGTGTCCAAGGTTTCTTTAAAGTTTTCTCCCAATAGAACCGAAAATTATTTAAAAACAGTGAATCAATATAGCGTGCAACATCGCGTCCTCCGCCCGGGTGTCGCCAATCAATGATGACAGTTTTTCCTGTTTTTTTCCGGTACCATTCGGTAAAACCACGACCATACTCGCTACGCAGTGTTTCATTATGCGAGGTAATGATCACAATAACATCATTGGTGGAGATGGGAACTAGCGTAACTTCGCGGCGCTGAAAAATAAAAGGAACCGCAACTACTAGGACAATACCGATAAGAATAATGATTTTCTTAACCATTTCATTCGCTCAAAATTACCACATCTTCTGGCAACGCCCAAGCATAAATTCCGTAGCGTTCCGTTTGGGTCATATGGCAAGGATTCAGTTCCGAAATCCTTAGTTGCACACCATTTTTTTCAAACAAATAATGGGCAACTTCTCCAAAATACGTCGAATATCCAATCATACCTTCCACACAGTTTTCTTCCGTGGGCAAGCTTTCCAAGCTGATACTTTCCGGACGAATCAAAACCTTTACATTTTTACCTTCCTGAATTTTATCATCTTGAGCATCGATCATACCGCGAAAATTACCGATTTTTGTTCGCACAAAGGCTTCATCGACGCCCTTGCGGATGACAATGCCATCGATAATATTTGTTTCGCCGATAAAATTTGCTACAAAACAATTTTTAGGCCGTTTATAAAGTTCCAGTGGCAGACCAATTTGACCGATGTTACCCTTATCAAGTACGGCAATACGATCTGCGATGGACAGCGCTTCCTTTTGATCATGGGTTACATAGATGGAGGTTAGGTGGTAATTTTTACAGATGCGGCGAATTTCCATACGCATTTCATTACGCAGTTGGGCATCGAGGTTAGAGAGTGGTTCGTCGAGTAACAAACAGCGCGGGCGGACTACAAGTGCTCGAGCTAAAGCAATGCGTTGCTGTTGGCCACCGGATAATTCATTAGGTTTACGTGATGCATAGGGCAACATTTGGACACTTTCCAAGGCTTCACCGACACTTTGAGCAATTTCTGCTTTTTTCATTTTTTTTTGTTGGAGGCCGAAGGCAACATTTTGTTCAACGGTCATATGGGGCCAAAGGGCATAGCTTTGGAAAACCATACCTGTTTTTCGTTTATGAGGTGGCAATTTTGTCACTTCTTTTTCGCCGAAGAATATTTTTCCGGAATCGGCGAAATAGAAACCGGCAATAGTACGCAGCAATGTAGTTTTGCCACAGCCACTCGGTCCAAGTAGGAAAAATAATTCTCCGGCTTCGATATGCAGGTCGATGTGATTCAAAACGACATTTCCCTGGAACTGTTTCACCAAATTGTTAATGGTTATTTCTATCATCTGGCTAACTAGAACTTGGGGCAAAAATCCATTCTGTCAAAAATTATTTCAAACAAAATGATTATGGGTAGGAAAAGAATTTAGCAAAGGAAAGGTGTAATAAGCGAAGTACTAGCGATAAAACATCTTGGAAAAAAAGCAATTGCCAAATAATTTCTTACACTGACAAATCTTGAAAATAGCAAAGCTTGATAATGGTGCTCAAGGAGGGATTCGAACCCTCACGCCTCGCAGCACCAGATCCTAAATCTGGCGTGTCTACCATTCCACCACTTGAGCCTACTATTCAAATATATCACTGCCTTCATTGATGTCGACTAAAAATTTCGGAAACTAATATAATGCTTGATAATGCAATTTTCTGCGTCAATTTTGGGAAAAATTTATTTTATTTGTAAATAATATTCCATTCTCTTTCACCAAAAAGACCTTTCTTGCTAAATTTTCTATTTTATTATTTGCATTAGGTATCGTTTTTTTTGTATAATAGAAGAAGGAGGTATTATGGAAATAGAAACATCAATCATTTTACTAATAGCGGCGGGAATTGTGTTGTTTGCAAGTATATTTACGGTCGAGCAACAGACATGTGCGATTATTGAACGCTTTGGAAAATTTTATCGCATTGCCAGTCCTGGACTCAATATCCTCATTCCGCTTATTGATCAGATTCGGTTGCGCCTGTCATTGAAAATTTGTCAGCTCGATGTAAATATCGAAACCAAAACTCAGGATAATGTGTTTATTAATCTGATGGTTTCGGTTCAATATCGCATCTTGCCAACTAAAATTTATGAGGCCTTTTATATGCTACAAAACCCAACAAAACAAATCGAAGCTTTCGTTTTTGATGTTGTTCGAGCGCAGGTTCCTAAAATTCTGCTCGACGGTGTCTTTGAAAAAAAAGATGACATTGCAAATGCGGTCAAATCCGAATTGTCCGATGTTATGGCAGAATTTGGTTATGAAATTGTTAAGGCTCTTGTAACAGATATTTCGCCAGCGAATAATGTTAAAGCGGCAATGAATGAAATCAATGCGGCCCAACGCGTACGTGTTGCGGCTACGGAAAAAGGCGAAGCGGAAAAAATACTCAAAGTAAAACAGGCAGAGGCGGAAGCAGAGGCGAGTATTTTACACGGAAAAGGCCTTGCAGGTCAACGCCATGCTATCGTTTCAGGTCTAAAAGACTCCGTTGAAGAATTTGTTCGCCAGGTCCCCGGTCTCTCGCAAAAGGATGTCATGGAGATGGTACTCCTGATTCAGTATATCGATACACTAAAGGAAATTGCAGGATCTTCCAAATCAAATGTTATTTTTGTTCCCAATTCCCCAGGCAATGTTGCCGATTTGGCCAGTCAATTGCGCGAATCAATTATCATTGGCCAACAAATGAGTAAAATGGAATAAAAATTAAAAAAATTTTCCAGAAAAATTATTCACCTAAAAGGAGGGTCGCAATGACCTTTCTAGTATTTAATTTTCTTTTGCCTTTCTTAATAGGCTCTAATCGTCAGTTTTCCCTCATCTGAACGAATATTTCTTTAGTTATTGAAATGCAAAAAAATTGTCAGTCATATCTTTGCTGATGCAAACCGCCTAATAAATCTTGGATTGCCACCAAATCTGGAAGCAAACGATGTATTTAAGGACATTCATTTGGGAATTTTTTCTAGAAACTTATCAATACCCACTCCATATTACTAACAAATTCATGACTAAAAATCGATTTTTTAAGAATTTATTTTCCTATACAAAATTGATTAAAAATTTTTCCAAGCATTTCTTCATTATTATATTTTCCTGTAATATATCCCAGTGTTTCCAAAGCAAACCTCAGATCGCTGGCACATAGTTCATAGGGTTGCTGATTTTCAAGAACATTTTTTGCAGAAACGATTAAATTGCGAACGGTTTGAAAAATCTCCCTATGGCGTTCGTTAATGGCAATTGTTATCTCCTGCGGCATAAGCAAATTTTTTCGAATTTCATCCACGATAGTCGATTTTAAAATATCAATTCCTGTACCATATTTGGCAGAAACAAAAACTTGTGGAAAAATTTTTAGTTTCTCTAAAAAATAGGGTAACGAATTTTTTTCAAGATCCACTTTATTAAAAACGAGAATACATACTTTTTCTTGAAGTTTTGTAGCAACTTCTTTTTCGAGTGGCAGGGGGCTATTTTGATCCACAACGATTAGGCAAAGATCGACAGCGTAAATGTTTTCAATTGTCTTTTTTATGCCAAGTTGCTCGACTTCATCGTCCGTTTCACGTAGACCGGCTGTGTCAATGATTTTTATTAAAAATCCATCAATGGCAATATTCTCACTGATAAAATCGCGTGTCGTTCCTGGAATATCGCTTACTAATACTCGTTCTTCGTTAAGTAACGCGTTAAGTAAACTACTTTTACCCGCATTGGGATGGCCAACAATCGCCACTGAAATACCATGAAACAACGTTCTTCGAAATTTGTGACTGCCAACAATTTTTTCAATTTCATCGAGTATTTCATCCAATTTGTTCAAAATTTTGTCGTCAAATTCGAGGTCTTCCTCGACAAAATCAATGCGCGATTCAACTTCCACCAGTAGTAAAAGTAAATCATCACTGAGACGAAAAATCTTTCCACTCAAAGTCCCCTGCAGTTGCTTTTGTGAAGTTTTTAGCGCACTTTCATTGGTTGCATGAATGATATCCAATACCGCTTCCGCCTGGCAAAGATCAATTTTGTGATTTAAATATGCGCGCTTTGTAAATTCTCCCGGTTCAGCTATGCGACACCCCGAAAGTTGAAGGTCTTCAATAATTAAACGAATAATCAGTGGGTTACCATGACAGTCGATTTCCATTGAGTCTTCACCCGTATGGGAACGCTCGCCAGAAAAAAATAATACAATAACTTGATCAAGAATTTCTCCAGAAATGGCACGGTAATGCGCCAAAAATGCGAAATGAGAAATCAGATTCTCTTTCCCAAAATGCTTTCTAATCAATGATTGCGTCAATGCACCACTAACGCGAATCTTAGCAATAGCGGATAGACCAAATGGCGTAGCTAGAGCAACAATTGTATCAGGCATGAGCGGGATAAAAAATCAACGGGATGAACGACGTGGCCCAAAACTGTGTATCGGTGTATTTTTGTGGACCACCGCATTTTTAAGTCGAAAGGTAATGCGCGCTCTTTCGAGATCATGGGGACTCATTTCTATGCGAACACGATCGCCTATCGCAAGACGAATAAAATTTTTCCTTAATTTTCCAGAAATGTGTGCTAAAACCTGATGCCCATTTTCAAGCTCTACGCGAAACCTCGTCCCGGGAAGTACGGCAATTACTTTCCCTGTTAACTCAATACAATCATCGGCCATAAATAGATAAATAATATTAAAATAGTGTCCACTAATTTCTAAAAATTTTGCCACTTTGTCAACACTATTATCACGAAATATTACCCAGTGACCTCGCAGGAAGGCTTGTCTAGAAACCACCTTCGACATTGACCCCGCCCGCGGCTGCGCCGGGGGCGGGGGTCTAGGACCCCCTGCCGTCCGGCACCACGGGCGGCGCCCGTGGTGCCG
>JAIRRZ010000034.1 GCA_031255715.1 Puniceicoccales bacterium
TGCAACTGACCAGCAGGGAAAAGCTTGGATTCCATCTTCGCCGCTACCTACCCTTTCTCCTTGGCCATCAAGGGATGGGGATTTGCTATCAACGGATGAAGGTCCAAGCGCAACACCTCTAGACGCGGTACCTGACGCAGGTGGCCAGTAAGAAGAATTGGCAACGGATGAAGGTCCAGATGCGACACCTAGCGCAACTGGCCAATGAAGGTCCAAACGCGACATCTAACTCAGATGACCAGCAGGGAGAAAGTTGTCCTTTTCCTTTTGCTGCGCCTAAAATCTATAAAGATTCAGGTGAAACATCTGACGCAGATGAATCTGACGCAGATAACCGCAATCCTTTTTGGAATATACCTTTGCATGCCTCAACTTTCGATTTCTGATGTAAATGTGATTAAGAAAATCCCGCAGGAAACTAAAGTTAACCTGCGGAACAAATCAATGTTTCATCTCTCTGAGGTGATATTCTTTATGATGCTAACCTATTATATTAAAAAACTTATCACACAAAAAAGAAAAATTTTTTATTTTGAATATCAACCTAAAAGTTACACAAAACAACTGAAATTCGAAAGAAGACCTTTTCTATTGAATGTCAACCTAAAAGTTACAAGAAATAACTGAAATTCGAAAGAAAATCGAATTCTGAAGAAATTTGTTAAAGAAAATCGAGATGCCATTGAAGGGAACAAATTTGCTATATGGACAAAATTGCCGAACTGCTTCAAAGCAGAACAAACACGTCCAATGCCGTCAACATTGGAACGATTACTATCCAAATTTTTTGACCCTATTATCCTTGCTAATCTCCAATCTGAAAGCGAACAAAGCGACTAACACGAATGTTTTCACCGATAATTGCAATCGCCGCCGTAATATAATCATTCACCGTCTTCTCCTGATCTTTGACAAAAGACTGTTCCAATAGACAATTTTGCTGGTACCATTTGTCTAACTTTCCTTCAATAATTTTGTCGATCGCATGTTGTGGCTTGCCTGCCATCTGCACACTTGCAATTTCCTTTTCATTGCTAACCACATCCGTTGGAACACTTTCCCGAGAAATATATAGCGGATTGACTGCCGCAATGTGCATGCAAATATCGCGTGCTAGTTTTTTGAATTCCGAATTCTTAGCAACAAAATCGGTTTCGCAATTCAATTCTAATAGCACACCGATGCGGCCACCACCGTGAATATAGGACTCAACAATTCCCTCATTGGCTTCACGACCTAATTTTTTTACCGCCGTTGCTACACCCTTCTTCTTCAAAATAATTACCGCTTCTTTAATATTTCCATTGGCTTCGATGAGCGCATTTTTACAATCAACGAATCCCGCTCCCGTACTGTTGCGGAGCTCACTTACCAATTTTGCATTAATTTCTATCATTTACCGCTCCTATTCCGTTGTTTCTTCAGATTTTTTTTCGCTCTTCTCTTCTCCATTTTTTGTCGAACGCCTTCGCCAAGTTGAAGTGGGCTTTTCGCGGTTTGCAATCGCAGCTTCCTCATCCTTATCCGTTACTTTTTCCATCTCATTTGCAAGGGCAGCATCCATCGTTACCGCATCGGTCCCTGTCATTTCTTCGTTTGAAATGATTTTCTTGCGCCTTTTGTTATCCATTTGCTTAGCATCATAGGCTGCCTGTCCAGCCTGAACCGCTTCCGCAACCGCCTCCAGAATAATTTTTATGGATTTTGTTGAATCATCATTCGCAGGAATCACATGGGTAATATTGGTGGGATCGGAATTCGTATCGACAATCGCAATGATAGGAATGTGTAAACGATTTGCTTCCATAACAGCGATATCCTCATAATTCACATCGACAATAAACAGCGCATCGGGCAAATCATCCACCTCTAACATCCCTTCAAAACCGCGGTGCATACGAGCCATTTGGCGGCGAATAACCGAAGCTTCTTTTTTGAACATTGCAGCTAGCGTACCATCCGCCTCCATGGCTAGAAATCGACGATATTTATTTAGGCTGCGCTTTACGGTTTCAAAATTCGTCAAGCATCCACCGAGCCAGCGATTGACACAAAATGGCATTCTTAATCCTGTTGCTACCGTACGAACAATCTCCTGTGCTTGTTTTTTTGTTGAAACGAACAAAATTTTTTGTCCCTTATTCGCCAATTCCTGCATCAATGTACAGGCACTTTCTAACTGTTTGTATGTTTTTTCGAGATCAATGATCGAGATGCCACTTCTATGATCATAGATAAACCCCTTAGATTTGGGATTCCAGCGCCGCTTTTGATGCCCAAGATGGACTCCAGCTTCAAATAAATCGCTAATAGTAACATTCATAATAAAACTCCGTACCCACCACAATGGCACATAAACCCCGAAAGATTGACCTCATTCAATTTCCGAAATTTATCAACAGTGCGCAAATGCTGCAAGCCTAGGATAAAATTTGACTATGCTTTTATATTCTTTCATTTTTTCATAATTTCAAGCTATTTTTTGGAAATTTCGCCATAAATATTTTGTAAAACGCTTTGAGGTGTCGAAGTTCCGGCCGCAATGCCAATTTTTTTGTAGGGATTTAAATCAATTTCGGCTAAATTTTCATTGTTTTCGATCCAAAAAACCGCTACAATTTTCTGTTTCATTTTTTCGTACAAGCGCTTCGTATTGGCCGAATGTTTTCCTCCGACAACGATCACTGCATCGCAGTTTTCCAGCGTTCGAAGGCCGAGTTGGCGTCGCCTAGTCGCCCCGCAAATTGTATCAAAAAATTTAATGGGAAAATTTTTTTTGTCGCATAAATTGTGCACCGCCTTCAAAAAATCCACGTCCAACGTCGATTGGCAAACGAGAATTCCATCATCGATTTTGCTAAAATTTATGGATCTGTGATCACACTCATCCGATCGGCTACTTTGCTGTACAGCATCGATCAATCGGGAACATTCAGCGAGATTTTCACACACGCAAATATGTTTCGAATAGCCGCATAATCCCTCGACTTCCACGTGATTGCGATCGCCTAAAAGAATAATGGGTTTAGTGCTATGAGCCTCGATAATTTTCGCAATATGCCGTACGAATGGGCAGGTACAATCTACAATTTCACAACCGAAATGCTCCAAATAAAACCGACGCTGTGGCGAAATTCCGTGGGCTCGAATGATAATCGTATCCTCCTTTTGAATGTCTAAATCCCGTTGTAATAACGCTATTCCTCGGGCATATAACCATTCATTAACATCGCGATTGTGGACCAATTCACCTTCTAAAATTACGCGACCATTTTTTTTGTTCGCCGCAACATGAAGTGCCCTATTCACTGCAGATTTTACGCCTTCACAAAATCCGGAATGGGGAGCAATGATAATTTGCTGCACCATGATTATCCTTTAAAGATCCGTTCGATCGCCATATTCTCCAAAAGGTAATACCTGAAATGCGCTATCGATTCGCTTTGCCATATTGACCAGTGTTTTACCCGCTCCACATTGGTAAAAATGGGTAATATTTTCATTTTTTGCCGTATTCATACAATCCCACCAATATACTGGAGAGACAATTTGTTGGATCAATAGTGTTTTAATTTGCTTCGGATCTGATACAAGTTTTCCCGTCACATTGCTAACCACTTTCATTTTCGGAGCCTTAAAAGGTATTTTTTGTAAAAATTCCGCAAAGTAATTACGTGCCGGTTCCATCAGTGAACTATGAAACGCCCCTGCAACATTTAAAGTCATCGTTTTTCCACCTGTTACTGATGCGGCAACTTCGTTAGCGTAACGGATTTTATCCCGTTCGCCGGATAGGACAATTTGCCCAGGGCCATTGATATTGGACATCTCTACGCCACATAGATTACACAATTTTTTTACCGAATCGACCGTTGCACCTAGAATGGACATCATTCCGCCACATGTCATTGCGCAGGCATCCTGGATGAAGCTTCCCCTTTTTTGCACAATTTTCACACCTGTTTCAAAATCAAACACTCCTGCAATGGCAAGTGCCGTTACCTCTCCGATACTTAGACCCATGGCAAGTTTGAATTGACTTTGTCCGACACATTCCTGTAAAATTTTGGCTGCTGCGAATTGATGTACAAAGAGGGCCGGCTGGCAGTAGCAGCTTTCCGTCAATTTTTCAATGGACCCTTCGAAACATAATTGTTGCAGGTCATATTCGAGAATGTCACTTGCCTTTCGAAATAGTTTTGCCGCTATTTCATAGTGTTCCACAAGCGATCGCCCCATACCAACCATTTGAGTTCCTTGCCCCGGAAATATTAAGCCAACTGCTTCCATCAGGATTTGTTTTTCTAATTTAAATCCCCAGAAAGTCTAGTTTTTCCCAGACTTTCTTCTATTTTAAGAAAACCTTCTAACATATTGCTCCCAAGATGCAAAAGATTTTAATTTCAAGCATACCATTCGCCCACTTTCTGCTTTTAATGAACTTTGAAAATTTAACTGCATTGTCAAGTGATTTTCAGAGAAAAAATTCTTGAAAAAAATTTTAGAAAAAATAAAAATTTTTTATACTTTCGACTTGACAACATTCGTAATTTCGCATATATAGAGCGCTGCTATGGCGAGACAATGGACAAGTAAAAGCGTAAAAAGCAGAAAATCTTTTACATTAGTTGAGATTATTTTCACCATTTCGATTATTGGTATTTTATTAACCATTCTTTTGCCAGCTGTGCACTCGATTAAACTCGCAGCAAAAAAGACAAAAGATATATCCAATCTAAAAAAAATTGCCGAAGCGTGGTACGAATGTACCATTAATCGCGGCTGGATGATTGATGGAATAGATGATCACGGTATATTGAAGATTTCGGTTTTTATGGAACAATTGGCTGGGCTCAACAAAAACAGTATCTCCGATATGGTCCTCAATGATTCCAGTGTTTATATTTCCCCCGGCGATAAATACGCCTCAAAATTAAACGACGAAACCCTTACCTATTTTGATTCTGATTCCGAAAAAATTCTTTATTCTGGAAAGCTTACCCCTGAAGCACAGGGAACGCTTGCTGATACTAATAATTTTCTTGGAAGTGCGCAGCAAATTAGCTATTGTTTTGTGTGTGGTCTATCGGCAGATGCTCCGCTTAGTACGACACCGCTAGGATTCACGCGTGGATTACGCACAGACGGTAAATGGGATGAAAAGGTCGGACTTTACGGTTCTAAAGGTGGCTATGTGGTCTATTGCGATGGCCATGTAACCTGGTTCGATGGCGATAAACCGGCAAGATTTTTAAAATGGAGCAACGAAGAATATACTTCCGATATTCGCTATGCCGTACCCAACCTCACAGATAAACTCACATTCATCACTTGCAGCAATCAGGGAATAGACACGAACTACGAAAGCGATGGCTCTCTTGTCATACTCTATCATAAGGGCGAAGGTTAGATGAAAGGAATATTTCGAAATAAAAAATTTCAACTTCCTGGAGATTTATCTCAGCCCGGCGCAAACCGTAACGAAGGATAGCGAGAACTCAATTTTCAACGTGACACTCACCCCTCCCTCGCCCTCTAGCTTTGAAAGGTTTAACCATATTGTCAAATGATTTTTTCGAACATTAAACGGGAAGTAGATTTTAGAAAAAACAAAATTTTTTCTTAAAATTGAGTATTTATTATTGCATTATATTATTGCATTACGCGCATTTTACAAAATATAGGATATTCACCTTTGGTAATTTTTATGTTTTGATACAATGCCAGATATCATCCAAAATCATGCCGTTGCTAATAGATTGGAGCAGTATTCCATTGATGATCTTATGCATTTCGTCGATGGTGGACTTGATACGATCGATCCCGTTAAATTGTCCAATACTTCTCCCTATGACGTTAGCCTTTTCCTTGAACGTCTTTCCTCCGATGATCAACAGTTCATTCTCTGTAAACTTTCTTCTTCGGACGCCTCTCTTGTTCTTGCGGAAATGTATTCCAGTGATTCTGCAGAAATTCTCAGTGAGATGCGTGATCACCGTGCCACAAAAATTCTCGCAGAACTCGAACCCGATGATGCAGCCGATCTTCTTTTAAATGTCGAAACCCGTGACCGTGAACGTCTCCTTGGCAAGTTATCTACGGAATTTGCTGCAACTATCCGTAACCTGATGCGCTACGATCCGGATACGGCCGGTGGAGTCATGACCCCATATGTGACAACTCTACGCGAAACAATGACCGTCGATCAAGCCATTCAATACATTCGCCGCGAAAAAAATGAAACGGAAAACAGTGACATTCTCTACGTTATCGATAGTCATCGGCGACTTGTCGGCACGACAACGGTACGCAATCTCATCTGGGCAAAATCTCAACAATGTATTGCCGATATCATGGAGCGAGATACAATTTCGATTTGCAAGCCAGACGAATCCAAACAGGATGTTGCCCTAACGATGACCGAAAGCCACGCTCAAACATTACCCGTTGTCGACAATCAAGGACGTCTACTGGGCATCATTACCCATGACGATGTCATCGATATTTTGCACGAATTGGCGACAGCAGATATGCAAAAACTATATGGTGCGGGCGGCAATGAACATATTACCGACGGTGTTTTTTCTAGCGTTTGCCGTCGTACGCCCTGGTTATTTGTCAATTTACTATTTTCGACGATTAGTACTACGGTTATTGCAAAGTTTTCGGATCAAATTCAACAGTGCGCAGTTTTGGCAGCATTTTTAAATTTGATTACGATTTTGAGCGACAATTCAGCTTCGCAGGTGTTATCGATTGCGATCCGCGGTCTCGCATTGGGCGAAGTACTTCCTTCGGACGTAAAACGCATCTATGTGAAAGAAATTTGTAAAGGATTCATTAGTGGCATTATTATTGGTATTGCCGCTGGTATGCTAGCCATTTTGTGGACACACAATCAAATCATGGGTATATTAGTTTTTGCTTCGCTGACAGTTAACATGGTTTTAGCAGGTTTATTGGGAGCTTTTGTTCCTATTTTTCTTAAAAAAATGAAACTTGATCCAGCCAATAGTTCAACGATTATCCTAACCGCCATACTGGAACCCATTTCGACTTTTATTTTTCTTCGAATGGGCGCTTCGCTACTAACAATCTAAAAATTATTGTTTAAGAAAAATGGCTGAAATTTTTTGATAAAAAAGTTTGACAAGACCCGTAATGGATCTAGGCTAAAAAAAGTTGGTCCATGAAAACAACTTTAGTAAGAAAAGAGGATGCACAAAATAAAGCATGGCGTATTATAGATGCGGCAGGTGTTGTGCTGGGTAAATTAGCAGTTAAGGTGGCGGATGTATTGCGTGGCAAGGATAAGCCGACGTTTACACCCCATGTGGATAATGGTGACTTTGTAATCGTTATTAATGCGGATAAGGTAAAAGTAACGGGTAAGAAAGAGCAAAACAAGGAGTATATGTTTTATTCAATGTATGTGGGCAATGAGCGGCGTATGTCTTTGAATAAGATGCGGAAACGGCGTCCGGAATTTATCATTGAACATGCGGTAAAGGGAATGTTACAGAAAAATCGTCTCGCAAATGCGATGATTCGCAAACTGAAAGTTTATGCAGGCGCTGAACATCCCCATGCTGCCCAACAACCTAGATTATTAACCATATAGCGTGGAATTATGAGTGAATCTTTTGAGGAATTTTTAGGAACGGGACGACGCAAGACTTCTGTGGCGCGGGTCAGAATTTCGAATGGCGAAGGTAAAATTGTTGTCAATGGAAAACCATTTGAGGAATATTGCCGGCAGGAAATGACACAGAAAACAGTCCTTTCCCCATTGGAAGTAGCAGGCGTGTTAGGAAAAGTTAATACACATATTCATGTTTTTGGCGGTGGCGTTTCTGGACAGGCAGGAGCAATTTGCCTAGGCATAGCACGGGCACTCTGCGGAATGAATATAAATTTGAGAGTTGCATTGAAAAGAGCAGGATATCTCACCCGCGATGATCGTAAAAAAGAGCGTAAAAAACCAGGACAGCCCGGAGCAAGAAAGCGATTTCAATTTTCAAAGCGCTAGTTTTTGTCTACGCTTCTGTGGGTATTCTTTTTTGCTATCGGCAAATAATAGATTTTATTCCTTTAGCGTTTTCGCTTGAGCATGAAGGGTAGTTTATAGTTATGATGTGCGTTTTACGGTTTGAGAGCGCTCAATCCTATCAGGATTCGCTTGATAATAGTGAAATTATCGTTCAAGCCAAACTGTAAAGTTCTTTAACATTAGTATTTGAAATGTCTTGACAGTATAACTGAATCTTCCAAGACTGGAAGACAGAGGGTGGGGACAAGTGTCACGTTTGTAGCTTTTGCGTCCTATGTAGACTATTTTGCAGAATTCTTCGAATTTTTACTAATATCTTGAAAAATCGTTTGGCAATACAATCAAAACTCACGAAGCTAAAATCCACTTCTAAAAATTTTTTATAATTGTTATAAAGTTGCAAGATCGGCAGAGATTCTATGCTTCTATTCTATGAATATTCTTTTAGTTTGTGGAGGTTCCGGAGGTCACATTGCACCGGCGATTGCCGTTGCGGAACATTTAGCCAAACATCATTGTACTTTTGCCATTAGCTATAAACAAATTGATGAAATTTTCTTTAAAAAATATGAAAATTTCAACTTTATACGGGTAGATGCAGCGCCCTTCCAGCTTTCACCTTACACGCTAACTCGTTTTATGCATTCCCAGCTAAAATCCTTTCGCCAGGCTTTAAATTTACTCAAAATAAAAAAAATTGATGCCGTTATTTCCTTCGGAGGATTTACTTCGATGGGGTTTGTACTCGCCGCAAAAATGAAAAAAATTCCCATCATTTTGCATGAATCAAATGTCATTCCTGGAAAAGCTACGCGCTTTTTAGCAGGATTTGCAACAAAAATTCTTCTTCCACCCAATATATTTTTAAGAAAATATAATAAAAAAGTGTCGCATGTGGATTATCCTATTCGCCAGGAATTTGTAAATATTTCCCAGACCGAAGCCCGTAATCAACTCGGTTGGCCCGCTTTAAAACGAATCATTCTAATCATTGGGGGAAGCAATGGAGCACTCGCTATGAACAAATGGGTACAGCAAAATTTCCTTAAATTTGCTCACCATAATATTGATATTTTTTGCATTGCTGGCCCTTCTTTTTCCGAAGAAAAAGCGATTAATTTTGAAGATTGCACTTTACATATGCTACCATTTTGCAATAATATGAATTTGGTAATTCGTGCCTGCGATTTAGTCATTGCACGTGCTGGCGCTGGAACAATTGCAGAATGTCGATATTGTAAAAAACCAATGATCTTGGTTCCTTATCCCTTTGCCGCCGATAACCACCAATGGGCCAATGCAAAGGTAGCCGAAGAACTCGGAATTGCGACCGTTGTCGATCAAGACAAAATCGATACCCTTGTCCAACATACCTTAGAAGTTATCTCCAACCCAAATATTCTATCAACGATGCAACGGCGTCTCGATCACACATTTGTGCCCGATGCCACTGAGAAAATTGCCAATATCATCAAACATCTCCTTAAAAATAAAAAATAGAATTTTTAATAGGATTTCGCCCAAATAACCTTTTGTTGTGTCGATTGGTTTGTAAATATGCACGTTCCAACTGGATTTTCAGCTGCCTTTAAAATGCAGCGAATTGTTACATTAAAATTTTCTTTTATGGCCTCCTCGATGGCCCGGTTCCCAGCGAAAAATGTCGCCGCATATCCGCCCTGTGCTTTAAAAAATTCAGTAAATTCGCTTTCTGAAATAATTTGTTTTGTATTTTGTTCGCGAAAAGTGCGTGCCCGTTCCAACATCCCCAATTGAATCTGTTCCAATTCCGGTTTCAAATTTCGTACAAATTCTTCCAACGATGGTACATATTTTTCCATGGTATAGCGTCGTAAAATGGAGATGGAATTTTTTTCCCTGTCGCGGGGACCGATTTCCAAAATTAATGGCACACCCTTTTTAATCCACTCCCATTTTTTTACACCACCGTTGAGATCACGCCCATCGATATGGACCCTTATGGAATGGCCATCGTAATCCATCTCATCGATTTGTTTCCTAATTCTTTCGCAATACTCCTGAACAATACTTTCATCTTTTTCGTGATGAATAATGGGTAAAATGACGACATGTTGCGGAGCTAGGCGTGGAGGTAAAATCAGACCATCATCATCGGAATGGGTCATAATGAGTCCACCGATGAGCCGCGTCGATACTCCCCAGGAGGATGTCCATGCATACTGATTTTCGCCATTGCGCCCCCTAAATTGAATATTTGATGATTTGGCGAAATTTTGCCCAAGGAAATGTGAAGTTCCTGCCTGTAACGACTTTCTATCCTGCATCATTGCTTCGATGCACAGTGTTTTTATGGCTCCTGGAAAGCGCTCCATTTCTGTTTTTTCGCCGCAAAGAACTGGCATAGCCATATAATTTTCAGCAAATTCACGGTAACATTCCAACATTTTTTCCGCTTCTGCCATCGCTTCCGCGCTTGTTTCATGGACGGTATGGCCTTCCTGCCAAAGAAATTCCGAAGTCCGTAGGAACAGACGCGTACGCATTTCCCAGCGCACGACATTCGCCCATTGATTGATGAGAATGGGCAAATCGCGGTAGGAATGAACCCAACGGGAAAAAGATTCGCCGATAATCGCCTCCGAAGTGGGACGAACGACGAGTGGTTCTTCCAGCGGTGAAGCGGGGACTAATTTCCCTCGATCATCCGCCTGCAAACGGGTATGGGTTACGACGGCGCATTCTTTGGCGAATCCTTCGATGTGCGATGCTTCGCTTTCCAAGTATTTTAGTGGAATAAGCAGAGGGAAATAGGCATTTTGGTGGCCTGTTTTTTTTAACATACCATCGAGGACGTGCTGCATATTCTCCCAAATTGCATAGCCCCAAGGTTTGATGACCATACAGCCACGAACATCGCTATTTTCAGCTAAATCGGCTTCCCTTACAACCTGCTGGTACCATTCGGGAAAATTTTCCGAACGCCGAGGTTCTATGCCAAATTTTCTCATTCTCACTATTCTTTTATTAATTACCACTACCGTTGCAATCTAATTTATTGTCGACAGTATCCTTGATTACATCGGTGTGAATTGATTTTTCCATATCCCATTGATAGCATTCAAAAATGCCGACTTTTTTATTTTAATTCCCAACCTTGAGGTGTTGGTCCCGTTCATCACAAATTTTCTATGGGCATCAAAAAAATGCTCCCAATATGGGATCACAGCGAACATTGACTAGCAATGGCATAAAAAATTAAGTTTTTCGATGTTTTTATCTTGATTTTTTCTAAATTTATTTAGCGTAACGATTTGCTGGAGTGAGCGTGATTTTTATGGTTAAATTTATTCCTTACTCTTTTTTAAAAGTTAGCAAGGCGAATGATGTGGCTGTCATGTCGGATTACCGAAAGGCAAAAGTGTCATCACTTGCATATGTTGTCTCATGGCAAAGGTAATAAATTAATGTAAAACACGGCACATCCAGCTCTTCTGGATTATTTAGAGGTTATTTTTGTATTATACGAGTATAGGTATTTATTCTACAGGAAAAAGCTAAAAAATTCTCTAAATTTCTTCAAATTTTTTCCCATATTTGCCTTCATTAAAATGTTCTTTCTGCTCCTATAAAAATTTACATATAAACTTTATCATACCCCGAATATTGTCCGGCTTGGGCAATACATTTTAACTCCACACGCTTCCAAGTCATTTTGACCGTAGGTAGTTGATACACTTTCCCCACCTCTATCCATCTTGTCTCTATCTCTTCTAATTGTTCCAAATCGTTCTTTACATCTGTTTGTGACTCATACTCCTCCACGCTTTTCTAAAAAATCTTTTCCAAATTTTCTTCATCACCGGAACTAGCAGAACAAAAACCGCTACCGCTGAAACCATTTATCATAAAACCTAAAACCGTTACTCCTAAAAAACTTTTCATCATAATCATGGAATTTATTTAATTTTCAATGATGCAAGAGTTTTTTTTGAAAGTCAAGCTTTTTATTGTTTTTTTATTCATCGACACTCAAAGTACAAAGAATTTTCATAAACTTTTTCTTGACCATATCGGCAAGTTTATTAGCACTTATCTCAAAGGAGAGATGGCTGAGTGGTCGAAAGCCCCTTCCTGCTAAGAAGGTAGCCTTGCAAAACGGGGCTCGAGGGTTCGAATCCCTCTCTCTCCGCCAGAGATCTATCAGTGTTTAAAACTTGTATTTACATATTCCAAAGAAGTAAGCACAAAATTTTTAAACTTAATTATGGCTACATCTTTGCCGTATGGGTAGGGCTGAACGCTTACTGTTCTCTGTCCCAAAGCTCCTTCTGCGTGATCTTGCCTATGGTTGTGTCCAAGTATTATTACAATGGGCTTCGATACGCCCTCAAAAGACCTCGCCAATCCCAAGCGATTGAATTCTTTTGCACCCGCATGGGCTACCGCAAAGATTACCTTTATCTCTGGCCGAGCTAGTGTTTTTTTGCAATTCTTAATAAATCTATTCACATATTTAGATTTTCCCTCATTAACAAAAAAATTCTCTAATGCATACCTATAACATTTTTGATCCTGTGGTCTTCCCCAAGGAAAAATATCCTTTGTACAGTAACCTATAAAGCCAAATCTATTGAGGTAGACATAAGGTTTCACAAAACGCTTAAACCCATCTTGCGGTTCATGCGCTACCATTTTAAATGGTATTCGAGTCTTAAAATTACTGATCACATGGAATCGATTACCCCCAAGCTCGGTCATTTTTTGGAAAAAACATGACATAAGATGAGGATACTTATTCATAACTTCATGATTTCCTACATTAAAAACTATATACAAATTCGGATTCCTAAGGAGTATGGAAAAAGAAGTAACTAATAGCTTTAATCGATTAACACGAGTATCAGCATATTTTTCGGAACTAGGAATTATCCTATGGGTTATAGGATTGCGCTTCGTATTAATATCTCCATTAATGACCACTATGACCGTGTCATGCTTCAAACACAGCCTATTGACAATATTCTCTATACCTGGATAGTTTTGATCATTGCAGTGTAAATCTGTGGCACATACCACAGCAACATCTTCGAATGTCTGTGAAGTACTTCTTTTCTTCTGCAAATCCCGGGAGCTGCGTCGATCAATGGTCCTTATGTGTTTCGCATTTTCTTTCTTCGCGGACTGATTTCTTTTCTTCCGCGAATCCCGGGAGCTGCGTTCATTTTTTTTTTGCGAATTTTGGGATCGCCCTTGCTTGGAATGCCAAGCCGCACCAACCATATTCCACGTAACCACAGCTACCAGAATGATAGTTAAAATTCTCCTAAATTTTATATTCAAAGAGCTTCTCCTAAAATTTATAATACAACTTTTAGTAAGCAGGTTCGAGATTGAACCTCAAGTTTTTTTTTAGAAAAACTATCTTCGGAAGGATCAACCACTAATAATATGGTTGACGAAAAATTAAATCTCAACAGCAATAAACCCGTGCCATGGCTGAATTGCTCGCGCAATACAAAAAATTTATCCTAGAAACGAAAAATATTCGGAAGTTAGCAAATTATCCAGAAACTTTTATCGATTTCTCGAGCAACGATTACCTGGGACTTTCTAGGCATGGTGCGGTCATTGAAACCGGTTGCAATGCGGCTAGGATATACGGCGCCGGAAGTACGGGATCACGATTACTTTCCGGTAATAAACAACTTTTTGCCGAATTCGAAGCAATGATCGCAAAAGATAAAAAAACAGAAGCAGCCCTGATCCTTAATTCCGGGTTTCAAGCCAATTCCGGTATCCTTGAATGTTTGGCCAATAGGAATACAACCGTTATTTTTGATAAACTAAATCATGCAAGCATGTACCATGGCGCCTTTGCAAGCCACGCAAAGTTACTCCGATTCAATCACCTGGACTATGATCACCTCGAAACAATTCTAAAAAAAGAAAATCCTAAACATAGTATCATCGTATCTGAAACGGTCTTCGGTATGGATGGCGATAGTGCCGACCTTCTGGCCTTGTCCGATTTATCCCAACGTTACGGAACATTATTATACCTCGATGAAGCTCATGCTACAGGACTCTATGGAGAAAATGGTTACGGATTGTCGACAAATTATGCCCTAAACCCAGAAACAACACTCACCATGGGAACGCTAAGTAAGGCGGTGGGATCCTCCGGTGCCTATATCGCTTGCTCCCCTCTCATCCAAAATTATCTCGTCAAAAAATGCAAAAGCTTCGTCTACTCCACCGCCCTTTCACCCTTCTGTATCGGTGCAGCAATGTGCGCTTGGAATCTGATTCGCTCATTGGCCGATGTGCGAATAAACTTGCTCAATGAAACGCAAAAACTTAGAAATGTCTTGAAACATCGCGGAATAAATGCAAAAGGAAAAGGAACGAATATTGTGCCCATACTATGCGAAAATGTAGAACTCATGCTGAAAATGAAGGAGCAATGCATTAAAAATGGTGTGATTGTTTCCGGTATTACGCGGCCCACTTCACAAACACCGCGAATTCGTATCGCGCTTTGCGCCCACCATACTCCAAGTGCAATCGAAATGTTAATTCAAACCCTCATTCCATGAAAAATTATGTTCTAGCCCACGGCTTTGGTTTCACGGATAACTACTGGCAACACCTCGTTCCACTGTTGGATGGCAATATTTATTACCTCGGCGATGAAACAATCGATCCAAGTCGAAAATATATCGCCATTGGCCATTCATTGGGCTTCTTAAAACTCAATTATTCTACCCTCCAATTTTCCCATCTAATTGGTTTGCAGGGATTTTTAAACTTTTGTGGCCATTGCGATGCGTTGCGAAAAATTATTGAACCGAATTTGGATAGTATGATTCAAGACGTTGAAACTGACACTCCAAAGGCATTGGAAAAATTTTACCGATCATGTGGATATCTCACCCGAATACCCGAAAGTTTATCAAAAAAAATATTGCTTTCCGAATTGAAAATGATGAAAAAAAATTATTCCCATTGTGGTGTACCAACGATGATCATTGGAACATATGAAGATAAAATTGTCCCCAAAATCATTATTGATGACAATTTTTCAGCCATGGCCAATGTAACGGTAAAAATATTAAATCTAAATATTAACCACACATTGGGATTTCATAGTCCAAAAATTGTTGCCCATGAAATTGAATCGTTTATCAAATAACTTCGACGAAGCTTCAGCAAGCTATGATCAGCACGCTTCCGTCCAAAAAAAAACGTCCGAACATCTGGCGTACCTCTGTTCTTCTCTCCCCGAAAAGCCTAAAAAAATTCTCGATATTGGTTGCGGAACAGGATTCACAACCCTCGCCCTCCAAAAATATTACCGCAATGCAACCTATACCCTGTGTGATCTATCGAAAAATATGATTCTCAGCGCGAAAAATAAGATACCTAATCAAATTTATATCGTCGGTGATGCCGAAAACTACACATTTAACGATACCTATGACCTCGGAATTTCAAACCTAGCCCTACAGTGGTTCGAAAATATTGAATCATTTTTGAGTGGAATTTTACTACAATGTAAATATTTTGCCTTTTCAATTCCAATCGAAGGAAGTTTTGCTGCCTATAAAAATTTATTTGCCGAAAAAAATATTCCAATTTTGGCACATCATTACTGGAATATTGATGCACTACTTGCCCTAGCAAAAAAACAGGGCGATGTCATTCGGTCTGATTTTAAACGCTATGATCTGTTTTTCGAAAATGCTCTCGGCGCTGCAAAGCATTTCAAATCCATAGGAGCCCAGGGAATGACAACTCCGCAAAATAAAATTAAAATAGCGGCAAGACTTCTGGCGAATCCGGTCGAAATAAATTTGAACTACGACATATTTTTCACAGTCCTATGGAAAAAATGAAATGAATATTTTCGTGACAGGAACCGATACCAATGTCGGCAAAACCGTCGTTTCCACGTGGATTTGTCATCAAATGAAAGTTGCTTATTGGAAACCAATCCAAACCGGTAGCGATAGCGATAGCAAAACAGTTAAAAAACTCTCTCCCAATATACTCACCTCCGACGAAATCTATCGATTAAAACTACCCCTTTCCCCCTATGATGCTGCCAATTGTGAAAAAATTAACATCGATATTGGCGAAATTTTAAAAAAAATGCCGAATAATGCTGTCGTCGAAGGAGCGGGTGGTATATTGGTTCCAATTACTAAAAATTTCCGAATGATTGATCTTGCAGAAAAAATGAATGCTAAAGTCCTAATCGTTGCCCAATCAAAATTAGGTTTTCTTAATCACATTTTTTTAACCGTTGAAGCTTTGCAAAGTAGAACCATTCCCATTGTCGGTATCGTACTTAACGGAAAAATCGATGAATTTTTAATTGAAACAGTGGAACAATTTTCAGGCGAAAAAATTTTAAAAATTCTCCCCTACTCCCAAAATATCCGAAAAATAATCGCCACCGAAACTGTTCCACGCGAAATACAAAATATATTTTCCTAAGGGCTGCGCGCCCTTAGGAATCCCCGCCAGGGGATCCATCCCCTGGACCGGGGTTCCGTCCGGCACCTCGGGCAACGCCCGTGGTACCGGACGACCGGAGGTCCTAGACCCCCGCCCGCGGCTTCGCCGCGGGCGGGCAACTAAACGTAGCAGCTTTTAAAATTTCTTCAGTGGTAACCGTAGCGGTTCCGATTTTCCCGACGACAATCCCTGCAGCAAAATTCGCTAATTTTGCCGCAGTTACAATGGATTCGCGTGCAGCTAAAGCTGCCGTTAAAAATGCAATCGCTGTATCTCCTGCGCCAGACACATCAAAAATTTCTCGCGCATCGCTTGCAATTTGCTCAATAATTTCACCATTTTTTGCAATTAACATGCCTTCCTGTCCCAGCGTAATTACCAGATACCTTGGCTGATGTTTAACAAAAATGCTGCGACAAACGTCAATGGCATTGAAATATCCGTGACAATCCTTTCTCCCTACCATTTCAAGTGCTTCCGATTTATTAGGTTTAAGAAGATCAATTCCAGTGAATCGAATGCCGCTTTTTGGTTTCGGATCGGCCACGGTAATAATTCGATGGTATTGTGCTGCAGCAATTATCCGATCGACGATGGGCTGCGTAATGGTGCCTTTGGCATAATTTGAAAAAATAACTCCATCATAACGATTAATTTTCGCCAATAATTTTTCCAAATATATGCTTTGTTCTAGAGCATATTTTTCAGGAAAATCTTCAATATCGAGGCGGCATAGCTGTTGATTGCGAACAACTATGCGTGTCTTAAGAATTGTCCGTACATTTTTTTGCTGGCAACTGGGATCAAATTTAATCGCATGATTTACAAGTAAATGTTTTAGGTGTTCACCGGGCATATCAAATCCAAAAATTCCTAAAACTTCTACATCGACGCCAACAGAACGCAGATTTAGCGCCACATTTGCTGCTGCACCCAAAGTTTCTTTTTCTTGTTCCACATCGACGATGGGAACCGGTGCTTCAGGGGAAATGCGACTTACATCACCGAAAATATAGCGATCGAGCATCAAATCTCCAATCACAAGTATTTTTAATTTTCTAATGCGTTCTAATAAATTTTCTAGTGCCATCGTTTATCATTTTCTGGTATCACAATTTTCGATAGAAAAAATTTTCATTTCAATAATCAATATGGAGTTTTGAGTTTCCCTACGCTTTTAATCCTGATTTATCTTTTTATCATTGTCAACTTATTTTGATTAGATTTTGCATAAAAAAAACCATTCCAAAAAAACTTTTTACTTCACGATTTTTCTACCTAGGAACTTCTTCTTGCATTACAAAACCTCGCCTTTTTCACAGGCTACTTGCTGGAAAACCGAGTTCCAATGTGGCCTCAAATAAAGCTTTTACGGAATAAAGGTCACTTCTTTGGGAAGCCCAAGACTTAAAAAAATCATTTTTATTCTTTCATTTTTACTTTGTTTTGCTAAATCTATCGGTACATTACCTCAAAGATCTCTTTTCATTACTAACTCGGGATGCGATTTGCATAATTATTGGCTTCGCATCTGGATTTTTTTGAATTGTAGCACTAGATAATATTTTTGTTAAAAAATTGAAATCGCATAAGAATTCTATAATCTCTTGCACCCTATCCATGTCCCTTTTTTTTATAGCCTCAATAATTGCTATTAATAGCATTTCAAGACCGTTTGAACTTTGAATCCTTGTCAACGTAGATTGATCTCTCCTAGCATCGCGTAACATCTGCAACACTGTCGTAAAACCGAATGGAGATCTCATAATTTCTGGCATTATCGATGGGTTGTCTAAACTAGTACGTAATAATGTTATTTGCATCATTTCAAGACCGTATGGACTTTGCATAATTGGTTGCATCATCTCTAAGTTCCCCCGGAATATAATCTTCGATAGTGTGTCGGCTATACTCGCCTGACCATGACAATTTTTCATGATTTTTTGTATCTTCGTTTTATCATTTATATTATTCAATAATAGCTTAAGGTTTACCGCAAAACCATGTGGAGATACCTCAATCACTCTTATCATGGAAAAGTTATTTTCGACTAAGGCATTCTCCAATATTTCCACCAATACCTCTTCAGGCAATTGTGTTCTTACTATTTCTCGCACTATATCAGGAGAAAACCCTTGTATCATTTTCAGCTGTTCTTTTGGAGGTAAACCTTGTAACACTTCCAACAGCATCTCTTGATCTAGCTCCTGTCTCTGCATCGCTTGGAATATAAGTGAAACATGTTGCATTGCACATTTCACTTCTATGGTATCAAACCCGGCCAATAGAAGAGTCTCACGTACACATCCTAGATTAGCTACAGCTAGATTGATTCCATTATCCTTTAATAATTTAACCATTTGAAAATCAAGCAATAACTCTCTTTCTAAAGACTGCACAACCAACCTAAACAATTCTTCTGAAGCTTCTTTCTCCTCAATTTTTGACACCTCTATAGCCGGATTCAAGCATGACGCAGCGGCATAGGTGGATACAAACATGCTCGGAATTTTTCCCATTATGAAAATCTCTATTACTTTTACTTCTCATCATTTTTATCTTTGATAGTAAATATTACCGCAAATCTTTGAAAGCATGTCAAGTAGAAAAATAACTTATCAATAAATTATCCACATTTTAATTCCATTCCATTTGCAAAAAAATTGCCGAAATCGTAGGCATTATATATTTCAAGCTTGATTTTTCTGAATTTTTTCAGTGAATAAAAATATCTATGGCGTCGCCGACAGATATTCGCAAAGGCCGGGTAATTATGCACCAGGGAGTTCCTCATTTGGTAATGGAGATGTTACATCGTACACAGGGGCGACAGGCAGGATTTATTCAAACAACCCTGCGCAATTTGGAAACGGGAACTTCAACGGCTGTGAAATTTCGCAGTACGGAAAATGTCGAGTTTTGCCACGTTTCCACGGAAACTTTGGAATACTCCTTTGAAGATGATCTCGGTGTGCATTTTATGAACCCGGAAACATTCGAAGATATTCTATTTCCTCTGGATCTTGTCGTCGATCAAAAACAATATCTTATACCTAATCACGAATATGATCTAATGTTTGTCGATGGGAAACCGGTTGAAGTACGTCTACCTGCATCGATCGAAATGAAAATTACAGAGTCTCCTGAGGGCATAAAGGGCGATTCGGCGTCCAATGTGCAAAAACCGGCAAAAACAGAAAGCGGTTTAACGCTCCAAGTTCCACTGTTTATTAAAGAAGGAGACCATATCCGTGTGAGTACGGAAACAGGAAAATATCTCGGTCGAGCTTAGAAGACCAATTAGAGGGCTTCATCTATGGGGCGCTGCCCCATACCCCGCAAGGAGTCACGGACTCCTTGACCTCGGTACGCGGCCAAACCATGCGAAAATTTCGCATGGTTCGGCCGCACAGGTCTTTAATTAAAAATATTAAAGCCCCGCCCGCGGCGAAGCCGCGGGCGGGGGCCTCAGGCACCCCGGTCGTCCGGCACCACGGGCAGCGCCCGAGGTGCCGGACGCAACCCCGGTCCAGGGGATGCCCCTGGCGGGGATTCCTAAGGGCGCGCAGCCCTTAGGGAGGAGCTGAATATGGGGCACTGCCCCATACCCCGCAAGGAGTCACGGACTCCTTGACCTCGGTACGCGGCCAAACCATGCGAAAATTTCGCATGGTTTGGCCGCACAGGTC
>JAIRRZ010000005.1 GCA_031255715.1 Puniceicoccales bacterium
CTGTGCGGCCAAACCATGCGAAGTTTTCGCATGGTTTGGCCGCCAGACGAGGTCAAGGAGTCCGTGACTCCTTGCGGGAGTCCAGAGGGCGGAGCCCTCTGGTTAACCTGTACGGCTAAAAAATTTTTAGAGAGTCGAGGTCGAAAGATTCCAATTTTTGGGGAACATTTACTGTGGCAAAGGCAAAATTACCGCCGCCTTTGCCGCCAAATTTTTCTGCAATTTGTTGAGCGATGCGCGATGCATCGTAATTTTTTTCCACTCCTTTCGGCGAACAATTTACTGTGACTACCGCTCCTTCCAGTAAATTTCCAGCCAAAATTGCGATATCACACACTTCTTTTTTTATGGCAAGCGTTCCCAACGAACGCAAATCATTATGGGTTTCAATTTCAAAAACCCCATGTATTTTTTTTAGATCATTTTCATAGATCGCGCGCTGACAAACTTCATTAAAAATTTGTCGATTATTTTTTTCTAAAATTGTACGCAAACGACGTTCCAGCGAATTTTTAGTCTGCCTCAGGTGTTGAATTTTCATCAAAACTTCATCATTTTTTGCAGAAAACTGTCGTTCTAACTCATTTACAAGTGCGATATGGCAGTCTACGTATTCTTTTGCAGTATGACCGACAACGGCTTCAATACGGCGTATACCGGCAGCAATGGCGCTTTCTTTCGCAATTTTAAAAATTCCAAGCTCACCGGTGGAGGAGACATGGCAGCCTCCACAAAGCTCCATAGAAATGTCTCCGATGGATAAAACACGCACCATTTCGCCGTATTTTTCATTGAAATGCGCAATGCATGCCGCTGGAATTTCTTTGAAAGGAACTTCCTTAGCCGTAACGGATAAATTTTTAAGAATTATAGTATTGACAAAATCTTCAACGGACCTTAATTCATTTTGTGTCAGTGCCGTAAAGTGATTAAAATCAAAGCGCAAACCGCATTCACTGACGTAGGAACCACACTGTTTGATATGGCCACCAAGAATTTTCCGCAAGGCTTCGTGCATAATATGGGTTGCCGTATGGTGACGCTGAATCTCCATTCTTCGTGCAATATTTACATTTAGAGTAACTTTTTCACCGATATTCAATGCAACATTTCGTACAGTTTTATGTAAAAATGTTCCCTGGGAATTGCGCAGCGTATCGACTATGGGAATCGTTTGTCCGCCGGAAAACAATGATCCCGTATCGCCCACTTCACCGCCCATCTCACCGTAGAATGGCGTCCGATCGACCACGAGAAACGTTGCATCGTTCGTTGGAATAATTTGTAAAATTTCCGCCTCAATACCTTCGAATTCCCCATATCCTATGAATTGCGTTGCGCCATTCAATACTTCGTCAGTAACGACAATTTGTGATTTTTTTTGCGCATCGCGTGCCCGTTTCTTTTGCATTTCCAATTCATCTTGGAAATTTTTTTCATTAATTTTTAACCCACGTTCCTTTGCTATTAGCTGCATCAAATCGAAGGGAAAGCCGTAGGTATCATAGAGGGTAAACGCATCATGGCCACTAATTTCACCATCTTTGGTTCGTGAAAAAATGTCTTCCAATAATACAATTCCCCGGTTCAGTGTTTTTTCAAACATGACTTCCTCCGCACCGATGGTTTCGAGAATAATTTTACGATTACACTGTAATTCCGGAAAAATTGGCGCCATTTGCTCAATGACTACCTCCGCTAGAATTGTAAAATTCCCTACGGGAAACCGTAAGCGTTTTGCGAAAATAATTGCACGCCGTAAAATTTTTCGCAAAACATAGTGACGGCCTTCGTTTCCTGGCAAAATGCCATCGCCAATCGCAAAGGTTAGAGCCCGAATGTGGTCCGCAATGACCCTAAATGCAAAATCAATTTTTTCTTGCTCCACCATAGATTCGCAGTTTGTTGCAACGGTTCCCTGGTAAGTCTTTCCGCATAGGGCAGTAATTTTATCAAAAATACCAATGAATAAATCGCTATTATAATTGGAGGGATATGATGAAAAATTGGAGAAATTATTTGTCGTTTTGATAATTCCAGCCACCCGTTCCAAACCCATTCCCGTATCGACATGCTTGCTTTTAAGTGGAATGAAAGTGCCATCGGCTTGTGCATTAAACTGCATAAAAACAAGATTCCAAATTTCAATGCAAAACGGCGAATCACGGTTGACAAGCTGCCCTTGACTGTTGCCATCCTCCGTTAAATCAATGTGAATTTCCGAACATGGACCGCAAGGACCCGTATCGCCCATCATCCAAAAATTTTCTTTTTTACCAAATTTTAAAATATGTACCGCAGGACTCAATCCCTCTTTCTCGAAAATATATTCCCAATATTGATACGCTTCCCAATCAAATTCCGCCGGCTCACCCTCACCGGGAGAATAAACGGTAACATATAGACGCTTCCTGGGAAAATGCCAAATTTTTGTCAAAAGCTCCCAGGCAAATTCTATCGATTCTTTTTTAAAATAGTCGCCAAATGACCAATTGCCGAGCATTTCAAAAAATGTGTGATGGTATGTGTCAAACCCCACATCCTCCAAATCATTGTGCTTCCCCCCCGCTCGGATGCACTTTTGGGTATCCGCAGCCCGCGAAAATTGAATTGCTCGCTCTTCAAGTAAAATCGGAGTAAATTGATTCATGCCCGCATTCGTAAATAGTAAATTCGGCGATTCCGGTAATAACGATGCCGAAGAAACAATTTTATGTTGCTTTTCTTTGAAAAAATTCAAGAAACTTTGTCTTAATTCTGCTGAATTCATGCTATTTTCTTAGTTTACAATGACTATTTTATTTTCCTATAATTTACAGAGAACCTATGAAATTTTTATATCTTTTTCGTAATTCACACCGGCTACACCAAAACCAAATAGGCGCAAAAAATCTTGATAATAACCCTGAAAATCCGACAACTCATGTAAGTTTTCCGTCGAAATTTTGGGCCAAATTGCTTTGACTTCCTGTTGCACATCATCGCGCATCTCCAAATTATCAAGATGAATTCGACCCTGTTCATCGCAATTAGCATCGAAATGTGAGGAAAATAGACGGTACATTTGCTCAATGCAACCCTCATGAATTTTTTTCTGCTTCATGATTTTAAATAATATCGAATTGTAAAGCGGTACCACCGGTATGGCTGAACTTGCCTGTGTCACCACTGCCTTATTTACCGAAATCATTGCTTTTCCTTGTAATTTTTTTAACTTATTTTGGATATTTTTTGCCGATTGCTCCAGATGATCCTTCGCTTTACCTATGGTTCCATGGGCGTAAATTGGCCACGTTACTTCCGGACCAATGTAGGAATAAGCACAGGTTTGTACGCCTTCCGCTAAAACATTCGCCCCAAGTAATTGGTCAATCCAGCGCTCCCAATCCTCGCCACCCATAACCTTACATGTTGCTTCAATTTCTTCCTCCGTTGCTGGATCAATGAAAATTTCTACAATTTGCTCCGTGTCCGTATTGACCGTTTTACCAGAAAAAGATACTCCAATCGGCTTTAATACCGATTTATATGTTTTGCCAGAAATAGGATCCGTCCGCCGCGGTGACGCTAAGCTATATATAATACAATCTATTTGACCAAGTTTTTCTCGAATGTATCGAATGGCCTCACCCTTTATCTCATCGGAAAATGCATCGCCGTTAATACTTTCCGAGAGCCGTCCTTCTTCCCGTGAAAACTCATCCAAAGCTTGTGCATTGTAAAATCCAGCCGAACCTGGCTTGTTGTCCACTTCTGGACGTTCAAAATAAATTCCAATTGTGTCCGCTTTACATCCAAATGACGCCACAACACGACTCGCTAAACCGTATCCAGTGGATGATCCAATAATAAGAACTTTTTTGGGAGAGTTAATAATTTCACCTTGTGTTTTTACATAACTAATTTGTTCCAGGATGTTTTTTTTACATCCATCCGGATGCGCAGTAATACATATAAAACCGCGAACCTTTGGCCTTATAATCATATCCCATTCTCTAGAGAATTTTTTCGCTTATTCAAATTTATTTTTGCTTGCCAAAGGACTCTAAATATGGGGCTCTGCCCCATACCCCGCAAGGAGTCCGGACTTCTTGACCTCGGTACGCGACCAAACCATGCGAAAACTTCGCATGGTTCGGCCGCACAGGTCTTTAATTAAAAATATTAAAGCCCCCGCCCGCGGCGAAGCCGCGGGCGGGGGTCTAGGACCCCCCTGCCGTCCGACACACCCGGCCCCCCCTGGCGGGGATTCTAAGGAGCCCTTAGGAGGACGCATAGTCTTTAGAAGCCTACATTTTTTCCAATTTTTCAATTCCCAAAAGATATAGTCCTGTTTCCAAAACGTATAATACAAATTGGCAAAGTAATAAGCGCTTTTCAAAGATATCTTCAGTTTCTCCAATGATTCGATCGGCCTTGTAAAACGTGGAAAACTCACTTGTTAATTCGAACAAATAGGTACACAAATCGTGAGGTTTTAAATCATGAAGCACCTGGGCAATGGTATTTGGAAAATCGACGAGTTTGCGTGCTAACGCCAGTTCTTCAGGTGTCGAAAAATCCGCCATTGATTTAGGCTCACGCCTCCCATGGGGTGAAAGATTTAACCGTTGGAATAGTGTGTAAATGCGTGCCACTGCATAGAGTAAATAGGGAGCTGTATTGCCGTCGAAGGAAAGCATTTTATTCCAGGAAAAAACATAGTCATTGGTACGATTCTGCGACAGATCCGCATATTTAATCGCTCCGGTACCTACGGAATGCGCAATTTTTTCCCGTTCCACTGACAACAGATCTGGGTTTTTCTCAGTCACAATAGCCCGTGCCCGTGCAATACTTTCGTCGATCAGCTGTTTCAACTTGATCGATTCTCCCGAACGTGTTTTAATGGCACGTCCATCTTCGCCGAGAACGGTACCAAACCAGACATGTTTTAATTGGGGCAGCGGGATGTTTTTAGCAGAAAACCAACGTTCAACGGTCAAAAATAGTTGCTGAAAATGGTCCTGTTGGCGCCCATCAGTTACATAAATTATCGTATCAGCGAGAAAATTTTCCCAGCGATATAAAACAGTGGCGAGGTCGGTCGTCGCATAATTTGATGCACCATCGGACTTTCGAATTAGGAAAGGTTGGTCTTTAAAACGTCCATGTTCCCGATGGAAAACAACAAGCGCTCCCTGATTTTTTTCGGCAATTCCTAGTGCTTCCAACTCATTGCAAACATGATCGACTTTGTCACGATAAAATGACTCCCCTAAAACATAGTCGAATACTACACCCATTTGATTGTAAATTTTTTCAAATGCGCGATAGGATACGGTATTAATGGCTTTCCAAATGTGTAAATTTTCCAAATCACCTTTTTGCAAAGCAACCAATTCCCGGCGTGCTTCGTCCAAAAATGTTTGATTTTGTTTCGTCAAAGCGACACCTTCCCGGTAAAGACGTTCGAATTCATCGAGCGCTGCCGTTGGATCTATGGCTGTAATGTCAAATTTTTCCCGTTTTATTGCCATGATAAGAATACCAAACTGTGTTCCCCAGTCGCCGATATGATTATCTCGGATGACATTTGCTCCGCAAAATCGAAGTAGGCGTTGGATCGATTCGCCGATGATCATCGAACGCAGATGGCCCACGTGCATTTGTTTAGCGGTATTGGGCGAAGAATAATCGATGACGATGGTTTTCCCAACGAGCCATTGTTTAAAATCGCATCGACCACAAAAGGTACTTACCCATTTCCTTAAAAAATCTGGCGTTAAACGGATATTAATGAATCCAGGGCCCGATAATTCCAGGGAACAATCGGCTAGATCATCGGATTGTTTCGCCTTTATCAGAAGTTTTTCGCCGAGTTCTCGAGGATTTTTTTTATTTTTTTTTGCAAAACCAAGTACGCCATTGACCTGGAAGTCGCCGAAACGTGGATCCGCTACGCGTACTTCTGGAGTAAAATCCTTATCAAATTCATCAATTGTCTGTGATAGTGCGTAGAAAACCGTACCTAATTTTGACTTTACGTCTAGCCAATTCGCTTCCATTTTTCAAATTACCAAAATAAAGTTGTTAGCGTAAGAATACCACAACAGGTCGTTAGTAATCCGAATAGGCATGGACGTGTTGGGTGTGAAAAAAGAAAATCAACAAAATCGCGCCCTTTGTAAGGCCAACCGCCAAAAATCATTCCCACGACAATTGCAGCGTAGATGAAAGTAACGAGAATTAGTCGTGATCCTTGGGGTTTCATGTATGCCGCCTTGAGCAATTCATTGGCGGTTAGCAGTGCTAAAATGGCTCCACCGCGAACAGATAAGAAATCACGAATTTTCACTAATGTAATCAAAATAATTGTTAAAAAGAAGACAAAAAAGAAATACTTATATTCCCCGAAATCAGATTCGCCAAGCGTCAAAACATGGCCTAAAAACCAAGTTCCTGATAGTAAAAATATTACCGTACCTGCAACTTCTGAACGAAGAAATTTTCGTAAAACATATTCGCTGTGTTTTGTTCGGAATACCAGCGAGCTGCCGCAAAACACCCCAGTAAGGCCAACTAAAAATTCTGCAAGCTTTAGGTTCATAGACCATAGTTCTTACAAAATGTAGCAATAAAGTCAAAACTTTCATTAAAAGAATACGCATCCAAGTTGATGCGAAAGTCGATGGGAATTTGCCGCCGAAACCATGTTCTCTGTTTTTTGACCAATCGATGCGTAGCTTTCGTAATGGCTATTTTTAGTTCATTTTCAGTTATTTTTTTACCATTATCCAGGTAGGCCTTTACCTCGCGATAACCGATCGCATGGGCCAAAGGAGGGCACATATTTCCGAGATTTTTTACTTCTTCGATCAATCCCATCCGAAACATTTCTACCACGCGCCGCTCTATTCTATCGTTTAGCGATTCTGGATGACGTTCCAGGAGAATGACCTTTCGGAAAAATGGGTCAAAGGGACTGGCATTCTGGTAAAATTTTCGCTTTAATGCGGCTTGATCCCAACTGGTTACCTTTTGCTTTGCCAAAATATTAACCAGACGGCGTGGATTATGCCAATCGGAAGTGTTTAAATTAACGGGACCGTAACCTTCAATTGCCCGCTGTAATGCCGCTAAACCAAAATTTTCATAGAATAATTGCGCTTCCATACGAACGCTTTCAGGTACCATAATGGTATCGATAACATGGGTAAAAAAAGACTTTAAGTAAAATCCAGTTCCACCAACAACGAGAAGATTTTTATTTTTTTTTTGCGTTTGGCTGACAATTGCTTGCGCATATTTTGTGTATCGGTCAATGTTAAAAGTTTCATCTGGAGCACTTAAATCTATTCCATGATGCGGAATATTGGCCATTGCTTCGGGCTTTATTTTTGCCGAACCGATATCTGCCCCGCGATAAACCTGTACCGAGTCGCAGGACAAAATTTCAGCATTGAGGAAATGCGCCAATTCCAGTGATAGTGAGGTTTTTCCCACCGCCGTACATCCTGTTAAAAACCACAATTTGCATTCCATTACCAGTCTATTAAATTGATCGAAAATCCAGGTTGAAAACGACTATCGCGGCTGGAATGGTTTTTGATTTTACAAAAAAGTTTTACATCCCAGACACTGTCCCAACGCATTGTGTAGCTAATTTTTGTAGCTAAAAGTTTACCGCTTTTCCCATCGATTTGAGCTTCAAGACCAAGCCGTGAAACCTCATCGAATCGAAAGCAAAAATTGATGCCAAACTGATCGCTATGATGTCTCACAAATTTTTTCCGTAATCCTAATTCCCATAAATCGCCACTCAAAAAATTTGTTTCTGCATTGATTGTTCGAATCGAAAAATGCTCCCAGTCCAACCGAGAGTAAAGACGTAAATTTAGCCAGCGCCGAGGGTTTAATTCGGAAAATATATAAAAATCGGATAAAAGTTTTTTCATTTGACACTGCCTATCGCTCGCGTCATGGCAACGCTTCAGGTTCAAATCTTGGTAAAAATCCAATGAAGCAATTTGCCGAATTTTATTTTTTTCACTCTTAGCAAAGAAGTCATTTTCCAGTCCTAATCGCAAAATGCTTTGCCCCAGCAAATTATCCATATTTCGCATTTCTGCCAGTTCAAGCACTGGAAAAAAATCATTTTTCGGCTGTCGATCAATTCCATTTTTTCCGTATTTGCCTATCGGAGAAAAATAGCGATATTTTATGGTTGGGCGAATAA
Organism: Puniceicoccales bacterium; assembly: GCA_031255715.1. GTDB lineage: Bacteria > Verrucomicrobiota > Verrucomicrobiia > Opitutales > LL51 > LL51. The sequence goes on from JAIRRZ010000005.1 coordinate 8,219, forward strand.
TGTGTTTCCACTCCTTTGCCTTCAGCCAGAGTATCGATTCGGGGTAAAGTGCATAAAAATTTATATCGGAATCGAAACCAATTTCGCCTAAAAATTGATCTTGTCCTTCACAGTAGTGTACCCACTTCCCGCCTGACAGCGGTGTAAAGTAAATACCATTATCTAATTCTATCGGACGATTAATACCCCAATAATTGTCGATCCAACTTAACTCGATCGCTTCTTGCTGTTCTGAAATTGTTAACTTTTTCTTCGTGGATTTTTGTCGCGTAAAATCAATGTGACCGAAGTAGTAAATTCCTGAATCGAAAATCTCTTGGGGAAATCGCTCGAGACGAATGGAAGGAATTTGTTGCGAAAAATCTTGATAACGATTCATTTTTACGCGTGTGAATAACGTCAACAAATCTTTTTCTCCGCGGTAATCGAGTTCGCCAAAAGAATCGCGGATATCCGAATCTTCTGTTCCGCCTAGACGAAAGTCGTCCATAATTTTTCCGTCACTTGCCCATAGCAAATTAGATAAAACATCAATATTTTGACCGAAATGATGATTCTGTTTCGCGTCAATGAACCAACGTTTTTTTTCAATCGATGTCCCATCGACGTCTTCACCTCGATTGTTTCGATCTCCACGATCCGCAATGTGTCCTATCTGCAAATTCAAATGCGATTTAATCGATTCCCCTTCACTGTCGACTTTTATAACGGGTCCCATAAGTACGCCTCGCTTTGTGTAAGCGTTCAATAGCGCCCCTAGGCGAAAATCTTTGTAAATATTGTACAGAATTTCATTGTGAAAATAACCACCTAATTTCGAGGTGTGTCCCACATTTAAATGCATGTCAACGGAACGAATCCAATCCCCAACGGTGATAGGTGGGGCAACCAACGGTATATTCCCGATCTTTAAGGAGGCCAATTGCGCAGTGCCTTTCCGTCTTTGACAATCGTAAATCATACGCTTCGTTTCCATATGCGGAATGATGCTGCCTGTTCCAGCGTTAAGCCCTATATCCGCATCTTCTAATACGATCTGTTCCTGCGTAATATAAGCTTCTTTGGCCGACGCATAACCTCGGTTCGTAGCGATATTAATGTCGTGGGCATGGATATTTTTGCTGTGAATGTCGTAGTCGAGAGCTTTGCATCGGCCGTAAAAATCATTACTGGTAATGCAGACTTTTCCTGAAACATGTACCAATGGATCCTTAAAGATTAGATGATTTGCACCAATTTTTATGCTACCGATATCAATTCTAATTCCTTGGGAATTGTCACCGAATGCTGCCAAAAAATAACTGAAATATATAAGGATGACCGATTTCTTTAACGCTTCCACGCTAAATCCATGGAGCTTTGAATTTTAAGAGCATTGACAATCTTTTTGTTTAAGGGAATCGGGATGGTTGCTTGTTAGTCGATGTTGGGCGGCAAAAACTCAAGGGGTCTTCGACCCCTTGAAAAGTACGGGACAAAGTCCCGTACTTCGCGCGCTTTGCGCGCAGTTTTTGCCGCCCAAACAAGTCACCCCAAACCGCATTTTAAAAAATTCAACTTCGCACTTGATTTCCATTCACGAAGTCCTAGTATAACCACACTGTTGTTGGAGTTCTAGGGCGGGTAGCTCAGTTGGTTAGAGCAACTGGTTTACACCCAGTAGGTCGCAGGTTCGAGTCCTGTCCCGCCCACCAATGGTAAGTTTTCGTAATCACAGAATAGTCGTGATAAGAATGTATAAAAATCCAGCAAGCAATAGAAAGTCCAAGGGTTGAGCTATTTTACCTTTTATTTTCGCAATGAGCGGTAAAATTCCCGCAATAATATTAAGAAATATTCCCCCTGCAAGTTCCAATGTACGGATAAAAAGAGAAGGATTATAAACAGAGATTATAAAGGGTAACCCAACGGTAATGATAATGTGGAATTTTCTCATTAATTTTCCAGAAAAACAATCCTGAAGCGCATTACCCATTGTCAAAGAAACGCCAATTAGGGACGTAACAATTGCAAAAAACGAAAAAATTTGTCCCCATTGGGCACACGATTGTATACCTTCCTTTTCGCATAAAAGAACAAAAACAGGTAATCCACGAGCCAATCCTTCTCGCAATTCTTCACCACTGAGCGCTCGAAAGCTAACAAAAAGAATAATTACATTGAAAAAAAGTGGAAAAAATGTTCCATAGGCAATTGCTTTTCTTACTAAACTTTTGTCAAAATCCAATTGTTGGCAAACAAAAGGAATTGCCGCATGGAAGCCATAACTACACAAAATGACCGACAAAGAGCGATTCAAAGTCGTTAAATCACCAATCTCCATCGCCGTTCCGCAGTCTATATGCAGTATAAGAAAAACTAATACGGCGAAAGCAACTATAAATCCTCCCGTCAGTACCGCATTAAAGGGACCAATGGAGCGAAATCCTCGGATGAGCAAAAAAATAACAACGAGTAAAATGCATTCGCGGCAGAAAGCAAAAAGGTTTCCCAATCCAGTCCAGTAGGCTACGAGTAGACAAAAAAACAGCGTGAAATACGCCAAACAGAAAACCATTGCGCCTGATTTTCCCAATATTTTTTGAAACAGGGACGGCAAATCGAATGAACGCGTTGCAAGGACAAAATTTGCTATAATCTGTCCTGTATATAACATTGCTCCGTAGAGAATAAGTACAGCAGCAGTAGCAGGCCAAAATCCAACACCTCCCAGTGCTACAGGTAATCCGAGAAAACCGGCGCCGATTGCATTTCCGGCGATAAACAATACAATTTGAACTAATTTTTTATTCATAATATTTACTTTCCTTTTCTTGAATCACAGTAAACACCACAAATAAAAAAACCGCAGTATTTACCGCGGATTTGAAAGCGAAATACACCAACCTACCACGGCACTCTATCGTAATAATAAACCCAATTGGACTCTCGCTTCATCCTCAAGATAAATTTAGTAATTTAGAAAAAATTGCTATGTCAAGCATTTTTTTATAAGAAAAAGCCCCGCCCGCGGCGAAGCCGCGGGCGGGGCTTTAATATTTTCAATTAAAGACCTATGCGGCCGAACCATGCGAAGTTTTCGCCTGGTTCGGCCGCGTACTGAGGTCAAGGAGTCCGGACTCTTTGCGGGAGTCCAGAGGGCAGAGCCCTCTGGAAAAACTTCACAAACTTTTTGACAAAGCTAGAAAAACCTTAGCTTCTATGAGACAGTGTTATTATTAGAAGCAGCGGAGCAATTTTTTATATTTTTGGAATCAGAAAGAGCGGCAGCAAAGAACACAGTGGATGCCTACAGAAGTGATGTGCGATTATTCTGTCTATTTTATGGTGACGGCGACATTGAATCTGTTAGTCGTAGACAGGTAATTGCCTGGATAGAATTTTTATTAGAAAGAAACTATGAGCGTTCAAGTATGGCACGAAAATTAGTGGTATTGAATGTTTTTTTTTCATTCCTAGTTCGCGAAAAAATTGTTTCAGAAAATATTGTAAATGACATTTTTCTACCAAAACCGCAACAAAAAATCCCCGATACCTTATCGTTCCATGAAATTGAAAAAATTTTGTTTGTTCCTGACCAAAATAAACCAGATGGATTGAGAGACTATGCGATGATAGAATTGATGTATGGTAGTGGCTTACGGGTTTCCGAACTATGTTCGCTGGAGTTCCAAGCACTTAATTTCGAAAATAATTTTCTAAAAATTATGGGCAAAGGAAGTAAGGAACGAACCATTCCAATGGGAAATTATGCCAAAGAGGCCCTACAACGTTATTTAGCGCTCGCCCGCCCGCATTTTGTAAAAAAAAATACAGGAAGCGCCCTATTTCTTAGCAATCGAGGAAAAGCAATTTCACGAAAAACCTTTTGGAAGCGATTGAAAAATTATTCCAAACTGACCGAAATAAAGAAAAACATGAAACCTCATATGTTACGCCATTCCTTTGCGACACATCTACTCGAAAATGGCACTGATCTGCGCATGATTCAGGAAATGCTTGGCCACGAAAATGTTTCAACAACGGAAATTTATACCCACGTGGATCAAAAACGAATGCGAGAGCAGTACGAACAATTCCATCCCCGCTCTCGCTTTGACATCGAGTAATATCTTCATTCCAAATGCAACATTCCATTCCGTACAAACCACAGAATATTCGTGAATTGGAAAACAAAGGCAATGAAGTCCTTCGCTAAATTGTGAAATTACAAATTAAACATTATTTTTTTAATTGTCGGCATATTTGGATTGCTAAGCACTCTTTTCCTAGTCCGCATCGTACAGCTCCTTCAACATCCAGAACATTGTTAAATTTATCGTCGACAAATATAATATTGCTAAATTCCCGACCACATATATCTTTGTATAATGCTAAAAAAAGAAGTAAACATGGTCCTTTAGCATCGCTATTCTGTCTTTCTTTGCTAAAATGATTGGTAAAAATAATCCCTTCGGAAAAAACAGGGGCACAAAGGACTTCTTGCAGCGTATTAGTCTCGTTATCTCTAATGAAATATACAGGACCGTCGGGAGTGGCTGTTCCCATTACCGTTGAAAAATATTCCCATTTGCTCTTATTTTTGTTCCCACCAAATGTGCCAATGATTGTTTCTTTCCTGAGATCCAAGCGTCTATCATAATCTTTAGTGATACAGGGAAATACTCTCGGCAATCTCAAAAATTCAGGATTATTTAAGTCAATCCCAACACTTTGTAACCCATGAATGCGAGCTGTTTCTGGAATAAATCCGTTTGGTAATTCTTTAGGTGTGGCTTCTGTTACGATTAATTCGCCATCTCCAACGGCAAATCGATTATTAAACGTAACGTCTACCTGGGTTAAAGCAACAACTGCCGCTCCATATTCTTTTGCTTTTTTAATAACTTCCGGTAATTGTTTGTTGAGGAGAATCGGTCCTCCAGTCTTTGTATCAGAACTGCTTTCGATAAGGGTATCATCCACATCAAACACAATAAGTGTGTTTTCATTAATTTCCCCCGAAGTAAGACGCTCATTTAACGTTGCGCAAACTTCAGCAGGATTTAATCCTAATTCTATATGGGCATAGCTGGCGCCGAAAATCAGAGATCCCATTAGAGATCCTACAACTAATTTTGATATATGATTTTCCATATCGCTTGTTATTTTATGAATTCTTACAAAAAGTTCAATTTCTTAAGCCGACTTATGTACGCTCCAGAAAATATTTAGCCACGAAAACATTTCAACGACGGAAATTTATACTCACGTGGATCAAAAACGAATGCGAGAGCAGTACGAACAATTCCATCCCGCTCTCACTTAAATATTTAACAATTCCGCTATACGTTATTCATCGAGGTGAGAATATTAATTCCGATACATGGTACGTTAATTTCTTCCATGACTTCGACCACATTTTCAACGTAGGCCAAATTGTCATCAATAAATATAACTTTGGAAAATTTTCGACCGCTTTGCTTTTCATATTCGTTTAAAAATGATTGCAAAATATTCCCTTTTATATGTCCGTAGTAATATTGAGTATAAAGGTTGATAAAATTGCAAAAAATAATTCCTCTGGAAAAAATAGGATTACAAACAACCTCGGAAAGACTATCATCGCTTTGTACAAAGTGACGTTTTCGACCATCCTGTGTAAAACCCGGCACAGTTGTACCCATTTGAATGTGACGACATTCTTTTTGACTATCTGCATCGAACCATGCCTCAAGGACCTTGCCATCTCGACTAACCGTTTTTGGGAGCGCATTCTCACCCGAATACTGTTCCATATCATAGTTAAATTGTATGGTTGTTAATTCCCTCGGAAGTTGTTGCCATTCAGAATTTGTAAAATCAATACCGATATGTTTCAAACCGGCAATACGAAGATCTTTAAAAGTCACCGATTCTTTGGAGGCTCCAGTCCTTCGCCAATAAAATGGACAAGTATTTCGACTGACAACTTCAGGAATAGATACTAACTCCAAAACACCTCTTCTAAATTTAAGTCTATTATCGAATGGAGAAGCATTTGTTAGAGCGATATGCTTCACGCCATGATCTTGCGTCTTGCGAATAATTTGAGGAAACTGTGAACAAACGACACGTACACCGAGTGGCGAACAATCCGATCCTGCTTGAATCAATGTATCATCGATATCCCAAACAAAAAGTGTATCCCTGTCTATGGTTTCATCACTAATCAGCTCCTCTAATTTTTCCGCAACCTGCATGGGTGCCAATTGAAGAATCGCCGATGAACTTTCGGTTTCCATAGCCATAACACTTAAACAACATAATATTCGAAATAATGTAAATTTTACTCCCATGGATATACTCTAAATAATTTCGCAAAATATTCAATATATTTTTATATAATATTTTTAGGTTCGCAGGCAATTTGAATTTTTTGACAACCCAATGATCTCAAAATATCGGTAACCTGTACGACAAAACCAAAGGGTACCCATTGGTCAATGCAGACCAGCAAAGTAATTTTCGAAGGATCTTTTTTACGGGATAAAAACTGTTCGACCGTAGCCAATAAATCTTCAATTTTTAGGATATGATTATCAAACATAATCATTTCATTGGGCCCCAAATTGAGAACACCGGAAGTCGCTTGTAAATCAATATTTTTCGACTGAGGCAGACTGATTTCAATGCCTGGAGAGAAAACGAAACGCGATCCTAGCAATGACAAACCAAAGATGAAAAGTAAAACAGAAATAACGGCACTGAATTCCAATGATGTATCTGGTTTTTCAAGGGTTCGATGGGACTGAAATTCACGAAGGGCCATGGTTATTTCTTTGAAAAAATAATTTGTAACGCCTCATTGTAAGTCCACTCAAGTTGATAAATCATTGCTTCTGCTTTTCCGTAAAGAAAATTGTAAGCTAAATTAGCGAAAATACTGACCGTTAAACTGACCGTAATCAGGAGCATTGCCGCAGTGGTTTCCTCTGAAAAAATATTAGAACTTGTGTAGCTCAACCCCGTATCCTGAAGACTTTTGAAAGCATTAAAAAAGGCTAGGACCACACCGATTAGTCCCAACATGGGGGCAACTTTTGCAATCGTGCGCAGCGGAAACACACGTCGCTCACATCGAGGGATTTCCAAAAGTGCAACGGATTTCACATGCGCCTTAAGCTCGGTTGCCGGAATGGCACAGTCAAGCAATGCCGTCCGCATGATATTTGCAACGGGAGAATTATCCTGCTCGCAAAGATCGATCGCCTCAGAAGTTTTGTCGCTGGCATAAAGATTGCGAATGCCATCCAAAAAAATAGCCGCATCAATATCGTAGCGCTTAAAAAATAAAAGGCGTTCAATGGTAAGAACAATCCCAATACAGGCAAGTATAAATAACAAACCCATCAGGCCGTAACCAAGCGATAAAAATTTCCATGAAAGAAATGACATTCTCTGAACCCAATGAATTAAAATTCCGAAGGAATACAAGCTCAAGCAATTAATGTTCAAATACGATCATTTCAGTACAACCCTCTCAGGTATTTTTTAGAAAAGATTTTTATTAGAATTATTAGAAAATAATTGACAGTGTCGGCGATGCTCCTAGAAGAATTCACATGCCACGGCGAGATAGCTCAGTCGGTAGAGCAGAGGACTGAAAATCCTTGTGTCGGCGGTTCGATTCCGCCTCTCGCCACCATCTTCTTCGGTATTTGATGGCTAGTAGGTGTTTCATTATTTCGCACAAGGTAAATGTCACCGATGAAGATATTTTTGAAATCGGACCTGTGAAACCGTATCCATTGGAATACCATGAAACTATGGAGCAGGCATAACAAGAAATTATTACATCCTAAAGTCGTGTCACTCATTCCAATATAAAAATGTTACTGTCCTCGATCAGCTCTGTAATATATTGTGTCCATGCTTTCAAGGTATCAATTAGAATTCAACAGATAAACTGGCGCATAGATTACTATAAAAGAATAAGTATTGCATGACTGCGTGCTCAGTATAAGGCATTGGCCAAGATGGCGCGATTGTCTCATCGTCCGTTGCATCTCACAACCGTTGAAATAGAGTTTTTCAATAACCTTCCCACCGTACTCATTGATGTGTTGAGAGCTGTTCTGTCCATATTGGAAGGTTTGGACATAGAAGTATTTTTACACGGATATACTCAGGAGGACATTGAAGATTGGAATCGGGCGTTAGTATCCAGCAACTATACGCCAGTTCGATTTAATCTTGAAGATCTAAAATTTAGTCCAATTGCACAAACACACAAAAGATAAAAAAGTCCATTAGAATTATCATGCGGCCCAAGTTCCATCAATTAGGATAAAAGAGCGAAATTGCTTTCCATTTTGAGGGGTTTGGGCTAAATTGTTTCAAAATACTACTTGAAATATCAAAACTAAAGATTCCCAAGGATCTTGGTGGGCCCTGCAGGATTCGAACCTGCGACCAAGGGATTATGAGTCCCCTGCTCTAACCGCTGAGCTAAGAGCCCTAAACGCATTTAATATTTAAATTTCTTCTTTCTTTTTCAAGCATAAAATTTAGTTTTTATAAGTGTTTTATTTCGCGCTCTAAAATTATGGATGATTTAAAATTATTGCATCCCAAAGTTCATATTGTTCATTCCGATATAAATAATATTATCGCGCTCTATAAACCCTGCGATGTGCTATCCATGCCCAATAGAAATTTTCAAATTGATCCCAAAAGTCTGCTACACCTCCCCTACAATTCCAAAGAGCGTTGCTACATTTTTCCCAAAAATCGAAAATTTTTTCTGTTGAACCGACTCGACGCACCAACATCGGGACTTCTCATCGGCTGTTTCGATGAAAAAGTTGCAAAAATAATCCGTAAATGTTTTTTCAATCAAAGGGTCCAGAAAACCTACTACGCCCTAACTGCCTATCGGAAAATATCGCCTAACGGAGCATTTTGTGATTGCTTAGTAGAACGACGAGAAAATACACATCTACGGGTAACACGGGGACTCGGTAAAGAAGCGATAACAAAATATTTTATCGAAAAGGAACTGAACATCGGCGGAGTTCCGCTATTGAAGCTATGCTTACAACCGGTTACGGGACGAACGCATCAGCTACGAGTACAATGTGCACTGCGAAAATTACCGATCATCGGCGATAAAACCTACGGCGATTTTGCCCTCAACAAAAAATTGTGGTCCCTCTTACCCCAACGAAGATTGTGTTTGCAATCCCACGCTATAGCATTTAGCTATGATTTTCAGAATAAAAAATATTTTTTTTCCGCAAAGATTGCTTGCGAGTTTTAAAAATATTTTTTGTATAAAGAGTCAAAAATTAAAGAAAAATAATTGATTTTTTCCCAGTAATGGGTATAAACCAGAAAGAAATGAATATGTATAGAGAAATTTGTCATTTTAGTTTGATATCTTCTTTTCTAATCGGAAGTAGCTTCAGTGAAAGTTTAAACGTTGATCCCAAAAAAGTTGAGTTGCTGACGCAAGAATCCTTAGAATATTCTGAATTCAATAAAAAGGAACCATCCTTTTTAGCTACAGATATTGGAAAAAAACAGGAGACTAATGGAAAAACCGTTGAGACAACAGTTTCCAAATCCCTTGATACTAAAGACCAAGCACAAGAATTATCCAATCGGGATTTGCTTGTAAAAATTGAAATTTCTAATGCTAGAGAAATATTTAATCCTAAGTTCAAAGGATTTTTAGAGCTTTTCGGCTTAGATCGGGATGCTTTGAATCTTTTCATAGTGATGTTTTGTTCTGCCTTGGGAAACAATCTCTCCTCTATTGATCCCAATGAGAATATACGCATATTTTGCGCTTGTGTAGGCCAACAGAAACTCTTTTATATAGTAGCTAAACTTACTGACTCCAACGTCGCTACTATGCAAGAGATGTTGGAAAAAACAAAATCGTCCGATAAAATAGAAAATGGATATTGGATAAGCTGTTTGAATCAGACAAATGCTAATCCATCGTTGTCCGTAAAAGAAATTCAAGACTTAATCAAAGCAGATTTGGCTCCAAAACCCAACGAGACCTCTACCCCCGATAAAAACTTAGTCGCAAACTCTAAATCTAAAGAAAATTCTATTCCCAATAAAGACTCAATTGAAACGCCAAAGGAAAATTCTAAGGATAACTCTATCCTCGATAAAGACACGCTTAGGATAACAGTAGATGCGAAAGTATCATTAGATACGTGTTTAAAAGCCGTCTTTGATATCAGCGCCAACAATAGTATTGCAGTGACAATAACCTATGACTTGGGACCAAATAATCGCTTTTCTGCTTATCAGGATAAGTCAAATGGCAATAAATCGTTTTCCATTAATATAAACGATAAGGAAAATGTTGTTGCGCATTGCATCATACGTAACACCAATTCATTCATGGAGCTTTTAGAAAAAGCCATAAATAAAGCAACTGAAATCGATAAGAAAATTAGAGATGCCGCCATGGAGGCGATAAATATTATAAAGGGAAATTTTCCGGGTGAATTGTTCGTAGCTGCAATCGAGGATAAAGAGGAATTAATAACTTTCTCAAGTACGTTTACAAATTTGAACACTGTAGAATCCTATGCCAAAACGACTGAATCTGTAGTCAATATATTAAACAATGTATTATCTGGCCAAAACTTCAACGTAAACGTGACAGACATGAAAGAATATAATGGAAACAAAATTTGTCAGCTTGAGATAGCACAAAAAAACGAATCTGAAACTCAGCAGAATACTACCAAACTAGTAGAAAAAAATCCAGACAAGTCCAAAAGCAATACAGTGTATACTGTTCTAAAAAATAATACTCTTAGTTCATCCAGTTCTTCTAAGTTTTTAGAACAGCAACTCACAACCACAACAAAGGAAAACGAAACCACCACAAAAGAACCGCTAAAAACAGTAAATTTTTCCTGCGAAAATACATTGGAATTCCAAATGGAATCCATTTGGTTTTACAAAATGTCCCAGTTAATTCTCAATTTTCCGTTTATCAACGTAACATCTCTGTCGTATGATATTTTGAACAAAACACAAGCACTCGGAAAAGGAAAAGTCACGGCTACGATAAGAGAACACAGCATCGACATAAATGCTTCTGCGGATTATTCCATAATAAAATCGTTCATAGATTTTATTAATTTTATTTATAAAATATCCAATGAAAAGCCTACTAAGCAAAATGAAATCCATAAGGGAGCTGTTCCAGCCAAAGGAGATGAATCCAAGAAGCCAGCTTTTCTTCCAGCTAAGGAAAATAGCACACAACGAGAATCAAAATTTGTGCCCAGTATAACACCGGAGGCTAAAGAGATAAATTCATCCGTCCCCATAAACGTGACTTACAATTGGGATATAGGTATCTGTTGGGAAGAGCGACAAATTCTTATACCGGTGAAAATTTTGACGGAATGTAAAGTCATGGGATAATTAGGATACTATCCTCAAAAAAAATGAAAAAATAACACCTAACTGGTTTGCCAAAAATTTAGTTTGGATTTAATGGAAGTTAGGTGTTTTTTGTAAATGTTTTTAGATCCTCTCAAATATTGTCATTCCCTAAAGTGATCTTCAAAATTTATATTTATTATTTTCAGAAAAAACTATATTCAATGAATATAGTTTTTTTATGACAGTGATTTGTAGTAGTCTTTTGGATGAAATTTTGGAGCGAGCGCATACAGAAAATATGACTTGCGATAGTCGCAAAGTTAAACCGGGCGATATTTTTTTTGCACTTCCCGGGCAAAGCCACCGCGAAAGTATTTACTGCCAAGAAGCATTGGAACGTGGGTGTAACGGAATTGTTATTGAAAAAAGTGCAATGGAAAATTTTAGCGAAATACTTATAAATAGCGCACAAGATATTCACGTATGGACAACGGAAAATGTTCGTCAAACATTTGTCTTTATATTGAAAAAATCGCTTAATCTCTTGGATAATGTGCATCCTACATTTGCGGTAACGGGAACCGATGGCAAAACGACAATAACCTATCTATTGCATCACTTGCTCGATATTCCGACGGCGGTGATTGGAACCATTCACTATGATTTGATTGAAAAAATTATTCCCTCGGAACAAACAACACCGGACTTAGAAAATTTATATCATATGATTGCGACATTGCCAAAGGACGCAGCATTGGCAATCGAACTAAGTTCACACGGATTGGACCAGGGAAGGGCCTATGCTTTGGATATTGATGTTGCTATTTTTTCGAATTTAACAGGCGATCACCTCGACTACCATGGGGATCATGAGCATTATTTTTTAGCCAAACGCAAACTATTTTCCGGTGAAAATGGAAACGTGCCCAAGCATAATATTTTGAATTTAAATAATACCTATGGGCAACGCTTGAACCATGAATTTGGCGGTATAACCTATGGAATAGAAAATATTAATGCCGATTATAATGCTGTGGATTTACAATTTTTTGCAAACAAAACGACATTCACATTAAAACACAGAGGGCAAAAATATTTTTATGAAATTCCACTTGTTGGGATGTTCAATGTCGAAAATACCCTAGCAGCATTGGCAGCGATTCATGAAAATCGAAATATTGAATTAGAAGACCTAATTGAAAAAATAAAAACTTTTTCTGGTGTTCCGGGACGCTTACAAAGCGTAGAAAATGACCAAGGAATAAGAATTCTAGTAGATCTCGCGCACACGGAGGGTGGATTGCGCAAAGTTTTAGAAAGTTTGCAAGAAATTAAGAAAAAGAAAATTCTTACAGTTTTCGGTTGCGGAGGCAATCGTGATCGAACGAAGCGCCCAGGGATGATGAATATTGCGTGTCAATTTTCGGACCTAATATTCGCAACCTCCGATAATCCTCGGCACGAATCCATAGAAACAATTTTCGAAGATATGAAGCCGGGTATAATTGCAGGAAGCCGTGTTACATTTGAACCGGACCGGAGGAAAGCAATAACACTTGCGCTAAAAGAAGCCCAACGGGATGATATTATACTCATTGCCGGCAAAGGCCATCAAACTTACCAACAAATTGGCGATGAGAAAATTCCTTTCAATGATGCAGATGTAGTAAAAAAATGTTTATAAACTATCGTCGCTCTCAACCCGGGAATCATCTTTCTCTAGACTACGAGGAGTGTCAAGCCCGAAAGAATCAAAAACTTTCAAATCGGCAATATATTCTTTTGGATTACGAGGAATACCAAGCCCATCATACATCCAAAAATCTTCTCCATCACAAACAATTTTATAACCATAAACAACATTTCCTGTGGAAAAAACTGAAGATGACTTAACCGGTTCAATAATACATTTTATTTTCCCAGTATTCGAATCAATCTCATTTCCACTTAAAGTTAAATAGTGTGGCCTGACACTAGCGTACGCCCCACCAGAAAACAAATATTGTACCCCTATCTGTGGTATATGATATTTTTGGCTTGGGTTGCCAGAAATGACACATATTAACCTCTTAGGATTTTGATTACCTTTCACCCTATTTTCAATGGCATTTTTCATAAGGAACCCCGTATCACTCATACTCCCATGGTGTGGCATGAGTAAAAAATCTACACCACCTAAGTCGTCCACTAGCTTTATCAAGCTGCGGGCATTTTCCCTAAACCAATCTTGGGTTGCATCTCCCGGAAAAATAAAACTTTTATTCCCATATTTAATTCCGACAACTAAATTATTGACATGATGACGCTTATCGTATTTCTCAGGAATGATACAATGAATAGAAACATCATTTCCTAAGCATTTTAAAGCCCTTAAGTTACCCGCCCACGAGTTACATTGTATACTTCCACGCTCTACTCTCTTACTACTATCTTTCTTTGATGGAGCCCAGCCATAAAAAAAACCTATATTTCCCTTTTGCATAGTCGCTTTCTGAAAACATTCATTCAAAACACACGCCGCTGAATAATGATCCTCATGATCATGGGTTATAACAACTGTACAATTTTCACTTTTTTCTAGAATATTTTCAAGCCTCGCTTTAGCTGGCTCCAGCTCAAAAGCATCGGCCTTACCACAGTCTATGACTAAAACATTATTATCCTTCCTCAATAAAACAAAATTGCCCCAACCAACATTAAAAATATTTATCTCCAAATTACTTCCGGAGGCAATAGCCTCCAGAAAAAGACACATACTCCATATAAATAATAAAACTTTTTTCATGATCTTCCCTTCGCTTCATTCAGCTAGACTCAACAGAATATCGCTTAGATAATTCGACAATAGGAGCACCCTCACCATTCTTATCATTTAGGCCCAAACATTCCTTCATACTGTTTAGTAATTTTCCTACACTTGCCCTTTTTACACCTTCAATACATTCTATTTCTTCTACGCGTTTCGTAACACTAAAATAATCATCAGGAGAACCAAATATGCGAAGAATGTTGATAATTATGATTTCTTTGTTATCTTTTACCTCTTCTCCCATCCCCTTCGTCATAATACTTACGACCTCCTGAATGCTCTCATCCATTTGGCCAAGCCACTCCTCAGCCTTCCCTGCCATCACTTTAAGGAAACGCGCTTTTTGAATTAGACTCTTTGCATTCTTAATTTGATTTCGCAAGTCTTCGGCCTCTTTCACAAAATTCGCCTGACCCGCTGCCTGACACATATTCCCTACACAACACACACACAATAATAAACTAATTTTCTCGTTCATGATTGCTACACTTACCGGAAAAGTCAAGAAGTCAAGAAGTCAAGACTAAAAAATGGATTTTGATCCACAATTTACATAAAATCTTCTAGGATCGCCATCATATCCGTGTATTCTAGCTTGCTTCGTTGGATTTTCGCTAAAAGATGAGGCGGTGTGAGAATTTATATCCATACGCACGGTTGCCGATTGAATGCGGCCGAATCGCGTACCCTCGTCGAAACCCTCGAAGCTGCCGGCTGTGAAATTGTGTATGTCATGGATCAATCGGTCGATATCGCCATCGTCAATTCCTGTGCCGTTACAAATCAGGCCGAGTCAAAATGTAAACAGACCATTCGACAAATCGTCCGCACCCATCCAGATGTCGCCCTAGTGATCACCGGTTGCTTCGCCGAAAAAAATCCCCAGGCAATTTTGAACTACCATCACCGTATTCTCATTCTAGGAAATTCTGAAAAACACCGCGTCGTTAACCATATCCGTGCCCTGGATTTACAAAAAAATTTCTCGGAAATTATACAAAATTCTTTGGAAAATTCAAACTTCGAAATTCCCTGCTCCTTACGTCACCCATACCGAAAACGCTACAATTTGAAAATTCAGGAAGGATGCAATTTCTTCTGTTCCTATTGTATCATTCCTCAATTGCGCGGTCGTGCACGCAGCCGGAATTTTAAAAATTTAGTCGAAGATGCCACAATCCATGCCCAAAAAGGCGCCAAAGAAATCGTTCTAACTGGTGTCAATATCGGTACCTATGAAAATGATTCGAAAAATTTGGCCGATGTTATCACCGCATTAAACGAAATCCCAGAAATTCAACGCATACGCTTGAGTAGCATAGAACTCCAAACCATTCCCGAAACTGTACTGGAACAAATGGCCGATAACAATAATAAACTAGTCAAATATTTACACCTTCCAATCCAATCGGGCAGCGATCGCATTCTCCAACTAATGCGCCGTCGTTACACCATTGCCGAAGCTAAAAATTATCTCGAACAAGTAGCCAAACAAATTCCCGGTGTCGGCCTGGGAACGGATTTAATTGTCGGATTTCCCAGCGAAACGGAAAAAGATTTTACATACTCCGTCGACCTTATCCAAAATTCTCCCCTACAATACGCTCATGTCTTTTCTTTTTCGCGTCGAGAAAAAACCATCGCAAATCTTATGGAAAATCAATTCATTGATTTAAAAGAAATCGAACGCCGTAGCAAAATCTTGCGCATTTCAAGTAAAAAAAAACATGGACAATTTTTAGAACAACAGCTCGACAAAATTGAAGCGGTACTCTTCGAAAATGAAGAAAAATTTGGATTTCCTGGGCTCACAGAAAATTATATTAGAGTCCTGATTAATAATTACCCCACTGATCTGACGAATCAAATTAAAAAAGTTCGTTTAATAAAAAATTATACAACACATATGCTCGGAGAAATCGTCGCAGATTGATCAAATTTATTTATTAAATACGCCACGGTAAAAGCCGTGATAGTCTTACACCATTTTTTTCCAAAAATGCCCTACGCCCATCAGCCCCTAGGGAAAAGTATTCCCTGTGCTGAGACTTTAGTAAAGTGCCAACCGTAATTTCCATAAATGCGAGATCTTTTAGATCGATATTTGTTGCGCCTAAAGTACCTAAACCCATGTTTATTTTTATTAATTGCGCATCGGTATTTAAATATTCCAGCGAAATACCATTGCTTTGAAACTTCACCAAATGAATCTCGAATAAAACAACGACTTCGGAAATAAGGTTTGCCAATTTCGCAATCCTGTCCCCATTGTCTTCAATAAATTCCGTGCATAGATCCGCCACGGACTCAAAAGTTTGCCAAATCGCTACACAGGAAGCTGCGCCTTTGATTGATTTAAATAGCCCACAGGGCGAAGTATTCGTAGCATCACCGCCGAGAACAGACGGAAGATGCCCCATGCTGTAACATAGTAATTGTGGGCCATCCGCAGAATTAATAAAAAATATTAGTGAAGGATAATTTGTAATCGGCCCACCATTCGGAAAATATTGGAAGGGATAACACTGTTCCCGATGCAATAAATTGCCCATGGAAACACACTTATTATCGAAATTTCTTTCAATTTCATTGAGTACATTATAAGCTTCTAAAACAAGTTTTGGTTTCGTCGTTTCGTTTTTCTTGTAATCCAAAATTGCGTTTACCCCTAAAATAGCGGCAGTTGCAATGGTCACCGTAAGACCGCTCGCAATTAAAAATTCAAGTATTGTAAATCCTGAATTACTTTTATACACTTATGACCTTTTTTAAGCGTAAGCGTTTCATCGCCAAAGTCGAAATAATTTTTCAATTTTTCTTGAATTTAAAGGTTTTTGTTTCAGTTTTCTGGATATTATATGTTTCGACAAATCGGCAAATTTATTCAGTCTTGTTTGAGGAGGTTGCATATACTATCGAAATATCCTAGAAAAATTTCTAAAACAACACTGCAACAACTTCCCGTATGTTTCTACGAAGGTGATATTCGATTTATCAATGACACCGAAAGTGCTAGGAAAGCCATGGAAGTTATTTTACAAGAAGATATTTTAGGCTTCGATACCGAAAGTAAACCTTCCTTTTCCAAAGGCGAAAAATATGCCCCTTCGATTGTACAGATGGCAACGGCTTCTTGTGTCTATATTTTCCAACTAGATAAAACGAATCAACTTAAATTCTTAAAACCTATCTTTGAAAATGAACACATCTTAAAAGTAGGCATTGCGATCCGGGATGACGTTCTAAAGTTGCGCGATATTGAAAATTTCCAACCAGCTGGATTTAAAGACATCAGTGACCTAACTAAAATGCTCGGTATTGAACAGACCGGTCTGCGTAATTTAGCCGGAATTTTATTGAAATGTCGCATTTCGAAAACATCACAGGTCACCGATTGGTCCCAGGAAAATCTTTCAGCACGCCAATTGACCTACGCCGCAACGGATGCTTGGATTAGTCGAAAGCTCTATCTGAAAATTTTAAAACAAACGCAATAAAAAACAAACCAGAGGGCTCTGCCCTCTGGACTCCCGCAAGGAGTCCGGACTCCTTGACCTCGATACGCGGCCAATCCATGCGAAATTTTCGCATGGTTCAGCCGCATAGGTCTTTAATTAAAAATATTAAAGCCCCGCCCGCGGCGTAGCCGCGGGC
>JAIRRZ010000023.1 GCA_031255715.1 Puniceicoccales bacterium
AAAAATATTTAGTAATTACGAATATTTAAAAATGGCTATTATTGGAAGAAGGTAACCATATTAAAAAAAATAGCGCAAAAATTATTTAATTTTGACGCTACTTATACCAATTGAAAGTTTTTTAGGTATTGTTTATGTAATTTACTGATTACCTCTGATCCATGTAAATTGACTTTGAATATGTTTTTCATCATCGTTTGTCGGCAGTGGCAAGCAGTTATAGTCTAGGGGTTCCGAATCTTTTACCGGATTCCAATTTGAAAGACTCATATTTTGGCATGCAAGCAGTATGTGTTCCGTTGTTGGACGTTTCGTTGGATCCAACGAAAGACAATCTGCCGTTAATTGTGCAAGTCTTTCCATCACCGGGGCTGGATAGGCCTTGTTTGTGTTTTTTTGCATGTCTTCATTCATTTTTTTAAATTGCTGTAGTATATCTTGCACCATTGCCTTATGTGCTAGTTCTTTAGCCGAATCTCGTTTATCGAGTGGCAACTGTTGCGCCAATTGTGTTGTTATTTCTTTTTTAATTTGACTAATTTTATTCTTTAGATTGTCGGCTTCATTAATAGTCTTTTCTTCACTATTTATTATTATTTCGCACTTCTGATTCTCCTGCATCAAGCTATTCAGTTTTTTAGTAAGTTCCCGCCTTTTCAGCATATCATTCTCAGAGCATGAATCCCGTTGTTGATTAAGCTTCGTTATCGTTGTCTCGTTCTTTTTTAATGTCTGCTCATTTATAGATTTTTCCCTACGAGCTTTGGCTAAATCTGGCATCATTTTCCTCAATTGCTGATCAAATGATTTCAAATTTTCATTAAGTTGTGTCATTTTTTCTTTATCCTCATTATTATCCAAGACATTAATCATTGCTTCTCTTTCTTTTTGTTGAGATTGGGCAACGAAGAGAGAATTCATTTCCAATTTTCCAAAAGTAGGATCCTGTGGTGCATCACAGGATCCTGTGAACTTCATCCCACCTTGTCCAAAAAATAATGAAGGTAACATGGTTCCTAGAGCATATATATCGTACTTTGTCGTATTCGCATTTGCAAGGGCTTTATCGACTTTCTCTTGTAATAACATCTTCTTGTCCGTCATGTCTACTGTTTCATTATTCTTATTATTCTTAAGCTCTTTTTGAATTTCTTCAATCATCTCCATTACTGCGACATGTTCCGGTGCCACATTTGGCGAAATTGCCTTTACTAAACTTCCTTCTTGGGCAGTAGCTCCTAAATCAATAATCTGTATTCGATATTCATCTTGTCTAACTTTTGCCTCGCCCCCGGCCTTATTATTAGCCTCTATTACTTCTTCAGGAAGTTTTACTTTCTCGAACATAATATTTCCCAATTTCAAATCATGATGGACAAATTTGGCCATGTGTAATGCGTGTAGGCCAACTACTAATCCGGTCGTACGCTCTATTGCCTGCTGTGGGTTATCCACATAACCATTTTCAAAAATAGGTAATGGCGGCACTCGTTTTCCCGATTTGTTTACTCCCATTATGGCATCTCCCCCATCCATTCCATCGACTTTTCTTTGTAACATAATCGTCTGATTCTGTACCATATGTGGCAAGACTACAGCATCAAGCCCTTGCGTATCAGATACGAGTTCATGAGTTTTGTTGCGTTCCTCTACTAATGCTTTCCCTACTGCACCTTCTTGCTGAAGTGCTGCTATCCCCGCTGGATTAATACCTCTTTTGGCTACAAATTCTCCGTCAGATTCTCCGTCAGCTCGGATAACCTTTGCCAAATGAACAGAACCAAGGCCACCTGTTTTGATTTGGTTTTTCATTTCCACCTGTGCATTTTCCGGCACGCTGTCCGCCTGTTTCTCGTAAGCTTCATTGCGTAGTTGTTGAAACAAGCTTGGTAACTGTTTTTGCATATCTTGTAAATTTTTTAACTTGGTTTTATATTTGTCCATTTTCTGTTTAGACGATGATTGTCCAGAACGCTTGCTCAACGTACCTATAGCCTCGTTGACAAGTTGTTCCGTACCTTTTTGAGCCATTTTGTTAATTTTTTTTTTGTTGTGTGCATTTATCATCGTTCGAAATATACCAATACCTTTGAGCAGTTTTTGAAAACGATTTGTATTATTTTCAACTATAACCTCGGCTGCCGTCATGCGAATGTTCTCCAAAAACTGGCCACTATTGATCTTTCCTAAATTACTCATAACATTTTTTTATAAAAAATATGAGAAAACGCAAGTAAATATTTTAATAAAAATTTGCAAAATCGGGCTTTTAAAATAAATAAAATAACCTATCTTCTAATAATTCAAAAAGTCGCTTGACTTCAGGGATCAATATTCATAAGTGTAGAAAACCATAAGTTATGGCTGAGAAATCAATAGAACAAAGGGTTAGGGAAGTGATCGTCAATTCTCTTAATGTTAGTGAGGAAAAGGTAAGTGATGATGCATCATTTTTGGACGACTTGGGAGCGGATTCTCTCGGAACCGTTGAATTAATGATGGCGTTTGAAGATGAGTTCGAAAATGAAATTGAAGGGGGTATCCCCGAAGCGGATGCTGAGAAATTGCTGACCGTTAAAGATGTCATTGCATATATAAAGAGCCGTATCGCGTAGCATTTTTGCCTATGTCCGAGTTGCACCGTGTCGTTGTTACGGGCCTGGGAAGTATTACTTCACTGGGGAGTAATGTGGATTCCTTTTGGAATAATATTGTCACAGGAAAAAGCGGGATAACGCGGATCGCTACCTTTGACCCGAAATCCTATCCCTGCCAAATAGGTGCAGAGGTGAAGGATTTTAATCCAGAAAATTATATGGATGTTAGGGACGCCAAACATAGTGACCGTTTTACCCATTTTGCCATAGCGGCGACTCGAAGTGCAATTCAAGATGCCATGTTTGATCTGAAACAATTCGATCCATTCCGTGTGGGAGTCATTATCGGTTCGGGGATTGGTGGCGTCGATACCATTCAGAAACAAACCGCACGTTTTCATAATATGGGGGCGCTTAGGGTGTCGCCATTTATGATTCCTTCCTTGCTCTGTAATATGGCATCGGGGGTCGTTGCAATTCAGTTCGGTTTCAAAGGTCCCAACTTTTCAGCCGTAACAGCGTGTTCTTCTTCAACGCATACCATCGGCGAAGCCTATAATATGCTCAAACTTGGAAAAGCGGATGCTGTTTTTGCAGGCGGTAGCGAGGCAGCACTTGTGGAACTTAGCTTTGCTGGATTTTGTATGATGAGGGCGATGTCGACCCACTTCAATGATGAACCAGAACGAGCTAGTCGCCCATTCGATATCCGACGCGATGGATTTGTTATGGGCGAAGGAGCAGGTGTTGTGCTGCTAGAAACTTTGGAAAGCGCTGTGGCGCGCAGAGCAAAAATCTACTGTGAGGTAGTTGGCTATGCGGCAAGTTGTGACGCCTATCATATAACAAGTCCAGATCCGAATGGCAACGGTTTGGCAAGTTGTTTGAAAAGTTTGTTACATGAGTCAGGATTACAGCCCGCCGATGTGGATTATATCAATGCCCACGGAACATCCACGGAAATGAATGATAAATGTGAGACACTTGCCATTAAACACGCATTTAAGGAAAATGCAAAAAAGTTGAAAATTAGTTCAACCAAGAGTATGACAGGGCATTTATTGGGAGCGGCGGGTGGAATTGAAGCAATTGTTTGCGCTAAAGTAATTGAAACGGGGTTCATTCCTCCGACGATTAATTACGAAAATCTCGATCCGCACTGTGATTTGGATTACGTTCCCAATAGGGCAATTGAGCACAATGTGAACGTGGCGATCAGTGAAAATCTCGGCTTCGGTGGGCATAATGCGGCATTGATGTTCAAAAAATACGCATGATCGTACGTCCATTCATTTGCGCCATTAGCTATGTCATTGCAAAATTGCCTGCCGGTTGCATCGCATTACTATGCCAGTTTTGGGGACAATTTTTCTTTTTATTTTTCCGAAAACGACGTCGCATTCTTCTTTCAAATATTGCCCATGCTTTTCCTGAAAAAACAGGAATAGAATGTAAAATGATTGCACGGGAAAGCTGCAACCGCATGGTTGAACTGGGACTTTTAGCAATTGCGTTACCCTATTTTTCGGAGAAACGCATTCGGCGATCCTACCAATTGGACGATTCGGTTAGAGAATTTTTTCGAGAAAAGGAAAATAATGATGGTCCACGTATTGTTTTGTTGTCTCATTTTTCGCAAATGGAGGCAATGACCATTATCTCCCTGTTGAATGAAAGAGCGAAACGAAATGAAATCGGCGTAATTTATCGGCCATTTAAGAGTAAAGAGCTTGAGCGCTGGATTCGCAGGACGCGTGAAAAATTTGGATTAAAACTTCTCGCACGGGGAGTGGGATTTTTTGAAGCCAAAGAAATTTTGAAACGCAATGGAATTGTTGTGATTTTATTCGATCAAAATGCCGGTGACTGGGGTATTTTAGCTTCATTTTTGGGGAGAGTTGCATCGATGACACCTCTTCCCGATCTTTTATATAAGCACTTTTGCTGTCCCATTTTTATGTTAATGCCTCAGCGAATGGGAGTTTTTCGAGCGAAATGTTCCGTGGAACATCTCGATTTAGACAAAAAAAATCAAAATAAATCGAATGGACAGAATCAATTTGGCGGCGATAGCTATTGCGTTATGGAAGCAATGAACGCATGGTTGGAACGAAAATTATCTTCCAATGACGCCATTTGTTGTGACTGGTTGTGGGTGCACAATCGCTGGCATACGCACGATCTAGGACATAATTGGCTCAATTTATCGCAGAAGCGCTGTGCCATAGATCTTTCTAAAATTGAAAAAAAGATAAAAATTTTCATTCGTATGCCCAATTGGCTAGGCGATATTATCATGGCCATACCCCTTGTGAAAGCTGTCCGCTGGGCACGGCCCGATGGACAAATAGTATTAGTGGTGCGCTCTCAATTTGTTCAATTTTTAGAAAAATTGCATCTTGCGGATTGCGTTTTACCACTCGCGAAAAAAAGTAAAAAATACTATCGACAACTTTGGACATACCGCCAATTGAATCCTGATTTTTTGATACGGCTCGTCAATTCAACAACGGGTGATATCGAAACGTTTATTTTAAATGCGGCGCATTCATTTGCACAGCAGTTTCCGCATAGAAAACGTCCTTGGTTTTCGCAGCGTATTTTTATGGATTTTGATGATTTGCAGACCGTTCACCAAGAACGAACCACGCAATTTTTCATACGAGAAATGGGATATCTGGGCAATTGGGATCTCAAGCCTCTCAGCCTAGAAATTGAAAAATCGAATGCGATCGGATTGATTTGTGGCAGCCAAAATAATCCTGCCAAGCGCTGGCCTACGCAATATTGGATCGATTTCATTGCGATTCTTTTAGAGCGAACAACCGATTATATTATTCTTTTTGGAACGTCCAGTGATGCAACGATTACCCAGGAGATTAGTAGCCAATTTCCTCATCGCGTTATCGATCGCGCTGGAAAAACAAATCTTCTCGAATTTACCAATGAAATTGCGGCTTGTAAACTGGTAATTGGGAATGATACGGGAGGCGTTCATCTAGCCAATTTCTTGGGAATCCCGACGGTTGTTTTCTTTGGTCCAACCAATCCCGATAAAACTTGTCCTATTTTTGATGCACCGGTTTACGTCATAAAGTCGCCGGATAAAAATAATTTTGCGGCACTAACGCCCCATTTAGTCGTTGAAACATTTGTAAACCTTAGGTTATTTCCAATATGTTAATTTTTATTTTTTAATTTCATTGACATTTTATTTTTATTTTATAATTTTATTCAAGAGGAATGAGGTATGTCAAGAGATTTAATGGTACAGGTAATCGATGATTTTGGTCGGGAGATTGGTGCACAGCTGGAAGTGGATAACGAAGCTTATTGTTGTTTAGCGGTGGATGATACGTTTCAAATTCATTTAAAGTTTAATGAGCATTTCGATGGTATGATTTTTTATACGGAAATTGGGGAAGTTCCTCATGTTGGGAAAAAAGAAATTTTGCGTCATTATGTCATGCAAAATGGCAGTATTGATTCGGATAACTTGACATTTTCTTTTGATACGGAAAGTAAGCAAATCGGGATGGCGCGTGCATTACCTACAGCATTTATGAATGTGGATAACTTTAAAAAAATTCTCGAAAAATTCATCGGACGCTATCAAAAAGAGCACGAAGATATGGAAAAATTTTTACAGGGAGAACTGCCCAAAGATGACATACAATTTACAAGCAACGACGAAGATGTCGATGAGGCTATGCCCACGGGGATTATGGATCAGCAATTTATAAAAATGTAACGTTTTCATAAACGCTAAACATTTTCCTTTTTGTTGATGTGAAATAATGGTTATGTTAATAATAAAAACATAAAAAAATAATACAAATTTATCCTATGAAAGCAATATATTTAATAACATATTTGATGGGAGGAATATTGAGTTCTTGTGTTTTGGCAAGCAGTTCCGAAAAAGATGAGCCAGCATTTTCTGGTAGAGTGCGAGGGAGGTCATGGCATAAAAATAGTGATGAATATGGCAAATACGTGCGTTTTCATTGCCATGGATCACATGCGTGCGAATCCGGTTCAAAAGATTCCGATTTTTTCCGTGAAAAGGAATTTCATCACCATGGGTTTGGTTCCTGTTGGCATTGTGGTCACAGGGGTAAATATGGACGTAATTGTCCATCGCATCATCACCATGGGTTTGGTCCGCATTTCTTTGAATGGACAGAAGCAGAAAACAAATTGTTATTCGAAAAATATGCGGAATATAATGGAGCTTGGGAAGCAATGGTACCTTTCTTCAAAAGTCGGTTTGCCAAACAATTGAAGTGGCATTACAATCGATTGACACAAAATGCAATGAAGTGAAAAAGTACGCCTTCTGAAACTTTCTTTTGTTTTTGGAATGTCTTAACGCTATGTAATGGGTGAAGGCATTTCATATTTCCATTGCCAATAACATAATGGGAATATTACAAGTATCGATAATTACAATGTAAGTAAATTATCCTGTTTCATGAAACTCACAAAATAATCCTATTATTTAGCTATTACGGCTGGGAAGTTTTTATTGATAGGAGTGAGGAATATAATTAAAAAATTAAAATCATAAATCGAACAACCATACATTCGTGAATGCAATTCCTCTGAAAAACTAAGCTCTCCGGATGAATTTCATAGACTTTTCTATCTTTGCCTGGATTTGGGCTTGGAAAAAACTTTTATCCTAGCGCTTATGATTAATTTAATTTTACTGTTTTTTTTGGTATTCATAATTTTTTTAAGCAAACTTATTGGGGTATTTTTTTACAAAAAATGTTTTGGGATTAAAGTAAGCAGTTTTTTTGTACTTAGGCTATTAGAATTTTATTGAAAACGGAGCGGAAATAATTCTTATCCAAAACATTTGGGCATGGTAGCCAAGTGGTAAGGCAGAGGTCTGCAAAACCTTTATTCGTCGGTTCGATTCCGACCCATGCCTCCCTCACGCATCTAACTATTTTTTGGCTTTTTTGTTTCTGGGTACTGTTTCTGGATATGCGCATACCATTAGAGGGGGATAAAAGTAATCAATTATAAGAATTTCACCCTGTGCTTTATTGGATTATTGGTTTTTAGGCTTTGAAAGCCTATAAATTTTTCGAAATTTGTATTTTTTAAAAAAAAGTATTGACAGAAGAAAAATAATCAAAGAAGTTGTACAGCGTTGTCAGATTATATGGAAACGAATAAAAGTAAAAAGATAGGACATGCAGCTATGTGTGTCAGTATGTTGTATATGGGAACTTTTGCCGCTGAAGGAGCGATGGCAGCATCGAGAAATCCGAGGGAGATGTTTATGCGTGGTGAGTCAGCGAGGTCGGCGGTGGCAAGTGCAAATCGTCGTAGTTCGAGAGCGAATACTTCGAAAATGTCTTTGGCGAATGCACAAAATGGAACGTCTTCAAAAGGGGGCGGACAAGATGAGCGATCGGAGGAGAGAGCTCGTTTACATAGAAACTTAATTGAGATGGATGCGGAGCGTGTGGGCGTTCGGGTGACTGAAAGGGAAAGGGAAGTGTTAAATCAAAAGAATAGTGAGCTTTACGAGCGGTCGCTGTCTCAAAGAGATTTTGAGAATGGGATGCGTATAAAAAAGGCAGTAGAGAAGAATGGAGGTAAAGTGATCCTGACGAAGACAGGGAAAGAGATATATAGGAGGTTTGGGCAATGGGAAACTAACGAAAAAAAACGGTATGATCGAGAGCGGACCATGTTAGGTTTAAGGCTTTTTGTTGCGATGAATACTCCTGAAGGGCGAGAAAGAATGGCAGAAGTGGTCCGAACAGTGTTGGGTGCGGAAATTACAGCTCTGAAAACGAAGACCCAGGAAGAGTTAAATGGGGTCAGACGAGAGGTAAAAGAGGCTAGGGTAGTGGCTGGTAATGCTCAGACAGCGGCTGATAAGGCTCAGACAGCGGCTGGTAAGGCTCAAGAAGAGGCGGTTAAGATTCAAAAAGAGGTGGCGGCGGCCAAGCCTGTGAGTATTAAGCCGGATGATTCTAAAGGTAAGTCTGTCAAGGAGTTAGAGGAAGCTCAAAGAAAAGTGCACAATATAGGTGTAGAACATGCGAATGAGGAATTGGAGCGCCGGGTGGAGAAATTTGTGAATGATCTCGCTTGTAGCATAGGTAGAGATGATAGTACAATAAGGGATAGTTTATCAGGAAGAGAGGCAGAGTTGATTTTGGATTTGACTTTTGCCAATGAGCAAAATAGACGCGAGAAAATGGGTGAAGAAGTAAATTATATAAAAGGATTGCTAGTAGATCTTGAAGAAATAAATAGATCGAAGAAATTATGTGAAGAGAAGGACAGAAGTGCTCATGATTTGGCAGATGTGCGCAGACAAGCGAAAGAAAAATATTTGGCAATAGAGTCGAAATTGGAAGCACTGAATGCAGTGTTGGCTCGTACCGATGATGGGTCATCGAAGGAAGGGGTGCAACGTGACATTGGAGGGACTTCGCTAGAACTTAATGCTGCTCGTAAGAATCTTGAGAAATGCGAACAAGACTGTAAAAAAGCACAGAAGGACGTATGTGAAGCTTGGAAAGGTCATTTTGCGAATAGGGATACCACGTTGGTTAAGATTGGAAAATATTTAAATGATATGAAGGGTATGTCATTGGAGGATCTAAGGCGTATGAGAGGGCTGCCTCCACAGCAGACTAATGCAAGTCAGCCGTTCCAAACTGCATCCAGGCCAAAGGGTACCCAATACCACAGGCAAAACTGTGCTTGTGAGAACATATCACAAGAGGGAAAGGTTCGTCAAGAGAGAGATAAATTTTTGGATGCTCAAGAGAAGGCGTGGGCAGAAAACGATGAAGCACAGAAATGCCAGAAAATCGCCGAGGCCATAGAAGCTAAAATAAAGTATTTGCAAAGTTTATTCAAAGGAGTTAAAGAGAAAGCGAGTTTATGTGTTAAGTGGAAAAAGTACGCGGAGGATTTGGGGCGAGACTTTGCTAGTATGAGTACTATGGGTGTTGTGTTTCAAGGCGATAAAGATGATCAAGTTTTACAAGTTCGGCAAGCAGAAGATGAAGCAGATCGACTGCAGAGAGAGATTGATCTTTTTCCTTTGTTGTTGAATAGTTTGAGTGTTGAAAAGGACTATGCATTATGTGAAAAAGAACTTGTGGTCGCTGAGAGAGCGCATAGAGGCAATCCTAGCGATGCGACAAAAGCGGAATGTGGAAATAAAGCGAAAAAACTGAAAGACAGAAAAGATAAGCTAACGAAAGCAGATTACGAGTTGGTTGAGAAAGCGAAAGAACTTGTTAAACAAGAGGAAGCAAATATTGAGGGGAAGATAACAGAGGGCGAACGTAGAATAGCTGAATGCAAACAGCAGATAGAAAATGCTCAAAGTACAGTAGATACAGAAACCGGAAATGTTAGAACCGTTCAAGGAGATGTTGACAATGCCCAAGGAGAATTAAACCAAGCCAACGCCGACATATCCGCAGTAACAGTCCGATTCCGACAAGCAGAAGCAGCAATCCGCCAATCAGCAACAGAAGCCCAAGAAGCCCAAACAAGAGTCCAACAAGTACCAGCAGACCAATCAGTACCACGAGCCCTAGAAGTAGCAGCCCGAGAAGCAGCAGCCCGAGAAGCAGCAGACCGAGCAGCAGCAGACCGAGCAGCAGCAGACCTTAATAATAATGATCTTTATGACAGCCAAAGTCTTCGGGAAACAAGGCTAAACGGGGCTAGAGGTCGGCTAGCAGATGCTCAACAGGTGCTAGAAACTGCTCAAAGAAGTCTAGCAGATGCTCAGAGTAAATTAGCAGAAACTGAGGCAGCTTTAGCGCGAGAAAAGGCGGGACGATCAAAAACGCAGAGTCTGAGGGAACAACTAGAGAGGGACTCTAAAGCTTTGAGTGAAAAAATTCAGAGATCGCAAGCCACCGAAGCTTAATCGAATTGGCGTTAGTTGCCGTCAACTAGGTGAGTTTTTTGCGTGTAATCGCAAAAAATAGGAGGAAGTCATTTTTTCCTATGATAGAGAAATTTAGTTATCAATTGATAAAAAGATTTCTAAATCGTGGAGAAGGATTTCCTCTAGGAAAGGTTTAAAGATTTGACAGTAAGAGAGTTTTAGCAATTTTTATTATAATAATTCTAAAATCTCAATTGTTGTAGATTGTGTTCCTACTGTGTGTAGTTATTATGTAGTTAGAAAAAATTGTTCCGATGTTTTTTCTGTTAGTGTTATTGGAATTTCTATTGTTCGATTGTTTCGCCAAACAGTAAGTGTAATGGTTTCATTTGGCTTTCTAAAAAATAATAAATTGGCAATGTCTTTCTCCTCTCGAATATCAATGCCGTCAATTTTTGAAATCACATCACCGATTTTTAAATAATCCTTAGTACTGTCTTTCGGAGTCCTTTCGCGTAATGATGAAATAATAATCTCTCTTTTTCCTGAAATAGCCATCTGGCTACGAACAGAAAATCCAGCGGAACTATATTTTACGGTGCCATTCATTAGGAGTGCCTGAAAAATTCGTTCCAGTATGCAGCTTGGGATAATAAAACTGGAGCGCGCTTCCGGTAATGATGCAATTAAAACTCCACATAAATTACCTAAACTATCAAATACCGGTGCGCCACTTTCCCCTCCGCAAATTTCAATATTGCTTCGCAGATAGCTGACAATAAATACGCGATTACCAAGAGTAATATTTTCTCCAAGAACAATTCCAAAATTTGGCGCTGGTGGAAACCCAAGAACGCAACCAATGAATACCACTAGTTCACCACATTGACTGCACTCATAGGATGAAAATTTTTGTAAAGCAATATGCTGAAAATGTTCAGGTTTTTTTAATAATTTAATAATCGCGAGATTTGTAGTGAGGTCTTTTCCTATTACTATTGCCGTATAGGATAACCCATTATAGTCTACCCATAAGTTTTCTGCTTCCGCTGCGATTGCCGCCGTTGTCAAAACATGCCCATTGGCGTCTACGAAAAAACCGGTTCCCGAAAGCAATTTGTTTTGCCCATGTTCATCTTTTGTGTTGCCTTTAACTTGTACAACGGCATTCTTCCTCGCATTCCAAATTGCTTGAACATCTTTCGAAATCAAAGAAAGCATTTCGGGAACAGTATTGGAAGAAATGGTAGTGGTTGGATGCAAAATACGGTCCTCCTCTTCTTGATTGTTTGAAGATTTGAGATCGGAAACCTGCGGAGTTTTTAAACTTGCGTTACCAAAAATAGTGTGATTACTAACTATCGAAGATTTGAGATCGAAAACCTGCGGAGCTTTTAAACTTATACTACCCAAAACAACATGATCACTAACTAAAGTGAGTAGAAACTGGAAGGTGAAACACGTTTTGACACGCCCCATAACTAGAAAGCTAACTCTTTCTCTCGGGAATTCAATCCTGATGTATAGATATCATCGCGAACGTAGTTTGAATACTGAACTTCAGGCATTCTAAGGATTAAAGTCGCATCCTTTCCTATCCGCTGCAATGGTAATACTTCTCCAGAAAATGCCAGGATGGAATCTTTTAATTGAGCAGTCGTTTTCCATGGATAAACATAGCAAGCCAATAAAAGAACCACTCCACATGTCGCATAGGAAAATGAAGTAAAATACATTTTATATTTTTGGAAAAGTATATGCAGCCAACCACCAAATGAAATTCGCTTTGCCTTTGAAAGGTTCATTTGTCCTAAAAGCTTACGTTGCAAACCCATTTCAAAATTCCCCCAAAATTCTTCTGTTGGAATTTCAATCGACTTTAGTTTAAATAACTGTGATAATTTTTTATCTTTCCTAGATTGTTGCATACTACATATACTCCTTCAAAAACCCTTGTAGCTGTTGCTTCGCATAATGTAACCGTGAGCGCACTGTTCCCACTGAACAATCAACAATGGAAGCGATTTGTTCATGGGACAATCCTTCGATTTCAAATAATACGAACACCACTCTATGTTTATTAGATAATTTTTGAAGAGCTTCGTTCAATTTTTTTTGTAATTCTTTTAATGCGGTGGAGCGATCGCATCCATCGACGACTGGAATAAATTGCAAAATCTCAGGCGTTATGCCGGATTCATCGAGATAATCGAGGCTTACCACACTGCGTTTTTTACTTTTTCGTAAAAATGAAAGGGCCATATTGACAGCAATGCGATAAAGCCACGTGAATGGAGAGGAATTCGACCTAAAGGAATGAATAGAATTGAAAGCTTTGATGAAAACATCCTGAGCAATGTCGTTAGCATCGGATGAATTATTAATAATATTGTAAATAACTGAAAAAATACGCTGCCTATAGGTGTGGACGAATTCGGAAAAAGCTGATTGGGAGCCGTTTTTGATTGCTGTGATTAGTGGATCTTCCGTTGTGCGATTGCCGTTATGTGTTTGGGGATTTTCCGGAATGGATTGGTCAGAAGACTGTGATGATCTGCGGTGATTGTCGAAAAATGACTGTTGAAGCGAGAAAACCACAGAATAGAATATATAAATTAAAGCTTGGATAGCACAACAAAAAAGCAATGACACCCCAATAATATAAAATAAAAATATGATAAAATATGAAAATCTGATTTTTGCAAAAGGAAAAATTGTTATAGAGTCATAAAAATTATTTGTCAAGAGATTTTCCTCGATAAATGGTTGATAAAAAGGAAATTTAAGTATGAAAAAATTCATATGTTTACACCATAGATAGAAAAATATCCTTTTAGCCGAGAGGGTATCTTTAACATTGCCAGGAGTCGAAGTTTCCCGATGTTGGTCCCATGCGTCCACTGGATAAAATTCGCAATTTTTGCATCATTGCCCACATCGACCATGGTAAGACGACATTATCCGATCGTCTATTGGAGTTTACGAATACGGTCCAAAAGCGTAAGATGCAGGATCAGCTATTAGATTCGATGGACTTGGAACGGGAGCGAGGCATTACCATCAAATGCCATCCGGTTTCGATGCAATTGAAACGTTCCAACGGGGAAGAATTTTTGCTCAATCTAATCGATACGCCGGGGCACGTAGATTTTTCTTATGAGGTTTCGCGTAGCATTGCTGCCTGTGAAGGTGCGCTACTACTTATCGATGCATCTCAGGGTATCGAAGCACAAACGGTAGCCAATGCGAATCTAGCCATCGGGCAAAAGATGGTAATTATTCCGGTATTAAATAAAATTGATTTGCAGAGTGCGCAGCCGGATGTGGTATTGACGCAACTGGAGGATATTTTAGCCATACCGCGGGAGGAGGCGATTCGGGCGAGTGCGAAGGCAGGGATTGGTATCGAAGAAATTTTAGATGCGGTGGTGGATCGCATTCCGCAACCGCGTTGGGCGGACTGTATTCAGACCCGCTGTCTTGTTTTCGATTCCGTCTTTGACGCTTACCAGGGAGTGATTTGCTATGTTCGTATATTTTCTGGAGCGGTGAGAACGGGCGACGAGTTGTTACTCATGGGAACGGAACAGCGTATACAGATTAAAGATGTGGGTATTTTTTCGCCACAGATGGTTTCGACGGGTATACTGGAAGCGGGTCAAGTTGGATTTATTGTTACGAATATTAAAAATGTAGCGGAGGTCAGGATTGGTGATACCATTACCCATTTCGCTAATCCGGCAAAGGAAATGTTACCGGGCTACAAGGAGGTACGTCCCATGGTTTTCAGTGGTATTTATCCCATTGATACACCGGACTACGAAAAATTGAAAGCGGCATTGGCACGATTGCAGC
Organism: Puniceicoccales bacterium; assembly: GCA_031255715.1. GTDB lineage: Bacteria > Verrucomicrobiota > Verrucomicrobiia > Opitutales > LL51 > LL51. Next base: position 14,341 of record JAIRRZ010000023.1, read on the forward strand.
TAAACGATTCGGCTCTTGTTTACCAATCGGAGAATTCAACGGCATTGGGCTTTGGTTTTCGCTGTGGATTTTTGGGATTACTGCACATGGAAATTGTGCAGGAACGTATTCGCCGGGAGTACGATCTGGATGTTATTTCCACCTATCCGAGCGTGGTATATCAGGTAATGAAAACTGATGGCATGGAAGTATTGGTTGACAATCCGCTTCATTTACCGAGCCCGTCATCCATAAATTATATTCAGGAGCCGATGATTCGTGCGATGGTGCATATTCCCAATGGTTCCATTGGCGATATGCTGATGTTGATTGCTGAAAAACGGGGAGTCTGTTTGCGGACGGATACGGTGGATCAGCACCGGGTTATGCTCCACTGTGAGTTACCGTTAAATGAAGTTTTAGTAGATTTCAACGACCGCCTAAAAAGTATTACCAAGGGTTATGGATCGATGGATTACGAATTGGCGGAGTACAAGACATCGGATTTGGTGAAAATGGATTTACTGGTAAATGGAGAGGCGATTGATGCTTTTTCGCTGATCGTTCATCGGGATAAGTCGGTGACTAAAGGTCGGGAATTATGCCAAAAATTGAAAGAAATTTTACCCCGACAACTCTTTGCCATAGCCATTCAGGCGGCGATTGGGAGTACGATTATTGCCCGAGAAACGTTGAGTGCATTGCGAAAGGATGTGACAGCGAAATGCTATGGTGGGGATATTACGCGGAAGCGCAAGCTCCTTGAAAAGCAAAAGGAAGGTAAAAAGAAAATGAAGCAGATTGGAAAAATATCGATTCCGCAGGATGCCTTTATCAAGATTTTAAAATCTTCAACCTAAGTTTTTTCGATCTATAGACTTTTTCACATAAATAAAAAAAGCCGAAATCAAATGATTTTCGACTTTTATCGATAAACTATTTCAACGAACCATCTCTCTAGAAAAATGGGCAAGGAAACTTTGAACTTTTAGATTTAGGGAGAGGGCAGCAATGGGCGTTGATCTTTTTTAGCCGTCGCTTGTAAAATATATTGGCCGTATGTTGTCTTCGGAAAGGGTATACGTTCTAACTGTCCGTTTACATTTACCTGTGTAAAGAAAGAATTTTTGGCGAAATGTCGCATTCCATTTTTCTCGTTCTCACTATATACCTCAACTGATCCATTTAATATTCTGCTGAGATCTTGAGTTCCTTGAGGAGGATTGCCTTTTGCTATTGCAAGGGTATCGCCGAGCATTTGTATAACTATGGAAAGATCAGGAGGAGGATTCTTAAACAAAGGTTCAGGTAGATGAAGGCTATGAAATCCCCCTTCGTAGGTGTGTATTCTCCAATTATGCAGACCCGCCTCTTTAAGTTCAAAAGCCATCGTTCCGCCCTGTGTGAGGGGATGAGTATTAGTATCGCTTGTTCCCAATGCAATGTGTATTTGACTGAAACCTTGTAATTTATTATGCAATTCTTCATTGCTTATTCCACAGGTTGGCGAAAACGGATACATCATTGATAGAACTCGTGACGCATATTCTTTTCGTCGTAATAGGTCCCTTATGGTATAGGTACCTATGGGCTCGTTATCGATCGATTCAGGTAATTGGCCGAACGGTATTAAAAAATTACAAGCACATTCTTCATTCAGGTCCCCGAATTGCGTGAAGCGACCTCCTGTCCATGCCTCATTAACTACAGGAGCTACAAAGACAATCCCATTTTGGAATGCATTAGCTAAGTAAAGGGGATCATTGACAATAAACATAGATAATATATATCCTCCTATGCTATGCCCAAACACAGTCATTTTAGTGGAATCAATATACGATAACTCCTGGAGGCTATTTACTTGATCTTTAATCTGCTGGATAATATTGCCTTTGCCAAAGTCAGCATTCCATTCAATGAATGCAAAAACTACGCCTTGTGAAGCAAAAAATCTACCAATACACTGAAAAAATAAGGTCCGATCATTTGGAGGTGTAACTAGTTCGGAGAACATATTCCCGCCATGTATCCAAACAATACAGGGCAATTTTTTCCTACTGTTGGCCGCATGATAGACAGTCATAGGTAATATTTTGTCGTCCGTTTCCACGTTTAACGTTTCACATAACGTTTCACATTTTAACGGTAGACCATTATCAAATGAATCAAGGAATATCTTAAAGAGTAAATTACGTATGGAGAATTCTATTGGTTCCATGTATCGTCGTATTTGTTCTTCCAGATTACAGAACACAGGAGACCGTGCGCGCTGACTGTAATCAGCCATTTCTTTATAGCATTGACGGGTAAATTCTTCCATCTCTCCAATAAGAGCTTCTAACTTCAATGAAAAATCCTGGTAAATGGGTTGCGTTTGCAGCATTTCCTGCATTTCCTGCAGTCTCAGTAACGGAAATTGTAACGACAGGATACAAGCATCTGCAGGACAATTGAATTGTTCGTCTTTTAGCCGAAAATGATTGAATTGATTGTTGAGGCCAAGTATTACCTGTTGATCACAGCATATTGATTGGAGATTATTTATATGTTCTTTAATTTGCGTAACTTTAGCCATCCATCCTGCGATATCACTAGGAGTTTTTTTCTCATATTGTTCAACTGCTTTTGTAATTTTTTTGAATAACCGCTTCTTATATCATGCTCTATGCTAGCCTGGGCATTTTGAAGATTCAATCCTGACAAACTTTTTAGTATGACTGCAATATCTTCGTTTCTTCTTTCAAAATCTTCATTTTCTACTTGTTTACGAAGTCCTTTTGCTTTGTCATAAGCTCCTTTTGCTTTGTCAAAAGCTCCTTTTGCTTTTTCGAAAACTTTTCTGGTTTCTTCATAATCTTCCATTGCCGAGCAAAATGTTTGTGTGCACAGAAAAATGAGGCTCATAGTACCTATACTAATATTATACTTGTTCATAATAATCAAACTCTGATGGCCGAAGCTTTCGATGTCAAGCTTTTTTTTATTTGAAAATTTTTAAACCTAAAAATCAGCGATTTAGGTAAGAAGAATATTGAAATTTTTAATCTAAAAAATCAGGTCTTGAATTTTTTTCGGTTTCGCTCATAGTGGCTGGCGATGAGAGTGCTCTTGACGAACGACGATGGCATCCATTCTGTCGCATTGCAGCGATTGGCTCGCGCGCTAATCGAAAAAAAATGGGAGGTCTATGTTTCCGCGCCGGCGATGGAACAGAGCGGTGTTGGACGAGCGTGTGGCTTGACGCGCGGTATTTCTATTGTACCATTTGAAGAATTAGAATGCACAGCTTGGGCGGTCAATGGAACACCATTGGATTGCGTCAACTTGGCACTTTCCCATTGGCTGGAAAAACAACGCCCCGATATTGTCATTTCCGGTATCAATTGGGGCGTTAATATATCCGTTCCCATGATTTTTAGCTCCGGTACTATCGGTGGTGCCATAGAAGGCGCTGCCTTTGGCATTCCATCAATCGCCGTTTCCCAGTGTTTGCCGGATCAGGATAAGCAGTATATTCAAAAAAAAATCGATTTTCTTGCCCACGAAGGCCTCATGAAAAGTATCGATGAGGCCATCAAAAAAACAGTACAATATGCGGAATATATCGCAAAAACTTCGGATAATGTGGTCCATAATATCAACTTTCCATATCCGACAACTTCGGAAACATCCGAAGAAATCACGATGTTGAGTAATATCATGCATGGCAAAAATGCAGACTATCCGGTCTATTGCGCGCTCTATGAAAAACGCGGCGATCAATATTATTTTGCCATTGAACAGGATGTATCCATCCCACCTCCTCCAGGATCCGATATTTATGCACTGCTTCAGGGGAAAATTAGCCATAGTATTATCGATTTGCGCCGGCTTTGTTTCTGAGATAAAGGTATGGTGAAATAAAAGAATTTTGCTCCTTTATTTTCATTTGTTTGTCGGCTTAGAAAATTTTAAAAAAAAAGTATAATATGGTATTGACTTTATACATTTCGGCTTAGGAAATGTTCCTATGTTTGATATTCGTAAATCATCAACAATAACCGCAACTGTCATGTGGATGGTCGCTTCTCTTTTCTATGCTTATCAGTAGGCCATGGCTAATATGATCATCATGATTTTTGGCTACATATTGCACAGTATGATTGGAGGTGTGACCAAACTTTTTGGCGGAATAAAAATGGAGTCGGCTTTCCGGTGGGGTATCGCAGTTATTCCCATGGCCCTGCTACTGGGAATCATTGGATTTGCGGTAGTAGTCCGTATGGCTAAAAAACATGTTGGAAAATAGCATTTCTAAGACGTCGCTGTTGGAGCTGTCGCGGTTGGACTAGGGGATAATCTATGGATGTTATATTGTACGAGAAAAATAGAAATAACTTATCGGCATCGATTCCGTTTTTGATTGAAAAATATATTTATATACGATCAAGAATAATAAATATTTATATCAAGTCGGAAATGAAAAAATATTCTTTACAAAGACGAAAAATAAGGGCATATACTATCCCCGTGAGGAGATAAGGCGATGGATGAGGCTGCAAAAGGATAAAAATGAATGAAATTTACAACAAAAATAAAAATGAGGGTGAAAATTGTGCGCATAGGGATCGAAGTCAATTCATTTCCGTTGCGGGAATTTTAGAAATTGAGCCCGGAGGAAAATTGGGAAATTTAATCGATCTACGCTTCTTGGGTAAGGTGCAGCGTAAGGATCCTTGTATCGCACGGGATATGTTGACACGCTATCGGTTACGCCGGGGAATGTTCCTTGAAGCTAAGATGCTGGGCGATCTTAACCCACGGGTTGTCGAAATCGAAAAAATTGATGGTCTAGCGCCCGGTGTACGTATGGAGTTGCCAAAATTTGAGGAGCGTGCTTCCGTAGCTCCGGATCAGCCTTTATCCCTAGAAACCCGAGATGGTCGCCTATCTAATCGTATTATTGATCTTTTTGCCCCCCTCGGTAAAGGCCAACGTGGGCTTATTGTAGCGCCACCAAAAGCCGGTAAAACGACCATGCTTCACGATATTGCAGTTGGTGTTAAAGAAAATCATCCCGAGTGTCATCTCATCGTTTTGCTCGTCGATGAGCGGCCGGAAGAGGTAACAGATTTTCAGCGTACCGTAGATGCGGAATTATTTGCCTCATCGAACGATGAAATGCGATTGACGCAAATTCAGGTCGCTGAATTAGCCATTGAACGTGCCAAACGTCTTACGGAAGCGGGAAAGGATGTGGTCGTTTTGCTCGATTCCATAACGCGATTGGCGAGGATATATAATCGGCAGTTTTCCAGTGGACGAACGATGACCGGCGGCGTGGATGTAAAGGCATTGGAGCGACCACGGATGCTCTTTTCTGCAGCGCGTAACTTGGAAGGCCGTGGCAGCCTGACGATTCTTGCTACGGCGTTGATCGAAACGGGTAGCCGCATGGACGATCTCATTTTTCAGGAATTTAAGGGAACAGGGAATATGGAAATTGTGCTCAATAAAAAAGCAGCGGATATGCGTATTTATCCATCGATTGATGTTCAAGCTTCGGGAACGCGGCGAGAAGAATTACTTTTACCAGCCACTTTGCTGAATAGGATACACTTTTTTAGGAGGGCTTTGGCAGGGTTAAAACCTGAAGAAGCAGCCGATTTACTGATGACGCGCATAAAAAAGACAAAAAACAATAAAGAATTCTTGATTTTATTGCAAACGACACTAAGCCATTAACATATATTACAGGATGCAGAATTTCGCGGAACAATGTGCGGATGTGGCTCGATCGGTTTTGAGTCACAATTTGGGTTACATCAATGAGGATGGCAGTATTCAGACTGTCGGTCGAGAAGAGCTCGCAGGCGACGAGGCGGCGCATATCGCGTTTGCTTTGGGCGAGTATTATCGACTAACACATGAAACGACTTTTTTGGATCACGATATGGTGGATCTTGCAGCGAAGACGATCGTTTACCAGCTGCAGGTTGTACCTAAAAGTAGTGATTGGAGTGGTTATATTGCTTTGGCATTGCTATCCTTTGGAGTTGTCAAAGAGCGTAACCCGGTTTGGGAGAAGCTGCACGGGGATGTGCGGGTTCAATTGGATAATTTATTGATACGTAGGGATGAATTTAAGGGCAATGGATTTGCCTGTGCCATAGCGAAATCCGTTGCGCGCTACGGCTTACGCATTACTAAAAAGGATGAAACAGGAAAGCTGATCGACCGATTTTTAGCCTACTGTGAAGAGCATTCGACGGGAGGATTTTTTGACGGGAATAATGGGCATGGTGTCGGTGGTAATTTCGATGCCAATGGACTCTTTAATTTTTCGTTCATTCGTCAGGCATTGCATCTCCATACGGATAGTTTTTTCATCGAAAAAAAGTTACCCAGCCTACGTACCCACGCCGAAAAATACATCGGTTTGATTCTCGATTTGATGCGAGAAGATGGCACATGTTTAGTGTATGGTAGAGGTGTTGGGGCGTATGCGCAAATGTATTGTATTAGTACAGTTTTGCAGGCATTGTGGGATCGATGGATTGTACCGGAGAAACAATCACTGTACGTCAATGTTGTCCTCGATTTATTTCAAAAGTTTTTTTGCCATTACATCGATCAAGAAAAGGGTTACGTGGTTATTCGGGATGGTGAGCGTTCTTCAGGTGTGGAGCAAAGCAGCATACGGGCAAATTTTGATGCGGTACGCTATTTATGTCAATGGTCACGGTTAGCGCGGAAAAGTTCGATCAATGCAGGTCGAATTCGTAGAGTTTCAGCATTTAAACCGGGAAATCGCCTAGTAATTTTCGATAAAGATGCAAAACGAGAAAGTGGATTGTTTATCTATCGCGATGGCAAAACGGGAATGAATTTGCAATTGCCGCTTATCGGAGGCAATGGACAAGCTGACAGTAATTGCCTAGCATTTCCGCATTGTCCTGGGGTATTCGATTGGCCGGCGGGAAAATATCTGCCGATTTTGCAACCGGAATTGACGATCAATGGCAAGCGCTATATTCCGTCCTACTATGGCAAAAAATTATCGACGGGATTAGGAAGCCATAGGAGTATTGTTTTTGCCTATGAGCAACCGGAATTGATTACGGTTGAAGAAGAAATCGTTCCTGGACTAGCAAGTTGCAAGGTGGCGTGGGTTTTTTCCGAAGAGAAAATAACATCGGAATTTACGTACACGGTGAAGGATCGCATACGTATCGAGTCTTTGCGATATATGATAGCATTGAGTGCCCCCCATTCGATTTACGGAGCACATAATTTAGCATTGGATGAACGAAGTTTAGGAGCGGTGGTAGAGCACGATGATTTAATGTTAAACTGGCAGGAAATTAAGGATGTGGTTGATGACCCGGATTATCGCACCTGCTGTGGAAAAATTCACTATTTGCAAGAGTTATCACGAAATTATCCGCTGATCATGCATCCCGGCCAGTCCTATAGGCTTGTAATCGCTTTCACGCCGGATGTGATTCGCATTTAGAAGCGGGTGGGGGATACTGAAATGTGTCGGTGCTGCGTTCAGTTGTTTGCAGGAGTTATCGCGAAATTATCCGCTGATCATGCAGTCGGGTCCTATGGATCCGACGTACTAGTCTACACGCGGAGTGTATGATTCACATTAAACTCTTTTGTTTTTTTGGAAAATCAATAAAAACATACTGAAAGTATATTGAAATGTAAAAATGTCTTGCTTTCTAATAAAAACGAAATAGGATTCGAGAAAATTATTTAATTGGGAAAGATCATGAAAATATATAAAGAGAGTAGTAAAAATGGTATGACATTAATTGAAATTTTAATTGTCATCACGCTAATTGGCTTGCTAACGGGAGTTTTAGTAAAGTCGCTGGGAGGAAACTTGGATGCAGGAAAGAAGGCGACAGCGAAACTGTTTTGTTCTAAAACCATTCGAAGTGCGATTGAAGCGTACAAAGTTACCCACGACAGTCGACTTCCAGCGAACTGGAAAGATCTAGAAAAGCTGATTACTTTAGATAATGATAGCGAAACAGCTCCGAAGGATCCTTGGAATAACGATTATGTATTGATTCCTAATCCTGGAATTGGAGGCGGAACGCCGAAAGTTATGGAAGGAATTCAGAGTGAAGAGCCTCAAGCTGTGGCTGGTTATGTGTTAGTAAGAGCGCAGGCTCCGGATGGGGAATTTGTTTTTGCCTATAACAAATAATACTCTAAATTTCAGCTAAAATAATCCGAAATGTGTGAAGATGTGTTCGTAGAGTCTTCTGTCATATAACTATTTAAGAATACTGGCGCTTTGCAGGATCTGTATGAAATTTTCGAAACGATTATCTGAGGATATGGATTGAGTTTGGGTATGGCTGAGCTAAACCCGGTCGATGAAATCCTTCGCAATGGAATTTTTCCCGATGCACAGGTACTTTCATGGTTGAGGAATCGTTTAACCAAGCTGTCTTATTCGCTCCTTCTGTTCTACAATGTTCCGAAATATATCCACTAATTGATTACGAACCCAAGCGCCATATTCATTTGGTTTTAACGAATCCAATGGGCTCCACCATTCCGTGGACCAGGACTATTTTCGGCTCCCACAATGAACACTCTTTTTTTAAATACCTATTTTTTTCCTGTGTCAATAAAATTACGTATGAAAATTGTAATTTATAACTTTTAATGATCGAGTAAAAACTGAACGTCCTTGATCTGGAAATGATTGATAAAATTTTGTAGTAATAATGACGTTGCCAAAGCATCGTAGGGTGCCCGATGGAAAGTCAGTGCCTTTGCAAAGTATTTCTTTGCCAAGTTCATTAACTTTTTTTCTAACCCAAAATGACGGATGAGTTCCGCAACCTCATAGCACTCCGCTGCTGGATAGTATTTTCTATAAATTTTATAGGTATCAATCCACGGCCCCCAGGAAATACTTTTGGGGAATTCCGTTATCGTTGGGATAGAACATTCGGATATAATATTTTTTTGAAAAAGAAATTTTTGAATATTTTTAGAAGTGCGTTGTTTGGGTAGTGAACCGATTGCTCCCGGTGTAAGGCAGTACTGTCGGAGGAGGCGATCTTCCAAAGAAGATCCGTGGGCACAGAAAAGACCTTCCGATCTTTTTTTTATGAAGAATGGCAAATAGTGCCTAAAGTTTTTATCTTTTTCGTTGGAAGGAAAACGTGAATGTTCTCCGAAACATGCCGTTGGATTGCTTGAATTTTTACAACAGCTTGCCATCGAAATTTCCGTAATCATAAGGTTTTTCAGTGTTACTAGGCCATATTCTAAAATCCCATGAGTACGATTGCCCTCGAAATCGATAACATGTATTGTCGCTAGCATAGACATCCTTGAATGACTATGAACAAAAACTACAAAAAAAGCAATAATTTTTATAGGAAAATGGAAAATTAATTCTTTTTTTGAATTTTTAACTGATTACTGAATGATCGGATTGCTTCGATATCAAATTTTCGTCCGTAGATATTAGTTTTTGAACGTAAGATAGTCCGCCTTCGATGGTCGAAAAGTTGCCATTCAATTGGGCAAAATATGTCTTTAAGAGTATTTTGGAAAAATCCTTGCAGGGAGATAAACTGAGTTCAATTAAATGGCGTCCCTGAATAATGGCTCTGGGCGGAGCATTTAAAATGCCGAGATTTCCAGCGCGTTCGGTCATCCAAGAGCGAATTTCATCGTTGTGTTTCACTCGGCCAAAACAGTCGCAATATCCCATGAGAATGAGTAAATCGAGCCGATGGACGTTATAGGAAAGGCGTCGCAACTCTCCATCGGATGCTTTGCGCTTGAAAAACAGTCGGGGTTCTATGTGGTATTGGACCAGCGTCAGTACCTGCAACATGATACGTTTAGGGACGCGTAGCCGCTCCATAAAATTTTTAGCTGGCAAAATTCCTGCGATTTCGTGCCAATAGGAATGGATACCTTTGCCGTCTTTTGTGGTGGTTGCTGGTTTGCCGAAATCGTGGCACAGGAGCGCGAATCCGAGTATCAAGTCGTCCGAAACGTTCTGCGTTCGATTTTTCGCAAACGCATCCAAAGCGCAACATGTGTGGACAAAAACGTCGCCTTCGGGATGGCTTATGGGATTTTGCTCGATGCCGACCAAGCGATGAATCTCTGGAAAAAATTTTAACCAGTCGGTTTGGCGGAGAAAATTTAAGCCGAGTGATGGTTGCGTACCCTGAACGAGAAGCTTATCAAATTCCTGATAAATGCGTTCCGGAGAAAGGGAATGTATCGAAAGTGTTTGGCAAAGTTCGATCGTTTCAGGGGCCGGTGTCAGTTGAAATCGCGCACAAAACTGCATACCGCGTAGGACACGTAGGGGATCTTCCGAAAAACATTCACTTGTATGGCGCAAAATTTTTTGTTGCAAATCTTCTTTTCCGTGAAAGGGATCGATAATTTGCTGATTTTTAATATCGAAATAAATGGAATTAATCGTAAAGTCGCGGCGTCTGATGGCTTGTTCCAATGGCAAAAATGGGTCTTCCTGGACTGCGAAATCGGTATGCAATGGGCCCATTTTTTGTTCTTGACGAGGAATACCGATGTCAATATCGCAGCCACGAATCTTTAGAATACCGTAGGATTTTCCGACCCTATCGATTTTGTAGCTTGGGTTTAAGATCTCGACAATTTTTTCTGAAGAAAGACCAAAAACTTCGAGGTCAAAATTTTGGCTCCTAAGACCTAGGAGATAGTCGCGAACACATCCTCCAACGAGGTAGCAATGCCCTCCATTGATATGTAATAAGTCAACGATTGTGCGCAAATCGCGACAATTTTCGATGACTGAAAGCAATCTCATAGGGAGAAGTGAAATAAAAATAAAAACATTGCAAGTCTACTTCTCGTCTTTTTATGCCCCATTTTGGGGATGAAAAAATTGTGTTTTCATGTCATGTGATAGAAATTTTATGCATCACGTTGGGAAGATTTTCGATGAATAATCAGATTGGAGTTCCTAGACATAGCTCAGTTGCTTTAATTTCATCAATGATCCGTACCGGTTTGAAGTTTTGTGACAAAATTTCAAAAATAATCTTGAACTAGAGAAAATTCCTTGCAGAAGGTATAAGCCATGGGTTTCGGCAAGATTTTTATTATTTCAGGACCTGCGGGAATTGGAAAATCGACGGTTTGCAGCCGTTTAGTGAAAAACTATGGGAGTAACCTCAAAAGAATTGTTACGGCGACCACGCGCGAGCCTCGTCCCGGCGAGATTGATGGCGTCGATTACTGTTTTATCGATGAGGAAACTTTTTTGAAATATATT
>JAIRRZ010000032.1 GCA_031255715.1 Puniceicoccales bacterium
GGCGGGGGCTTTAATATTTTTAATTAAAGTCCTGTGCGGCCGAAACATGCGAAAATTTCGCATGGTTTGGCCGCGTTCCGAGGTCAAGGAGTCCGGACTCCTTGCGGGGTATGGGGCAGAGCCCCATAGGCGGAGCCCTCTGAGGTCAAGATTACCGTTGCGATAGTTGTAGGAGTCGAGTTTTTACTACGTCTGTGATTTGTTCCCACTCGAAGCGCCAGGATAAAAATTCATTACATTTTTGTTCTAATTCTAAAACATCTGGCAGTGTTGTCATTACGGCACCTGCACCGCTATCTCGCAAATGCAACAAGCCATTGCGATTGATACGGTTTAAATCCGTACCAAAGCAACGTTGTAATTCGCTACGCGAATCCGTAGAAAGTCGTTCGGAAAAATTTTTTAACCATTGTAACAAAGAATCGCTAAAGTAATTGCTCGAATAGACAATATGATGTTGTGTAAAATACCTAGGAAACACCTGTGTCGTTGTTGTTTTTTGAGAAAAGCAAAAAGGAACAATGACAGCGCTAGCCATATCCAATTGGCGAATGGCGCGTTCCATTTTCGAATTACTCTCAAAAATATCACTGGCAATGATATTTTTCGTTTGCAGAATTTCGCGGACTCGATCGAATAAACTACGATTGTCGGTGGAGACTAGGTGACCATTTTCGAGTGCTGTTTTTTGATCATCTGCTGGAAATTCGTAGCATTCGAACAAAGCGTGAAAATGCTCCAAAAAAACGATATTTACATTTTGCAATTCCCGTCGGAAACGATTTATCCAAAACTTATATTGTTCTGTTTGGATGCGTTTCCAACGATATTGAGGGCCGCAGAACAATTTCCCATTGGGAAGGATATGATTGGGGCAAATACCACTTGTTGCAGTCATGGAGCCATCTTCATCAATATAAAAGAGCGATTGATTGCTCCAAACTTCGTAGCTATTTTGGGCTACAAAAACAGGCAATGAGAGCATAATACGTATGCCAAAGTAATTGGCTTCGCTACGGACTTTTTCCCAATAACGTGTGAAAAGAAATTGCAAGATATTTTTTTCTTGAATTTTTTCTTGGAGTTGTTTCATGGCCATTTCGATGGGCAAACGATTGAAGGATCGCAAGCGATCTGGCCATTGGTACCATGGTTTTTCAAATTCTTCTTCAAGTGTTTGAAAAAGTGAGAATTTATTTAACCACAGATGGTTATATTTTTGAAATTTTATAGAAGCGGCAAGTAATTCCGGTGATGCTCTTTTGTGAAAATTTTTCGCAACCTGTTTGAGAAACTGCTGGCGCAAGAAAATGATATGGGCACGGTTATTTTTTAAAGGTTCTAGATCTTTTTTAAACTGCATCAATTCATCGAGTGTTACCAGGCCGTCATCACGCAACCAAGCAAAGGAAATCAGGGCCGTATTCCAGCCATAGGAAGTACCGGTGAACAAGCGTTCCGGATCGAAGGTTCGCAGGGAAATGATGTGCCACAATTTTTGACCTGTATCGCGTAGAAGGCGTAAAAATTTGAGGGCATGGGGACCAATTTCGCCGATGCCATAGCTACCGGGAAGTGAAGGAATATCGAGTAAAACACCGCTTTCTCGTTGAAAGAGAGTGCAACGATCATCGACATAACGTGCCTCATTCCAATCCATGGGGATGAGTTTTATAAAAATTTGATTCCTAGACAACTATTTTATATAATTTCCATTTTTATGGAGCTTCGGTATGAAAAATAATCGCTAATGCGTTTTCGTTTTTATAATCGATATTCGTTTCGCTAGAATCACTGGTGCGGGTCGTTCCAGAGAAGCTAGGTACGGCATGGCGGATATTAATTAATTCTATTCCAGAAATTCACAGATCCTTCCAAAAAGAAAAGTGCAAAATATTTTTATTTTTTCTAAAATTTATTTCAGAAAGTTATTGCTTCGAAAATCACTTGACAGTGTAGTTCAATTTCTCAAAGCTAAAAAAGTAGAGGGTGGGAGCAAGCGGCACGTTGAAATCCAATCTTCGTTACCTTCCATTGCCACCTGCGCCAATCCTCTCCTGGAAAATGAGATTCGCTACGCCGGAAAGCAAAAAGTGTAAGTATTTCCAAAGCGACATGTTTAAAAAGCTACTAATTTTAGCATTGGACAATAGGATCGAACAGTGCGCAAACACAATTTTCACGAAACTTATCATTCATCACATAAATTCCACTTGCGGAATAGCAGGAAAATTGGTCTTTTTCCCGATTCCTAAATAAACTGTGCCAATTTTGATATCAATTGTGTGCAACGGCAACTATACCCCCATTCGTTGTCATACCAACTTACTAATTTGAAAAAATGATCATTCAATTGAATTCCCGAACTCGCATCGAAAATCGACGATAAATTGCAATGTATGAAATCCGATGATACGACTTCATCGTCCGTATAACCTAGGATACCCTTCAATGAACCTTCGGCTGCTTCTTTCATTTTTTTGCAAATCTCCTCGTAGGAAGTTGTTTTTGTCGTCCTAACCGTTAAATCAACCACCGATACCGTCGGTGTCGGTACGCGAAATGACATTCCTGTCAATTTTCCTTTAACTTCCGGTAAAACTAATCCAACCGCTGTCGCCGCACCCGTCGTTGCCGGAATAATATTTATCGCTGCGCTGCGTCCACCTTTCCAATCCTTACGAGATGGTCCATCAACTGTCTTTTGCGTCGCAGTGTAACTGTGAACTGTCGTCATAAGACCCTCTTCAATTCCAAAATGGTCAAGAATAACCTTCGTAATCGGTGCTAGACAATTCGTCGTACAGGAGGCGTTGGAAATAATATCATGCTCCATGGAAAGTGTATGATCATTAACGCCGATCACCACAGTTTTAACACGTTCGCCCTTTCCTGGAGCTGAAATGATTACTTTTTTTGCCCCAGCTTTCAGGTGACCTTCGGCAAGCGTATCCTGAGTAAATAACCCCGTCGATTCGATGACCACATCGATGCCTAGATCCTTCCAGGGCATTGCCGTGGGGCCATCTTTTACCGCAAAACATTTGATTCGATTGCCATTAACGATCAACGCATCCTCTCCCTCGGCGCGAACTTCACCTTCAAAACGCCCCTGCGTAGAATCATACTGAAGCAAATATGCTAAATTATCTGCTGGAACAAGATCATTCACGGCAACAACTTCAATGTCGTTGCCCAATTTTCCCGAATCAACAATCGCACGAAATACGAGGCGACCAATCCGTCCAAATCCATTAATAGCTACTCTTACTGCCATGTTCCAACATTAAACATAAGTTCGAAAAAATTTCAATCCTATTCTTGAAAAATCCCACATTACATGCCGATTTAATACGCAAAAAGGCCATCATATTTTGAACGGCTATAGTCACGCCCAATCTATCCTTTTCGAAGAATGATATGGTGTAGGTATAAGAAAAGAAAGAAAATGCTTGATCATTTTGCTATTTTTTTCAAGAATGAGGATCCGGAAGGTTTTAATATGTATAATCGTGCTCCTGCAGTAACATTTAAACGGCAATCATTGGAGAAATGGATGGACATTTGCGCCAACAGTGATTGGCAACAATCCTATTCACGGGATGAAATTCGAGATGGTTTAGATTTTCTTAATCGGTGTACCATTAAAGAAATTGAGATACGTCCTGACGATGTCATCGTGCGTTATATGGGCGACAATAAATCTCAATTTTTTGCTGTTGTCGATCTCGAAGGAAAACAGCTCTCGGCGCGTTCCTCAATTTTCCATGATGCAAAACCCGCTATCGCTGCCCTTCTCGCTCTCGATGAGGTGATTCTCGAAAAGCAAGAAGCGCTATTTGCTCCGGAATTTAATCTCGAAAATACCAGTGAACAGCAAGAGGAAAGCCGTACCAATGATACGGAAATTCAAATTGAAAAACCATTGCGTTTATCATTTTATATGTCCGGACAAAATTTGTGTTTCAAAGCCTATTGGAACGCTACCGGTAAACTCGTTTTTCCAGACCGTCTATCGAAGTGTAGCAATATGCTCTCTAGCAAAGATCGCGATTCCGTTGTCAAACTAATCCACCTAGCCCGTAAGGCAGGCTTTTTGCTTATCAAGCAAAATAAAGAGTATCGCATCATGAACGTCGCATTTGCGATTGATTTTTGTCGCAATACACTGTCGCGTTGGAATTCAGATTTCCTTATTCAACTCGATGAAAATGTCCAAAAATTGTGCAAGGGAATAAAGGAGGTTCACGCAACCTTTGCGGCCCAGGAACAAACAGAACAACAGCACGCCATCAGTCTCTCCCTGAAACTCTCCAACGAAGGAGTTGTCCTATCGCAAAATGCCACTAAAAAAATTTTACATAGCGAAGGTAGTCCCATGTTTATCGAAGGATTTGGGGTGGTACGCATGACCAGTCGTGAGATCGAAATTACCCGCACTCAACAGTCCATTCTCAGTAAATTTCATGGCGAAGTCCCTCGCTACATGATGTATTCCATATTTAGTAATTCGGGTACTCCATACGAGGAAAGCCCTCAAATTGCTGAGTGGAGACAATCTTTCGCTTCTCCACCTAAAAAAGCTTTTATTCTGCCTAAAATTTTGCGCTCCTACCAGCGGGAGGGTGTTCTATGGATTAACCATATTCTAAAACACGGTTTTCATGGACTCATTGCCGATGATATGGGTCTGGGAAAAACGCTCCAGGTACTTACTTTTATTTCCAAAATGAATTCTCGGGAGCAAACTATCGTCATTTGTCCGGCCAGTGTTGTTTATGTTTGGAAAAATGAGGCGGAAAAGTTCTTTCCCAAATTAAATGTTCAGATTTTTTCGGCTAATGCGAATCTGGACGATGCCAATATCCATATTTGGGTGGTGAGCTATACCCAGGTACGTCGCCATAAAATAATGATTACGAAAAAAAGCTTTCAACTTGCAGTTCTAGATGAGGCACAGTTTATAAAAAATCCGACGACGAAAGTTTTTCATGCATGTACGGCCATCCATTCGAAATGGCGGCTGGCGCTGAGTGGTACACCCATCGAAAATAATTTAATGGACCTGTGGAGTATTTTTCGATTTCTGATGCCGGGCTTGTTGGGCGAAAAAAAACAATTCATTGAATTATGCAAAATGGAAGAAATTACTGAAAAAATAAAAAAACAAATTGCGCCATTTATGCTGCGCCGCACAAAGGAAATCGTAGCGCAGGAATTGCCACAAAAAATGGAAATTAATGTTCCCTGCGAAATGACCCAACTACAACAGATGCTCTACAAAAATTTCATCGATATTACGCTCAAGCGTTATGGTAATGAGCGATACCAATTTGACCTAAAGAATCACCGTTTTGGTATTTTATCGGCTCTGACGCGCCTACGCCAAGTTGCCTGCGATCCCGGTATTGTTCCCTCCGTTAATGCGACCGTTGAAGATAGTGGCAAACTCATGCTATTGCGCGATATGTTGCAGCGTGAATTTGCTGGTAGTCAAAAAAAAGTCGTTATTTTCAGCCAATTTGTCACACTTCTCCAACGCGTTAAGCAAATGATTCTAAGCAATTTTCCTGCCATTGATTGTTTCGAAATCATTGGCGCGACAAGAAATCGTAATACGGTGGTAGATGATTTTCAAAATATTGCTAACCATGCCGTTATGTTAGTTTCTCTCAAAGCGGGTGGAACGGGTATTACCCTGACCGCAGCTGAGTCGGTATTTTTAATGGATCCCTGGTGGAACCCGGCAACGGAAAAACAGGCCATGGATCGTGTGCATCGCATTGGCCAGGAAAAAAATGTAACAGTTTATCGTTTTATCACACAAAATTCAATAGAATCCGGCATTCAACGTTTACAGGAAAGAAAAAGTTCTTTATTCAGCGATGTCATTGATTCCATACAGTCGCCGAAGCGTAATACGGAATTCTTTCTCGAGCATATTCAAGAACTTCTTCAGACTGAAGAGGCTTAAAAGGCATATCCAAACTTTGGGTTTTTATTTCCTCTGTCGTAACCTTTTTGATATGCCCTATGAAATTACACTCTTTTTCCTGTTTATTGCGCATCGTATAAAGCTGCGGCATTTGATTTCGAAAATTCGTGTGAAGAATTCGTCTACTGTTCCAACAAGGATGATGTGGAGTCCAAGGGTGGTTGTACTTCGGATACTGGAGAATTCATCTGTTGTTGCAAAACGGGGTTTAGTGTACTAACTGCTGTACTAGCAATAGGTAATACGGTATTTGCAGCACCACTAACTGTTGGGGTATGCCGCCAAATACTTACCAACATTCTTTGCTTCATCCCAAATTCTATGGACAAAATTCTTTATTTTTTCCCAAATTGTTGATGATGTACCTTTTGCCATTTCATAGTAGTTGCGAGGTAAGCGTTCCCATTGATCCGCAGTTGTGTAGGCATACTGAGTTCCCCATACCACTGCAACAATGGCATCTATGGCGATATTCCATTCCACAGCTTTGAATATCTTTTGCTTTTGATCGTATATGATGCAATTGTTCGGATCAATATTTACTTGAGAAACGATTCTGCGATAGATTGAACTAGGAAGTATTACCTTGTATACGGACTCAGCTGCGCCGAGCATTGTAACATTTGCACACGGCTGAAATTGGCCCGTATGATAATTGAAAGTGATTGAAACCTCATCCTGTCGTTGATCCTGGAGAACTATTAAGAGTTGTTCAAGATTCTTGATGCTATTCAATAATTTAATTTTTCTATTGTTCAGACGGTACATGAATTTTCCACACATAATGCGATTATAAAATTGGCGTTGAATTTCCGTTTCGGAAGCATCAGCAACATAAGATAGCATTGGCTGGGGCAAAATATGGCAATGATCATCGTTAATTAAATCTAAATTAATGCTTGCAACATTCCTTATTGGTAAAGAACATAAATTCCCCTTTCTATCAAGCAACACAAAAGACATTACTGCGCTATCTGCAAATAGATGGACTTCTCCTCTTGCAATAGCATCTTCCAAATATTTTTTTTTCTGACTAAGATCAATATTGTTGATGGTGTTAGGACTGTAATGGAACGATGCCAATGCCGTTTGATTCATAGGGAAGATGTTCAGAGTACTTGCAATTATCGTCGATATTATTTTTACTTTATCACTATCTTTCATATTTCTATACTGATCAATTTACCATAATACAAACTATTGAATATTTTTGCAATGTAAAGTAAAATTTAAAAAATGATCATTTTTATTATATTTTTTTAGCGCATTACCCCATATGTCAAGAAGTTCTGTTGTAATTAATTTAAAAAATAGCTTGCTTAACAATAGTGTATTATATACTACAAAACTGTGTTTAGTTTTAACATTTAATGACTAAAGGCAAATTATGGCTAATATTATTCAAGGAAATGGTCAAGAGTTTGGAAAATTGCGCCGTATTTTTTTTCCGCTCTATGTGTATGAGCTCAAAAAAGCAATTCCCATGGGATTCATGTTTTTTTGTATTCTTTTTAATTATACCTGTTTAAGGAACATTAAAGATTCGCTCATTGTTACGGGTCCGGGATCCGATGCGGAAGTTATTCCGTTTTTAAAGGGATACTGCGTAGCGCCGGCAGCTATTTTATTTTTGCTGCTCTATGCGAAAGCAAGTAATATTTTTACAAATGAGCACCTGTTTTATGTAACGTTGACGCCGTTTATCCTTTTCTTCGGCTGCTTCGCGTTTTTCATTTATCCTAGCTTAAGTGTTTTACACTTTTCACCGGAAACCATAGCTTGCTGGCGAGAAGCTGCACCGAAGTTTCTCCATTGGCCCATCGCCATTATCGGCAATTGGTCCTACTCCCTTTTCTATATTTTAGCGGAAATTTGGGGTTCGGCATTGCTGTCGCTGTCGTTTTGGCAGTTCGCCAATCAAATTACAAAGACATCCGAAGCGAAGCGAATGTATGCATTTTTCGCATTCATGGCTCAACTATCCGTTCTATTGGAAGGGAAAGTTGGTGAATGGTGTTCCGATATCCGCGCAAAAGTTCCTGTCGGCGTCGATGCCTGGGAAGTTTCTCTGAAATATATGATGGGAATTGTCGTTGTCCTAGGAATTGTTGCCATGTGCATCTACCGTTGGATCTACAGGTATGTACTCACCGATAAGCGCTTCTACGACAAACCGGAACTTCCCGGCAATACGGGTGGTAAGGGTAAGAAAAAAATACCCCTGCTGCAGAGTTTCAAAATCATTTTCACATCCCCCTATTTGGGCCTCATCGTAGCGCTGGTTGTATGCTATGGAATTAGTGTAAACCTGGTGGAGGGCCTATGGAAAAAACAATTGGGGATGCAATATTCCGATCCCAATGCTTATAACACATTCATGAATCGATATACTTTCTACGGGGGTATTGCTTCGATGGTAATGCTCATTATTGGTGGCAATATTCTTCGCATTTGTCGTTGGTTTACGGCTGCTATTGCGACACCGGTTATGCTCCTTCTGCTGGGGTCCTCATTTTTCGTTTTCGTTCTATTCCGAGAGAATTTAGTGGCATTGCTCCAATCCCTTTCGACGACTCCTCTTTTCTGTGCAGTTATTCTCGGTGCGTTGGTGGTTGCCATTTCGAAGGCGGTTAAGTATGCTCTGTTTGATTTGACCAAGGAAATGGCTTACATTCCTCTCGATGAAGATATGAAAGTTAAGGGTAAGGCCGTTGTGGAGGTAGTCGGTGGACGTTTCGGCAAGGCCGGTGGAGCTTGGATTCAATCCCTACTCCTCCTCATTCCTGGAGCAAACTATTTCATCATTGCACCCTATACATTTACGATTTTTATTGGCATTTGTGCCCTATGGATGCTTTCCGTTAAGGCCCTCAGCCACCGCGTGGAAGCCATTACGGAAAAAGCTTCAAACTAAATATGAATGAGTTTGGTTTACAAGGGGGAATCCTTCCCCCTTGAACCCTCTGCCAGGGAATACCTTCTCTGGGGCCGGATATCGGCCCCTCCCCGCGGCTTCGCCGCGGGGAGGGGCCAAAAAAATAAAAAAGATCTAACCCGACCCGAAGGGTCAGGTCAAAAAATATTCAAGCTAAATTTATTTATATATTTTTTTTTCAGAAAAACTTTCTAAAAATGGAAAATTTTTTAACGTTCTTTTAGTTTTCTAGCAGCGATAGTTTCCGACATACTTTTTCTCATACTACCAATCGTCCGTAATGTGAGTGGTACTTCAAAGTATTCCGCGATAATATCTTAAAAAAATGACTCCTGGCGAACATTGATTTTTTGACATGGGCAAGGAATGGAATTTCGTTCAATTTTTCCCTAAGAAGGATTTTAAATCCATCGTTAAAAACGAATGTTTGTATATACATTTCTTTTCTGATTTCAAGGGAATTGAAATTAAAAATATTCTGAATTTCTTGACTATTTTTTACGAAAACATCAATGGCAAAGGGGTAGCGACGCATTAAAACTTTCCCAATGATCTTTTTCAACGTACTTTTTGTTCGATTAATTGTAAAAATAATGTTTCCTGTGGCTAAAACGGAATGCACATTGTTAAATCCCAACGCTTCAAATATGCGGCAAGCCTCGGCCATCGCCATGCGTTCTTCGCGAAAATTGATCTACTTTATAAATGCACAATATGTTTTACCGCTATTCACCGACCGATCGCTCACCCTTGAAACCTTCAACGCATTGTCAAGTATCTCTATTTTGCCATTTTTTCGAAAAAATTCGAAAATAAGCTTTACTTAGTATACCACATTTGTACTTCTATTACCTATTCTGATTCCACTATTATGGGAAATTTAAAGAAAAAACGTCGGTTAAAGATGAATAAACATAAACGTAGCAAGCGTTCAAAGTCAAATCGCCATAAAAAACGTTTATGGGGAGCATAATGGGTGCTTTGAATTTTTAGCTTTATTCAGGGAAATGGTGTTGTTTGCTTTCGATGAGGGTTGATGTTATAGTTCCGGCACGATTGCAGTCCTCGCGCTTTCCACGAAAGATTTTGCAAAATTTGGACGGAGTCCCTATTTTGCGCCGCGTATTGGAGCGGGTAACGAAGCTTCATGGTATTGATAAAATTATCGCACTTGTGGATGATGAAGCTGTTTTGCAACTCGTCTCCCAATGGGGGTTTTGTGGAATTTTGACATCAAAGAATTGCACTTCGGGAACGGAACGAATAGCTTCAATAATCGACCAATTGGAAGGAGATTTTATAATTAATGTCCAAGGCGATGAACCTTTCATTGCTTTGGATCCATTACACAAAATGATTGCCCTAGCGGAAAATTCTTCTTCGGACGTATTGACGGCGATTTATCCCATAACGTCATCGAAAATGCTTTTTAGTCCCCATTGCGTTAAAGTGGTTTTAGATGTGTACGATCGGGCGATTTATTTTTCACGAAGCCCGATTCCATTCCTGAGAGACGTTTCCGAACGTGAGCAGTGGCCGATACATCATCAATTTTGGGGCCACATGGGTGTCTATGGCTATCATAGGAAAATTTTAAAACAATACCTTTCCCTAAAAGCAGGAAATTTAGAATGGGCGGAACGACTCGAACAATTGCGTTTGCTCGAAAATACAATTCCAGTTCAATGCATTCGGACCCGCGAGCCCAGCATGGGTATCGATGTTCAAGAAGATTTGGTCGCTGCGGAAGTTTTTTTAAAAGCACATCCTGATTTTTAAGTTCATAAATTTCATTAAAAGGAGAGATGGCAGAGTGGTTGATTGCACCGGTCTTGAAAACCGGCATACCAGCAATGGTATCGAGGGTTCGAATCCCTCTCTCTCCGCCAAGAAATAGTCAAGTTTAATACATTTTTGAACGAATGGCAAAGCTAGGGGAAATTGCCAGAGTGAGGGAGTGTAGCATTAAGTTTGTTTATGCACTTTAGCATGGACAAAGATGTGATGTGTTTTTACTTATACTATCAGTCTTAGTAAGTGTGGAGAGGTGGCAGAGTGGTTGATTGTACCTGACTCGAAATCAGGCGTGCCGGTAACGGTATCGAGGGTTCGAATCCCTCCCTCTCCGCCAAAGTGCTTTATGGTTTATGGGGCAGCGCCCCATATTTAGCTCCCCCCTAAGGGCTGCGCGCCCTTAGAATCCCCGCCAGGGGATCCATCCCCTGGACCGGGGTTCCGTCCGGCACCTCGGGCGCTGCCCGTGGTGCCGGACGGCAGGAGGTCCTAGACCCCCGCCCGCGGCGTCGCCGCGGGCGGGGGCTTTATTTAATTAAAAACAATTTTAATTAAAATTTAGTATTTTTAATTATAATGTTAAAATGGATTCGGATAATAATTTTGTATGCACATGTTGAGGATAAAATATAATATCATCGGGAATACCTTGCTCTACAATTGTTCCTTTGTAAATAACACAGATACGATCGGCAACTTGCTGTAAAAATGAAAAATCATGAGTAATTAATAAAATTGCAAAACCCAATTCTTTTTGCATTTTTTTTATTAAATTTAAAACTTGTTTTTGCAAAACAACATCGAGTGCTGCTGTCGGTTCGTCGGCAATGAGCAATTTCGGATTATTTACTAACGCCATGGCAATCATCACCCGCTGCTGCATTCCACCACTCAATTCATGGGGATATGCATGAATAATCTGTTTTAAATTTGTAAATCCCACTTTTTTTAATATATCCAATATACGTTTTTTTTTGTCCATTCCTTCCACAATTTCAAGTAACTGATAACCAATGGTTAGCGACGGATTCAAAGAATTGCCCGGCTCTTGAAAAATATAGGATACTTTGCGGCGACGAATAGAAACTAATTCGGCAAGTGGTAGATTCAGTATCGATTGCTGATCTAAAATAATTTCACCGGTAATGGAAGTGTGGGATTGTAAACGCATAAGACTTGTCGCAATAAGAGTTTTTCCGCTTCCGCTCCTACCAACTAATGCCAACGTTTCACCATAATCAATGGTCAAAGAAATGTCGTGCACAGTAGGCTTTTTTGCATTTGAAAAACTTATTTCAAGATTGCGAACGGAAAGATAGGGATTATTGCTCATAGAATTGTTGGAAAAGAACTTCGATATTCGAAGATCGACGATAATGTCAAATTTTTTTATTTGTTTTGCATTTTCCAACATTGTCATACTTAAAAAAATTTTCCAAATAATAGTTCAAATAATTTAAAGGTTGCCAATGATATTAGGCTCTTTAGCATGTCAAAGCGAAGATAAAATTTATGGATAGAGATGTTATTATTTCCGGTGTACATTTGGATTTAACCGATGCTTTGAAACAAATTGTTAATGAAAAGGCGGAAAAGTTATTTCGCCACGAAGGACGAATTGTGCGTGTACGTTTTGATTTGGAACACGCCCAAAGTAAAGATCCCGCAGAAGCATTTATTGCTAAAGGCCATATTGAAATTCAAGGTCCCGATATTATAGCAAGCGCTATCAGTGACGATCTTTATAAATCAAT
The DNA here is from genome assembly GCA_031255715.1 of Puniceicoccales bacterium. Lineage (GTDB taxonomy): Bacteria > Verrucomicrobiota > Verrucomicrobiia > Opitutales > LL51 > LL51. The sequence continues at coordinate 12,479 of JAIRRZ010000032.1, forward strand.
TGACCTTCTTATCCAAAAACTGGATCGCCAACTTAATGAACACTTTCGAAAATAAGTAACCCTAAGGGCTGCGCGCCCTTAGGAATCCCCGCCAGGGGATCCATCCCCTGGACCGGGGTTGCGTCCGGCACCACGGGCGGGGTCTTTAATATTTTAATTAAAGACCTGTGCGGCCAAACCATGCGAAAATTTCGCATGGTTTGGCCGCGTACCGAGGTCAAGGAGTCCGGACTCCTTGCGGGGTATGGGGCAGCGCCCCATATTCAGTTCCCCCCTAAGGGCTGCGCGCCCTTAGAATCCCCGCCAGGGGATCCATCCCCTGGACCGGGGTTGCGTCCGGTACCTCGGGCGGCGCCCGTGGTGCCGGACGGCAGGGGGTCCAAGCCCCCGCCCGCGGCTTCGCCGCGGGCGGGGGCTTTAATATTTTTAATTAAA
>JAIRRZ010000013.1 GCA_031255715.1 Puniceicoccales bacterium
GGCGGGGGCTTTAATATTTTTAATTAAAGTCCTGTGCGGCCGAAACATGCGAAAATTTCGCATGGTTTGGCCGCGTTCCGAGGTCAAGGAGTCCGGACTCCTTGCGGGGTATGGGGCAGCGCCCCATATTCAGCTCCTTCTGGTGTAAGGTCAAAAAGTCTAAATCAAAGACTAAACGTTAAAATTTGTTTAATTTATTTTTGACATTTTTAGAAAAACTTTTAACATAGTATACAACATGGATGATGTGGTGTGTGTGATTATGGAAAGCTGGAAGGGGACGTATTTACTAGCGATAGTATTGGCCGAGATATTGTACTACTCCACTTTGGTATTGGAGGAAATTGTAAAATCAAAAATAGTGCCATTGATGACAACATGCATATTAGTGATTACTACATGCTTTCTTCGGAAAATAAACTTTTGACCTATGATTATTCAAATGAAAACTATATTTGCAACGGTATGCTTTGTATTGGTAGAGTCTCATGTAGCTTCTTCGGAGCAAAGTTCTGCGATTTTTGATGTCGCTGGAGCAAAGGGAATTTATAAAATATCTCCTATGGCTTCTGGACCCATTAAAATTGGAGGAACCATGTACGTGGAACTTGAAACAGATGGCCAAGAATCTTCGAATTCTACGGAAGAAATGGGAGATACGCTTAGTTTGTTGAAAAGTGTCGCTACTGAAAATCAAAGAACAAGTTTACAGACATCTTTAGCGGTGCCATCGGAAGTTGATTTATCCAAAGAAGATGTTCTATTTCCAAAGGTAGTGGAAGCAATTGACTTTGTTTTAAACCCGGAGAATGCAAATGCAATTTCTCGTTTTTTATTCGGTAGAGCTGAAAATCCCATTGATAAAATCGCAAAAAATTCGGATTTGCAAAATAAATTACAGAGAATTAAAGCAAAACTAGAGAAGATCTGTAACCAGAATCAGTCAGAGGATAAGGCGGCATATCTTAAAAAGTTACGCAAGCTTGGTTTGCTCTTTCAAGAAGTAAGTGATTTGCTTCAAAAGGAAAAGTTTATCGGTGCTTTTCCTCAATTTATTCAGGGTGTTGCGGAGTCTATTAGCGTTATCATTGTGAATGATATTGCCGAGGATGTTCTTCAAAGACTAAAATCAAAAATTGAAGAGAAATTACGCAACACAAGTGATGTAACTTCACTCTCGGGAGGAGTTTTTGTACACTCTCCAAAAATTGCGAATTTTCCGGGAATGTATGCTGGAGGAGGTGTGCACGCTACTTCGAGAAAAACATATGGAGATAGTACTCTATTTCAGACATCCAAAGGAGGTGGAATTTCCATGACAGGTGGCTTGGGTTCCAGAGTGGATTCCGGGTTTAAGGCAAAAATAGGGCTCGATGTCCTTGCTACAACCATGTACACCTCCGTTGAACAATTTATCGATAGTAATGGCTTGGCAAATTTTGGTGATGCTATGTCGAAAGCAAAAAAATGCCTCGTTGAAACATTGAATACTCATAAGCGTACGCAATCAATATCGCAAATATTGACCGCAAATAACGACCTGAAGACTATGGGGGATGAAGTGTCATCCTCACGGCATGAATTGCAAAGATCGGAAACTAGAGGCCTGTTGGCTACGAGAAGTATTGAAATTTTTCTGCGAATGCTCGGAATAGTTCCCCGTAATGTTCATATTAAATTGCCGCATATTACAGGAACTGAGCTACCTATGACCAAAACAAGTGTTCAGGTAAAAGCCACTTTATCTGCCGAACTTTCTTGTATTTTCGATAAAATGGGTTTGGAAGTTTCAGCGAGTAGCACTTATTCAACTACTAGGGCCCCTCGCCATTATTTAGCATTACTTAATAGTGATTGTTCTCCAATTGCAAGTTGGAATGCGGAGGACGTTGAAGCTGCCATTGGCGCGAATAAAGGTTACGATCATTCGGAAAAATATTTATCGGCCATCGATAATGTTCCAGTGGCAGACGCAGTCAAGGGATTTATGTTTCATTTGTCCGCTTATAATGATGTTTTAAAAGAATTGGCTCAATATGAAGAGAAAAAAAGCGATATAAAACAATTAGGATCCGATATAAGTGAACTTAAGAAAAAGATAGAGCAATTCAAAAAATCACAACGCAAGAAAAAAGGTGATGGGAAAGGGGTGAAAAAAGATATAACCGCATTGGATAAGCAATTGGAAGATTTGAACAAGAAATTGAAAGGCTTAGAAAATGAGTGTAAACAAAATGAGGTGGCTCAAAATGAGCAAAAAGTAAGAAAAAGGACCTATGAATCGCAACTTTCTCCTAAATTTTTTTTCCGCTCAGAAGGCCGCCTTGGGGTGCTAAAATCCAGTATTGTGACCTTTGCCAAGTTCAGGGAGCGTGCCAAAACTGCGCAAGATTTGCAATCTTTTGAAGATGCGTATCAGCAATTAAAAACGTTGGAATCTCTTTTGAAATTTTCAAAAAATAAGGATTCTCAATCGGGGGCAGTAATGCAAAAAGCGGAGTCCGGCTCTATCAGTAAGGAGATTTCTGGAATGGCATACATAGGAGGCGGGTGTTCTGTCAGTTTGCGAGGAAAAGAATGTTCTGGTAGCCCATTTTTAAGCGAAAATAGAAAAAGTCTCACATTAGAAGTCGATGTGCCGTTGTCATCACTTGGAGGCCTTCAGGCCATAAGAGGTTGGGTTGAGAGTAAAAGAACCAAACTGAAAGGTGATGAAAGTAATTCGGAGGAAGACAGTGATAGTAGTGATCAAGAAAGCTCGAGGGCGATAATAATCGCAAAAAGTGCTATCAGGGGCCATATAGCGAATATCACACATGATGTAAGTTATGCGGCGAATGTGGGCAGAGGTGTAATTGATGGAACAAATCCTCAGCCGAAGCAAGGTTCCGGCCTACTAGGCCATGTGGCCAATGAAATAGGAATGGATAAAATACTAGAAAAAGCAGGAGAAGTAGCGGGAATAGTTTCTCGACAAATTCCCTGTAGAAAAATAAGGGCACAATTTGCGTATGTAGAGCCCCATGTACTTACTGAAGGAGTTGAGCATTTGCCTGGGAAAAGTTCTTTAATTTCAAGAAATGATTCCACCTGGGTTACTCTGTATACGGAATCCCTGTTGACAAAGAAATTAGAAAAGACGGTAGAAGTTGGAGCGTTTTTGGGGGCAGTAAAAGTAGGAATGTCTAGGGAAACTCAAGTGGGCGATAAAACCCAAACATTTGGAACGGATACGATGATTCATATTGCATCCGAATTTGATAAGGCACAGAGAGGAAATCTTAGTACTTGGAATGCTTTGAAAAAAGCTCACTCAAAGGAATTAGCCAAAATGCTAAAAAATTTAGTAAAAGATGATTCGGTGATTTTATATGAGCTGCAAGGCCTTTACAATGACAATTTGAAAAATATTGGTGCCGATGCAAAATTAAAAAAGGAATGTAGCGGAATTTTTAGAGAATTATTGGACAATTGCGAAAAATATTCGCAGAACAATAGCCATTTTCAATCGGCCATTGATTCCCTTGAAAAGGTTTTGAAATTCAACTATGACCATAACTCTTTAGTCCATTTTAATCGGGCATTTGCGCCGAAGGAAAAGTCTAAATCAAAGACTAAACGTTAAAATTTGTTTAATTTATTTTTGACATTTTTAGAAAAACTTTTAACATAGTATACAACATGGATGATGTGGTGTGTGTGATTATGGGAGGCGGGAGAGGAACACGTTTGTTTCCTTTGACCAAGGATCGTTGTAAACCCGCGGTTCCTCTTGCCGGTAAATATCGCCTCGTCGATATTCCAATCAGCAATTGCATCAATTCAGGATTCAAAAATATTTATATTTTAACACAATTCAATACCCGTTCCCTCCATACGCATATTAATAATACCTATAAATTTGATTCATTTGGTGGCGGTGGTATTGAAATTTTTTCAGCGGAACAAACGAGCGATGGTATTGGCAATTGGTACGAGGGTACAGCCGATGCCGTCCGTAAAAACCTTCGCTATTTTAGAGCTAGCCCGAAAGGCTTCGTTGTTATTCTTTCTGGGGATCAACTCTATCGCATGGATATCACCCAACTCCTCCAGCATCACATCAATACCTCCGCCGAAGTAACCATTGCCGCTAAAGCCATTGCCAATGAAAATATTTCTGCTTTCGGTGTGATGCGTGTGCAAAATGATCTATCCATTGCGGAATTCGTAGAAAAACCAAAGGATCCCAACTTGATCGATTCCCTTTCACTTAAGGGAGAGCTGCAAAAATATCTTAGGTGCTCCAAACCTTGTTCCCTCGCTTCCATGGGCATCTATGTTTTTAAAATGTCAATTTTACAAAAAGCACTGGAGGCGGATGGTAGTGATTTCGGCAAAGAAATTATTCCCATGTTATTGGGAAAAGTCGCCATGAAAGCTTACATTTTTGATGACTATTGGGAAGATATCGGTACGGTACGCTCTTTCTTTGAAACCAATCTCATGCTTACAAATCTTGTGCCTGAATTCAATTTTTTCGACGCCAATAGACCTATTTATACCCAGCAAAAAACATTGCCAGCAGCTAAAATCAACGGATGTAACATGCATAGGGTACTCGTTGCCGATGGTGCCATTATTTCCGATGCAATTTTGAAACGTTGCGTTATCAGTGAGCGTTCGGTTATTGGCAATAATTCGGAACTGGAAAATGTATTGATGTTCGGTGCGGATCACTTTGAGGATATTGGCCGAGATACGGCACTACCTCACCTCGGTATTGGAAGAAATTGTAAAATTAAAAATAGTATCATTGATTGTAACGTGCATATTGGTAATTATTGCACGCTTTCTCCAGAAAATAAACCTTTAAACTATGATTATTCAGATGACATTTATATTCGCGACGGTGTTCTTTGTATTGGCAAAAATGCGGTTATTAAAGATGGTACCATATTTTAGATTGACCGATGGTTGGTTAATACTACTAAAGTACTGTTTTTCATATTTTAGATATGCTGTTACAGATGGTTCAGATTTTTACCCAAATAGTAGTTTCTTCTTTGGAGCAAGGAGGGGAAAAAGCTCAGAGATTGGAGCAAGATTTAGGGATTAGTACGTATGGATCATTTTTGAAGGAAGGAATAAAAATGTTGAGCGATGGCATAAATTTTTTGCAAAATGGAAGATATGGGAAACTTGTTAAAGATGGTAAGTTTATTGCGTCCTTTCAGGCTACTATGTTGTTTTGTCGTATCTGGAGCCGTCTTTTAGAAGAAAATAGAAGAATTTTATTTCCAGTACAAGTCGTTTGGGTAAACGGTGCTCCAGGAGCAGGAAAGGGAACCAATACACGTAATGTAATGCGTGCACTAAGTATTTCTGCGCGACCGATCATTGTCAGTGATCTGTTGAAGGGCAACGAATTTCAAGAAAAAATTGAAAGAGGAATGCTGGTTGATGATGAGGATGTTGTTTATGCTGTTTTTAAGCGTATGGTAGAGAATAGCCACAGTGGAAGTGTCATAATAGATGGTTTTCCACGCACGTTTATTCAGGCGGAATGTATACAACTTTTACAGGAACAGCTTAAGCCGGATTCCATACATATGATTGCTGTGGTGCTATTAATTGATGAAAGAACAAGTATTCAGCGGCAAATAGCTCGGGGAAAAGAGGCCATAGAATATAATGCGAAGATTGTTGATACTGGAGGCGAAAAAAAGGAAGTACGTAAAACGGATAAGGATCCCGAACTTGCGCGCCGCCGCTATAGCGAATTCTGTGAAAAAACCCATCCCGCATTGAAATTGCTCAGAAAATTGGGGGATTATCATGAGATTAATGCCAAAGGATCCTTTGATGAGGTTCACGATTATATCATGAGAACCTTCGAGAAGAAATAACTGGAAGAAACGGATATTTACTTTACTATATGCCAGAGTTACCCGATATTAAGCCATTTGAGGAGCGTTTCAAAGTACTCGATGAGCAGTTGTTGGCCCATGATTTTTTTTCCGATCGCAAAAAAGCGGCTCAGATATCTCGCGAACATCAAAAGTTATCCTCGCTGCTTAAAAAGTATCACCATTATTTGAAACTTTCAGATAATGTGCGCGAAAATCAAATGCTATTGAAGGATGTGGATCTTGATCCCGAATTGAAGGTGCTGGCGGTGGAAGAAATAAATGATGCGGAGCGATTGCTTGAAAGCTTAGAAAATGAAATACTTATCGATATGCTGCCGCCCGATGAAAATAATTCGCGCAACACAATTATTGAAGTGCGTGCCGGAACAGGTGGCGATGAAGCCAGTTTGTTTGCGGCGGATTTATACCGCATGTATACAATGTATGCGGAGCGGGTAGGGTGGAAAATTGAGTTGATGGGATCCAGTGTTTCGGAGTGCGGTGGCCTGAAGGAAATTAATTTTTTAGTAAGTGGTGAGGAAGTTTTCAAGCGTTTGAAATTTGAAAGTGGCGTCCATCGGGTGCAACGCGTACCGATGACGGAAGCCAATGGCCGTATACATACTTCGGCGGCAACCGTAGCCGTATTGCCGGAAGCAGAAGAAGTGGATATTCAAATTCTTCCGGAGGATTTAGAAATTACCGTTTGTCGCGCAAGTGGCCCCGGTGGGCAAGGTGTAAATACAACGGATTCCGCCGTTCAAATTGTACACAGGCCGACGGGAATGATGGTAACCTGTGCCGATGAACGTTCACAGCAAAAAAATAAGGTGAAGGCTCTGAAAGTTTTGCGCTCCCGACTATTGCAGCAAAGGGAAGAGGCAGAACGGCAAAAATATGCCGAAAATAGAAAAAATCAGGTCGGTTCCGGTGACCGTTCGGAACGCATTCGTACCTATAATTTTCCCCAAAATCGCCTGACAGATCACCGCATTGGCCTGACACTCTATAGCCTACCACAGATTATGGATGGCGATCTCGATGTACTTCTCGATGCCCTAATCCGTGAGGATTATAAAAGAAAAATAGAAAATTTATTGAAGTAATTCAAAAATTGTGGAAAATTTCTCCTGTTTTCAAAACAGAAGGCGCCACCGTAGCTATCGGTGGCGCTGTTTTAATTTTCCAAGTTTTTAAACTCTTGCTTAAATTCATTGGCTTCGTGAAAATTTTTATAGACACTCGCAAAACGCAGATAAGCGATGGGATCAATTTGTTTCAGCTCTTTCATTACAATTTGACCAATCGTTTCAGTGGATACTTTCTTGGAATAATTGGTGAAAATGTTTCGCGAAATATTTTGCATAATTTTGTCAATTTTTTCCTCGCTGAATTCATCCGATCTAATCGCTCTGCGCAGCCCATATATAATCTTATCTGTGTTAAATTCCTCTTCCTTTCCACTGCGTTTGATAACCATTAGCTCCGTTTTACAATAATCTTCTATCGTAGAAAAACGATAGCCGCATTGAAGACATTTGCGGCGACGACGAATGCTTGCATGGTCAGTGGAAATGCGTGTATCAGTGACTTTTGTGTCAAGGTGTTTACACTCAGGGCATTTCATAAAATTTTAGCAAATGTTTGAAAATAACATCGTTCCCATTTGTTCCAAAGGAATAGTACCCTCATATAAAATGCGGTATAGGACATTAATAATGGGTGCGGTAATCCTTTTCTCTTTGAGAATGTTGTAAAAGGTTTTTGTAGAGCGGTATCCCTCCACGGCAAATACGGATTTATTGATAATCTCTTGGGGGTTGGGATTTTGAGTGATGGTTTCACCAAAGGTACGATTGCGACTCCAACTCCCCGAACAGGTTAATAAAAGATCACCTAAGCCGCTTGCTCCGAAAAATGTCCGCTCCTGTGCTCCTAAACTTATACCAATGCTAACCATTTCTTGAAGACAAGAAATAATATAGGAACATTTGGCATTATCGCCCAATTTTAAACCGTCACAAATCCCTGCACCAATGGCATAAATATTTTTTAAACAACCGCCAAGCTCAACGCCAATAACATCGGTGTCGTGAATAATACTCATGTTGCTAAAACTTATACCCAGATCTTTGCAACAGTTATTCTCCGAAGCTAGTACCAGTTTCGTTGGACAATTCAATGCCACCTCGCGCGCGTAGGATGGCCCGGATAGTACACCGAAAATATTTTGAGGAAAATGACGCTTGATATACATACTCGGCAATTCCCAGGTCGTGCCCGGAAGACCCTTGCAAAATGAAATAATAGGCGTCGCCGTTGGAAATCTTTCAGATTTTATGTGATGACACACATCGTCAATGGCGGCAGATGGACAAATCAGGTAGAGTATGTCGCAGCTGTCAATGGAATCATAGCGATGGGTCGCTTTAATTGCTTCTGGAATTTGAACTCCCGGGAAAAAAGTCAAATTCTCATGGTGCATATTAATTTCGTCGGCGTCAACATCGGATTTTGTAATTAATGTTACGCCATGACCCGCACGGAAACTACTCAAAGCAACCGCTGTCCCCCACGCCCCAGCACCGATAATAGAAATATTCATATCCTATACTTGGAATCATTTAAAAAACAAAGTCAATAAAGGCCGAATGTATTTTGGCAAAATTTTTAGCAATTTGATATTTTTTGGGAAAAATAGAACAATTTCCCAAATTTATTTTATTTTCTTAAATGTTTTTCTCAAAAAAACTTGACAATGCCAAATTAACTTTAAAAGCTGAAAGGTGTAGGGGAGGGGTGAGGATCGCGTTTGTAAAACGGTGATCTTTGCTAAAATTTGATTTTCAATTGCTTATTTTTAGGTTCGTCAACATAAAACTATGGGCTGAATTTGGTAAAGTTGTTTAGGGTTTTGGTATCTTTTGTCCCCTATCTATGGGTAAAAATGAAAAAATTATAGCCGCATTTCCTTATTTTTTCTTTTCGAAATCATGTGAAATTTTTAGGGCGAGATCGTCCGCTGTGAAATGATACATTTTTTCAAGGTCTTCGTTATTCGAAGCATGCGGAATGAAACAGTCCGGCCAGGCAAAAATATGCAAATCAATGGGAATGCTTTTTTGTGCGAAAAATTCAGCAATGGCGCTGCCCAATCCTCCCGTTTCGACGTGATCTTCCAACGTATAAATTTTTCTATGGTTTTGGGCGCAGGCGAGTAACATGGTTTCATCCAATGGTTTTATAAAACGAGCATTGATGATCGTAAGGGAATTGTTAGGTAATTTTTGGGCGATGGCTATCGCTATGGAAACTTTATCGCCCAGAGCAATGATACAAATATCTTTGCCGCATTGAATGATTTCGCTTCTGCCCAGTACAATGGCCGCACAGTGATTGCCCCGAACTGCCACACTCCGGGGATAGCGAATACAGCAGGGGGCATGGAAATGAATCGTCGCTTCTAACATTTTTTGCAACTCCATGGCATCCTTGGGTTGCATGATGACGAGATTGGGAATGCTACGCAAAAATGCGATATCGAAAAGTCCATGGTGGGTTGGACCGTCATTCGCACATAATCCTGCCCTGTCGATGGCGATGATAATGGGCAGATTTTGTAGCGCAATATCGTGAAAAATATTGTCAAATGCGCGTTGTAAAAAGGTTGAATAAATCGCACATACGGGAAGCAGTCCTCCCTTGGCTAATCCCGATGCAAAGGTGATGGCGTGCCCTTCGGCAATTCCTACGTCAAAAAATCGTTCAGGAAATTTTTGCTGGAAAAGATCGAGTCCTGTTCCACGCGCCATCGCTGCCGTAATAGCTACGATCCTGGGATTTTTTTCAGCTAAATTACACAGCGTTTGTCCGAAAATTTGGGAATATCCTTCGAAAGATTGGAAATCGGACGTAATTCCATGGGACTTTTCTGGGCAATGCTCCGCATTCGGATTGCCATGGCCTTTTTTCGTCTTAACATGTAAAAGTACGGGGCGTTTTTCGTGCTTACAAAAATTTAAAGCATCCATGAGATCCTCCACATTGTGCCCATCAATGGGACCGATGTAGCGCAATCCATAGTACTCAAACAGTGAAGATGGAAGCAGGAAAGCCTTAATCAAACGTTTACCGCGAGATAATAAATGAATAAATGCGGTTCCAAAGGGCAACTTTTGCATGCTATGTTTTAAAGCATTTTTAAAGCGATTGTAGATGGTGCTACATATGACATCGTTGAGGTAGTGTGCAATGGAGCCCACATTTTTAGCAATGGCGTATCCGTTGTCGTTGAGCACGACGATTAACCTAGTTTTTTCGATATTATTTAGCGCTTCAAGTGTGAGTCCGTTGGTTAGGGATGCATCGCCGATGACGGCAATGACATGGTGGTTTTGACATAATCGATCGCGCGCTGTTGCAAGGCCGAGTGCATTGGATAGGGCCGTTCCTGCGTGCCCACAGTAAAATAGATCATGGGGACTTTCCTGTGGCGAAGTAAATCCCGATAGGCCATGGGTTTGGCGAAGAGTTGAAAATCGATGCCGACGATCGGTCAGTATCTTATGGGCGTAGCACTGGTGGGAAACGTCAAAAATAATTTTATCTCGAGGTGAGTCGAAAACCTCATGGAGTGCAATCGATAGTTCCACAACTCCGAGGTTGGAAGCCAAATGCCCCCCATTCATCTTCGTTGTTTCTACGATCAATTGACGGATATTATGTGCCGTGACAAGGTATTTATGACATTTCTTTTGATGATCTAGTCGATGTTCCATAAAACGAAAGAGTGGTATAATCTAAAATTTTTTTGCCCTTCATTCCAAGGGAAAAATCACTGGTGTGTGAAAATAATACAATTCAAGTAAAAATCTTGAAAAATTATAAAATTCAGTAAACTACTTTACGGGAAATAAACAAAATGAAGGATGAATATGTTAGGAGCCGGTTAAGTGTTATAATATTTTTATTACTTGGATTATACGCTATTTCGCCGCATTCTTGTGCGGTTAGTTTATTGCCGCCAACAGATCCCGTGCAAGGAACATGGAATTTTTTTTCAAAAACTCAAAAACGATGTCTCAATGAGTTCATAGTATTGGAAGAGGGTGCGGTGCGGCTTCGCCTTGAAAAGGCCATTCGAAATCACGATCTTGGTGAGGTACAAAAACTTTTAATTTTGAATTTTGTATATCCTAAAGTCGTCGATGGAAGGGGATTATTGCACCTTGCTATTCTAAAAAATGATCCTTTGACATTGGCGGCTATTTTGGCCGCATATTTCTATGATCAATTTGGACAAAAGTGTAGTCTTTGTAACGTTGACGATGTTGTGAATGAATTAACACCCATTATGATGGCCGTCAGAAACGGACAAGTGGAGATGGTTTCGCTATTGATGTACCATGGAGCTAAAATAGAAGGGGTAGGTGCCGATGGAACGGTTCTACACACCGCTATTCGCAATAATGATTGTAAAATGATTTTTGAGATTCTTTTCTGGATTAATAAATTCTCTTCCGATGAGAAGAAAAAATTCTTAAACAAAGTTGATGCTGAAGGTAAGACTATTTTTCACACTATATGTGAACAATTTTTAAGCGGTGAATTTAATCTTGTCGTGTTTAATGAAATTTTGCTCCAGGCCGAATATTTTGATGCAATGCAGTATGACAATGAGGAATGGGAGCATATTGCCCATGTAGTCAATCGGTCAAATGAATATTTAGAGGAGAATATTGATTTAATATTGGAAAAGCTTAGAGATGATTCATGGTGGAAATGGATATGTAGACAATCCAAGGCAATTTTGCGACAAATTTGGGCTTTCATCAGAAGGTCGAGAGCCCATACCGATATCGGTAGGGTTATTAAAGGTAAAATTATTAGAAATCTGTGTTTACTAAAGCAAAAATTAAATATGCCAATTATCCCGATGGGTAGAGCTCAGCAGCCCGATGTGCCTCGGTATATGCACGTGGCGCCTGGTCAGTTTCAATTTTTTGTATCGCCGCCCGTAAGCGTTCCTAGAACAAACGTTGCTTTCGCTCCACAGAGGCAGTAAGTTTTTCCACCCATTTTCATTTCCTTTGAAAATTCGATTGGTGCGGAAATTTAAAGTCCTGCGCCAATCTAAGTTCTTTCAAAAGAATAATTTTAAGATCTATGTTTGCCGACTAAAAATGTTAATCATGGGGTGTAGCAGCGACAATGTTTATGAAACTTTCCGCGACAAGGGAGGCACCTCCAATCAATCCACCGGTGATGTCCGGCTGTTTGAGCAGACTTGCCGCATTATCCGGCTTCATGGAGCCACCATACAGAATATGTATCCTTTGTCCCTTTTCTCCAAATTGTTTTTGCAGCAGCTTTCGGATAAATTGATGCACTTCCTGTGCCATTTCCGGGGTAGCCGTTTGGCCCGTTCCAATCGCCCAAATGGGTTCATAGGCGATCACTAAATTGCTGTCTACGACGCCATTCAATGCACTTGAAATTTGCTCCTCAATGGTTGCCAATGTCCGATTAGCCTCGCGTTCATTCAATGTTTCGCCGACGCATAGAATTGGAGTCAATTGGCAAGCCTGTGCCGCTTTAATTTTTTGGTGGATCAATTCATTATTTTCATGAAAAATTGTTCGCCGCTCGCTGTGGCCGAGAATGACATACTCTAGATCTAAATCTTTAAGCATTGATGCTGAAATTTCTCCCGTAAATGCGCCCTCTTCCTCAAAGTATAAATTTTGGGCACCAATCGCAATGTCCATACCGCTTAACAATGCTGCGCAGCGATCCAAGCTGGTAAAGGGTGGGCAAATTGCAATGGTAACGTGTGAAGCGATACCACGCTTCGTTCGTAGATCCACAATTTCTCTAACCAAATTCGCTGATTGCGATGGTGTTTTATTCATTTTCCAATTTCCAACAATTAAATATTGCCTATCCATAATCACAAAAAATTAAACAAATTTTCTTAAATTTTCCCAGAGATGCTCCAATGCCATCGGTAATGTTTTAGTATCCGCAATGATGGGCATAAAATTCGTATCGCCCGTCCAACGGGGAACCAAATGGCAATGCAAATGCTTCGGAATACCGGCGCCAGCGGCGATTCCAAGGTTAATTCCGATGTTGATTCCATCCGGATTCAACGCTTTCCTTAGGATAGTTTCGGCGCGGATAACCGTTTGAAAAAAATCCATTCGCTCCTCGTCGGTCAATTGCTGCAGTTCCTGGATTTCACGGCGTGGTAGGACGAGCAAATGTCCCGCATTGTAAGGATATTTATTTAAAATAACAAAACTTAGCGGCGTCCTCAATAGCAGAAGCGATTTTTTTTCGTCCGGATCATTTAAGATCTCTAAAAAAGGGTTATAACTTGCCGGGTCCTTTGGAGCATCAATGTAGGCGACACGCCAATGGGCATATAAAAATTTCATGGACCGATTATAGCAAAGCTTTTGTGAAAAGCCAACATATATCTTGACACAACAAAGGCTTTTCTAAAGAATCAAACCAGTTAGTTTGTAGCCATGACCAAAACAAAGGAAGAAATTCGAGAACTTGTACGTGAAATTATCGCTGAAATTGCCCCCGATGAGGATATTAGTGATTTACAGACGGATGTTCCTCTGCGCGAACAGTTGGATCTAGATTCCATGGATTTTTTGGACATTGTTATGGAGTTGCGCAAACAATATGCCATCGATGTTCCAGAGGCAGATTATCCTCAATTGGAATCTTTGGACAGCTGTGCTAATTATTTGGTCGATAAATTTAAATAAATTTTTCGCTCTTGTATTAGGAAAAGGTATAAAATTGAATACGGAATATTCCATTCATTTTTTAGCCGTTTTATCCTAGATTTTTCAAAGTTTTCAATGAACTTTTTTTAGTATTTTTATGAGCCAATGGCAGAAAATAATCTTTATCTATGCCAATGGCTTGTTTTATAGGAACTGTGTTGTACCCTCACTTCGAGTTTAAAATTACCCATCGGGATTTGCTAAGCCGGGCGCGCTGCGGATTATTAACCACACCCCATGGCATTTTAGAAACACCTAATTTTATTTTCTGTGCAACAAAGGGAGCAATGAAAGCGGTGACGATGCGACAAATGGAGGAGGCCGGTGCGGCAATTATTTTATCCAATACCTATCACCTCCTTTTGCAACCGGGTCCCGATCGCGTTGCTGCACTCGGCGGATTACATAAAATGTTGCATTGGAATCATCCGATGTTAACCGATTCCGGAGGATTTCAAATTTTTAGTCTTGGCCATGGTGGTGTAGCCAATGAAATCAAAGGTAAACGCAGCTGTATCATTCCAAAAACGTTACTCAAAATCGATGAAGGTGGCGCCCACTTTCGCTCCTATGTCGATGGGCGTAAACACTATTTAACTCCAGAAAAATCCATTGAAATTCAACAAAAATTGGGCGCAGATCTCATCCTTGTTTTGGACGAATGTACGCCCTTTCACAGTTCCAAATCGTATACGGAGGATGCCATGGAACGTAGCCATCGCTGGTCACTGCGCAGTTTTCAACAGTTTTCCCAAAGTAACAACCACCTTCAAGCACTCTATGGTATTATCCAGGGGGGAATTTATGAGGATCTACGCGTGCGTAGTGGAAATTTTGTTGCGGAACAGGAATTTTTTGGACAGGCTATCGGTGGGAGCTTGGGTGGCGATAAGGCTCAAATGCACGACGTTGTTGCTCTTACCTGTCAGTATATTCGTACGGATCGACCTACACATCTACTGGGAATCGGTGGAATTTCCGACATTTGGAATGGCGTAGCCAATGGAATCGATACCTTCGATTGCGTCCATCCAACACGGCTCGCACGACATGGTGGTGCCCTTGTTTATCCCGAAAAGAATAATGGAAAAGAATTTTTTAATCTTAAAAATTCACGCTTTGTGGAAGATTTTAATCCTATCGATGAAAATTGTTCATGTTATTGTTGCCAAAATTTTTCCCGCGCCTATATTCATTATCTCTTCAAAGTACAAGAAATGCTCGGTGGACAGCTTTTGACTATTCACAATGTGGCATTTATGGTGCATTTGGCGAAGAAAATTAGGGATTCGATAGCGGATGGAAGTTTTTCGAAAAAGATATATCCCTGGGAACAGGAATAATTTAAGATTGTATGGGCAGCGTATAAGTGGTTTTTTTAAAAAATATTTTAGAAAATTGTATAATTTGTGGGAATTTTTCTATGTAACATTGCGATCAAAAATTTATCGTTTTTTTGACTTTTTGTTCGTATTAACCAAGTGTTATCCGCAAAATTACTGGTTTACAAAAATCGATCTTTCGCTTTTGCTGGACTATTGGCTCGAATCTCCTTTTGCAATCAGTAAGCGCTACCTGCAATTGAAATTTGAGCCCGATATTTATCAATATGGCGAAACACCACTTTTAACCATGGAACACATTGCGCAGAAACTTGCTATCAATGAAAATGATCATGTTTTTGAATTGGGTTCAGGAACGGGGCGTTGTGCGTTTTGGTTAGCCTGCTCCCGAAAGTGTCGCGTGACCGGCATTGAGCAAATTTCACAATTTATCGATTGCACACGGCGAATTCTTGACCATTACAAACCTCTTAAACAAAGAATAAATTTTATTAAAGGAAATTTTTTAGAAGAAGACTTAAGCGCGGCGACGATTATTTATCTCTACGGCAGTAAAATGAGCAACCGAGAAATTAACTCACTGATTCTAAATTTACATGGACTAAGGCCGGGAACACGCATTGTAACCGTCAGCTATAGCCTTAATGAAATCATTCAGGAAAATGGAAATATGTTGAAAGAAAAATTTTCCCTCATTGCTTCCTTTAAAGCTGAATTTTTCTGGGGAAAAACTATGGTCTTTGTTCAGGAAATTTCATTTGATTAAGTAGCCAGAGGGCTCCGCCCTCTGGACTCCCGCAAGGAGTCCAGACTCCTTGACCTCGATACGCGGCCGAACCATGCGAAAATTTCGCATGGTTTGGCCGCACAGGTCTTTAATTAAAATATTAAAGCCCCGCCCGCGGCGAAGCCGCGGGCGGGGGCTAGGACCCCCGGTCGTCCGGCACCACGGGCGCCGCCCGAGGTGCCGGACGCAACCCCGGTCCAGGGGATGGATCCCCTGGCGGGGATCCTAAGGGCGCGCAGCCCTTAGGCAGGGAAACATACCAATCCATGTGTTAAAATATTTCCAACGCATCGCTTTTCATTTTTGCCTTTCATGCTAAAATCCTTTTCACTATATGACTCCACCAGCCGATTCCCCCGGAGATATCTCCCAAATGCTTCAGGCGATACTTTTCGCCGTCGGAGAGAAAATTTTAAGCAACATTTACGGTAAAGAACTTTCACTTTCAGATCTCGGGTTAATCGTAACAACCCTCCAAAAGCTAATCGGTTGCCATATTGAACTTAAACCTTTCACACGAAATGAAGACAATAATACAACAAAAATCATTTCCCAGGACGTTATCGACGCGATCCAAATGCAACTGAACTTGCTCTAACATGCTGGAATTTGAAAAAAAATTTTTCTTACCCTATCAAAGGCGCTGGATTAGCGACACTTCGCGATTAAAAATCATCGAAAAATCTCGCCAAATTGGTATATCTCTGGCCAGTGCATATCGCCTTGTTCGAGAACATTCCTATGAAGGTTGTCGCTATGATGCCTGGATTTCGTCGCGTGATGAAATTCAAGCAAAACTATTTTTAGATGACTGCAAAAAATTCAGTCAAATTTTACACGTTGCCGCGCAAGACCTTGGCAAAGAAGTTATTGCATACGATAAAAAATCGGGATCTGCTTCGCTTCTGTTTCGCAACAATCGAACCCTATATTCGCTCTCTTCTAACCCCGATGCCCAGGCCGGTAAGCGCGGCACACGTGTTCTCGACGAATTTGCTCTCCATCCCAATCCCAGGCTACTCTATGCCATTGCTTATCCAGGAATTACCTGGGGTGGACAATTGGAAATTATTTCGACCCATCGGGGATCGGATAATTTTTTTTATAATTTAATCAAAGACATCACCGAAAACGGAAACCCAAAGCAATTTTCCCATCACAAGGTTACCTTACAGGACGCATTGGAGCAGGGATTTTTACGAAAACTGAAGGCCAAAGTATCAAAAAATGACCCCATAATAGAAATGGATGAAACGGATTACTTTGATTATATTCGGCGATCTTGCCCAGATCGGGAGACTTTTTTGCAAGAATACATGTGCGAACCCTATGACAGTCAGTCCATATTTCTACCAACAAATTTAGTTGAGGATGCGGAAATGGGCTACGATCCACGGAAAATTACGGCAGAAAGTGATTTATTTTTAGGTATCGACGTAGGGCGGACCAATGATTTGACGGTATTTTGGCTACTGGCATCCGTCGGAGAAGTATTGATGACAAAGGATGTTATTGTTCTAAAAGACAGGCCATTTTCGGAGCAAGAGGTGGAGTTCTACAAATTGCTTACGCTACCGATGTTACGTCGGGCGTGTATCGATCAAACGGGGATTGGGCGGCAATTTGCGGAACGGGCCATGGAACGCTTTGGAAAATATAAGGTTGAAGGAATTACGTTTACGAATTCCGTTAAGGAGCAACTGGCCTATCTACTGCGCGCGACCTTTGAAGATCGAGCCATAGGAATACCGGATGACAAACATATTCGCGCCGATTTACGGGCAATAAAAAAGGAAAGCACCTTTGCAGGAAATCTTCGTTTCGCGGCGGAACACACGGGAAATGGCCATGGGGATCGTTTTTGGGCATTGGCGTTGGCCATCCACGCTGCCCAGAGTGCTCAATCTCGAAAGAAAGTACATTTGGAACCCATTTTGCATAACTGGCGAGTGGAAAAACTTCTTTGCCGAAACACCATATACCATTAAATGAATAGTTATGTTTTGCAATAATTTCACCAAAATACTTTTTTGGGAAAAAAGTAAGCTAATAGCAATGAGGCAAACATGATTATTGGAAAGTCATTGAAATTTAGGGTCTTTCGATTGAAGCTAATTCAGGGAAGTGGAGGGTGTATCTAGCACAATATAGCACAATATTTAGGTATAACAGCAATTGCAGGTTTGTCGGTAAAAGGGTTTGCCGACAACTTTTTTTTGTTCCAATTTCTATTACATCGGTTCTCAATTGCCCAAATGAATCACTGGAGCGCTTTATTCCAAAAATTCCAACCCATTCATTCCCATTGCGGCTTTTTATGCTATCATTGGATCCATCATTTGCCAAATGCTTGCCCGTAAATCAAAATCTGCCGGAAAAAGTATTTAGCAATAAATATAACATAACAATGAAACCCGTATCACAAATTTCCGAAACTCGCATCCGTAATTCCATGCGCGCTCGTTTTAATCCCATTAAATTCTTAACTCCAGATTCGCTATCCCGTATGCTCGATGAATTTGCCCATGGTTACCTCCGCTCGGCAGCACTCACTTGGGATTTTATCGAACGACGGGATGATATGGTGCAAAGCGTTTCCTCTAAACGTAAGCGATCCATAGCTCGCCTGAATTGGGAAGTATTAACCTCCGATCAGTCTCCGGAAGCCATTTTGCAAAAACAAGCCTTGGAATATTTTTACGATAATATCCAAACAGCAAATGCCTTCGATTGCAATGAACGAGGCGGTTTTGGACTCCTTATTAAACAGATGATGGATGCTATCGGCAAAAAATACGCTGTCCATGAGATTATTTTTAAAACAAATGAACACTTCAATGGTAGTACGCTTCCATATCCAAAATTAACGGCATCCTTCCGCTTCGTTCCCATATGGTTCTTCGAAAATACAACCGGTAATTTGCGGTTCCTTGAAAATGATCACACAACTACCGGCATTCCTCTCAATCGGGATTCGTGGCTCATTACCGTTGGCGATGGCTTGATGGAAGCGACCTCCATTGCCTATATTTTTAAACATTTGCCCCTTCGTGATTGGCTTGTTTATTGTGAACGTAACGGTATGCCCGGAGTAAAAGGTGTAACCGATGCGATTCCCGGCTCAGCCCAGTGGGAAGCAGCACGGAATGCAATTGAAGATTTCGGCGCAGAATTTAGTGCATTGATGTCCCATGGGACAAACATCGAAGCCATTGACCTGTCGACGAAAGGCAATTTACCTTATCCAGGATTGATCGATCGCATGGATCGTGCAATCACTGCCCTGTGGCGCGGAGCTGATCTGGCAACACTTTCTCGGGCCTCCGGTGTCGGAGCTTCGTTGCAGGCCGATGAAACAATGATTCTTCTCGAAGATGATGCAAATATGATTTCAGAAACCCTCAATGAACAGGTCGATCGGCGGGTTCTAAGCTATCTTTTTGGCAATGTTCAGCAAAAAGCTTATATTCGCCTAATCACTCCTGCGTTAAATAGCGGAAAAGATGAAATCGCTATCTATCGCACACTTCATGAAATGGGCGTTCCCCTTGCAATTGAAGATATCCGCGAAAAATTTGGCCTACCAACTCCCAGCCCCCATGAAGCTATTCTAGGCAAAAGCTGATACGGCACAGCGCCCTGTGTTCTTTTATTAAATAGCTGTAGTTCTACCCAAGGCTCCACAGAGAGTTTCAGCCCCTTGATCGGGTTCTTCTTCGGCCAGAATTTTGCACGCTGTGTAAATTTCTGGCCACTAGAAGCTCAGAAAATTCATCCTCTGGTAGGGTCATGGCACAGCATCCCGTGTTAAATAATAATTCAATAATATGGAAATCGATCAGTGGTTAAAGTTAGTCGAATACGGTGATTATCCTCATTTGGAGGGTATTCAACGGGTAACGAAGGAAGTGGCTATCGAAATGCAGCGAAAATTTCGTACATTGCGAGCGCGGTTAGCAAGGAAATTCGGTGGCATACCGATCTATATCGGCCATCCCGACGATGAAAATTTCGTTCATTTTCCAGGCCATAGCGATACACGTTCCTACGCCTGGGTGCAGGACATCGAGGCTCGAGAAGATGGTATTTGGATTTTGCCCAAGTGGTCCGAAGAGGGGAGAAAATTGATCGAAAATTCCTATTTTAAATTTTTATCTCCGCGCTGGGAAATGAAGCGAAAAAGTGACGTACTAATTCCCATTCGACTTATTTCCGTCGGATTGACGAATCATCCCAATATTCCCGGTGATACAATTGCAAATCAAAGAACGGATAATTTAAAAGCCATTCCCATTGCCATTGCTACAAATTGCGATGCTACAAATTGCGATAAGACATCCAAAAAAGAAAATGAAAAAAAGAGAAGTAGAAAGATAAGAAAAAATCGTGACACAATCGAGTGGAAAAGTGTAGCCATTCCATCCGAATGGGATCCTCAAATTTTACAGGATGTAAATCATTTATTGGTGCAGCTATTCGCCATAGACTTTAATCATTCCATTGATGAAATTGAAAAACAGCTTGTAATGGCTGCAGAACAGGCACGTCTGTGGCGTGAAGAAGGTGAAATATTGAAAAATAATAATGAAAAACTTGCCTCCGAATCGGAACGATTCTATAAAATAGCCTGCGAAGAAGAACGGCGGGTCAAAGAATTAATGGAACAGCTCAAGGATGAAAAAAATCGTTCCGGGGAACATTTTGTAAATTTTGCCATTAGTCGCGGATTTATTTTGCCCAACGAATCGGCAGAATGGAAAGAGAAATACATAACAGATCCCCATGTTACGTCGAATGAATTGTTAAAACAGACCTGTGTTCTTAACACGACATCCAAAACAGAACATCTTCGAGAAAAAATGAACTCTAGCGGTAAGACACAAATTCTAGCCCTCGTTAATGAACGTATGGAACGCAATGGAGAAAATTATACGGAAGCATGGAGTACGGTCAAAAAATTAAATCCCACTCTCTTTTAATCGAAATTTTATGCCACTAAAGTACGTTTTAATCAACATTTGAGTCCGTTTAGACTCTAGGACAAAAGTTAAACTAAGGCATACGAAATGGATAATATACACCATTTTTACTCACCTTATCCAAAATGAGATCACCTTTCATTGATATCAAATTCTTCAATAAATTATATTTTATATTTTTTTAATTTTTATTTTATTATGAACACCCTAATTCTATCAAATTCAATCGTTGGTACACACGAGGACTGTATCACTAAGTATGCGAAAACGGCCATTAAGCCGTGTCGATTGGTAGTTCTCGATGATACGGATCCCAGTCAGGTTATCCATGCTACCGCCTCCAGTCTACCCTTCGGTGTCGCTGACGACGAGGCTGCCATTGGTGAAATCTTAAACGTGGACCTTCTCGGCTGTTCCAACACCATTAAAATTACAGCCGGCGCAGCGGTTAATGCCGGCGAACTTCTCATTCCCGGTTCCGATGGCAAGGTGCTACCCTTGCCGACAACGACTGGTACCTATACATGTATCGGCCTCGCCCTTTCAAAGGCCCCTAGCGGAAGCGAAGTCGAAGTCCTTACCTCCCTGCCTTACCCCTACACAATTACAGAATAATTTTAAATTTTTTATTATGAATACTTATGAAATTCTTCCCAAAGATGACGGTTTTCAAGACTTTGGCACGGTTTGTGCTGCAAATGAGTCTCGGTTTACTGCAGCGCATTATTCAGAGCCTCTCACCGCGTTCACCATTGGATGGAAAGATCGAGAAAAAGTAGAGTCACTGCTTAACTTTGTCGCACCTATCATTAATGTAGCGCGTCGCTTCGAGTTTAAAGTCGCCGATAATAACCAAGCATTTCTATCTGAAACGGATGACATTCGCTCCATCGGTTCCGCTTTCAAGCGCGTCGAATTCACCGGTACTTCGGTCACTTCGAAAACGCTTAATAAAGGTTTAACTATTCGGGTCGACCATGATGATGTGGCCGGTGACGATTGGCGCGAACGCTACGTGCAATTGCTTCTGCAGCGTCTTTATCGCAATGAATTGCGTCGGGCAATCGCCGCACTGGCGACCAATGCACTAAGCTTGGTTGAAAGTTATACCTGGAGTAACTCTGCGGGAACACCGAATCCTGATGCCGATATTCGTACGGAATTGGAAATCGCCATGAATATGACTGGAGTACGACCCAATCGCTTGATTCTTGGCGAAGGTGCGTGGGATATCCGGGCCAATGCCTATGACCACCAAAATAATGCCGGCGCTAATCGTTCCGCTTCGCTCAATTTGGAAGAATTTGCACGCAAATTGTTTGTCGATGAAGCACGCATCATCAGTGCCCGTTACCAAACTTTGGCAACGGAAAAATCATCCTTCCTCGGCAACTCGATCTACGCATTTTATACTAATGACGAAATCATGAAAGATGAACCCGCTAATATTAAACGTTTTGTAACACCCATCGACGGCAATTCTCCTTTCCGCGTTTATGTCGAAGAGCATAGTAAATTTAGCGATATTACCGTCGAACATTATAGCAATATTGTAATCACTTCACCAAACGGCATTCGTAAATTGGTCGTCTCAGCCGCACAGTGAAGGAAAGATCCACCACAGGCTTCGTAAGAGACTTCTAGCCCATTGACCGGGTTTTCCGGCCAGAGTTTTGCGCGCTGTACAAAATCTCTGGCCGCACTTGGAGGCCCAAAGGGATTTACCCTCTGGCAGGATCACAGCGTAGCGTTCCATACGTTCTTTAATGGATGGGAATCAAAGGGTTCTATCCTTTGATAAAGGATAAAAAACAAATTTATGACAACTTGGATAACGATAAAAGTGGATGATTTGTATACCTATTTGGTAGCAACACAGGTCGATATTTTGAGGAAGTGTGCGTTGGCGAAGAATCAGGGCGATCCCGTTGTGGAAGTCATTCGAGATATTTCGTTGAAAATTCGCGCACAAATTGCGAATAACAGAAAAAATGCTCTGAGCCAACAGCCCTACACCATTCCTCCGGAACTGAAAAGTGAAGCATGCATACTCATTCTAGAGGTGGCACAAACGCGCATTCCAGGATTAAAACTAACGACAGATCAAATTCGTTTGGCCGACCAGGCACGGTTACAGCTACAAAAAGTAGTCAGCGGTGAAATCGTAGTTTCTATGCCCGAAGGCCATGTGGTGGAAGTACAAAAATCAATTGAAAAATCAATAGAAGTGGTGTGCCATCGGCCGAAAATTGCAACAAATCAACATTTGAAAGGATTTTAATGAAACAGCCAAGAGAAGGAATTTTGGAACAGTTTCAAGATCATATTTACACAATTTTACGTTCCAAAAGTGATTTTCAAACTCTCCGTATCGCCAGTCGCAAACGAAGTAATTTTGAGACATTTTGTGAACAATTGATTTTGGAAGGTATCGGTGAAGGTTTGTTCATCTCTCCACCTCTTCCACGAAAATTGATCGAAAATGTCCCAGGACCGATTTATGAACAGATCGATTTTTCCATACAAATTATTGAAAACATAATCACCAATTTAAGCGGAAGTAGCTCCATTTCAATTGCAGAAAAAATTGCTGTGCTTTTTCATCTTTATGAAATAAATTTCAATGAAAAACTATGGACAATTGCTTGTAGAAGCAAGGATCCTTGGTCCTTTGAAGGTGATATCCATAAAAATATTATAACGATACATTTTGTAACAATGGGCAGTGTCTAGGAAGCTGATACGGAACGTTGTCCCGTATCCTTATCCAGGGGATAAAATCCCCTGGACTCTCCATGTAGCCAAAAATTTACACAACGTACAAAACTATGGCCGAAGAACCCGATCAATGGGCTGAAGCCCTTTACGTGTCTCGAATGGAACTCCAACAAAATAACTGTAAATAACAATGAAAATTTCTTTTGGAAATATTAATTTAGCGAATGGTATCGAGTACGGTGAGACACCGATCGATTTCAAAATTTTTGGACAACGTGCGATTCAAATCATGGAGACGGTACGTAGCAACGAAGCAAGGGCCGTCGATCGCGGTAATTTGACGACACGCATCGAATTTCGTGTGCGGAAAAAACACGATACGGTCGAGGCTGCACAAAATTATGCGATCCGCCATGCATCGGAATTGCGTGATTTGCAAACCGATTTGACCATCGTTGGCGAACCTAGTAATACGACCTATTATTTGAAAAATGCGGTAGTTTCTAGCGTGGAATCGACGGGTAATGGCAACGTATCGGAACATTTCTACAAAATTATTGGAGGAGCGGTAACTTTGGCGGAGGATTAGGGAGATTTGGTTTGTGCACCCGTCTGCGGCATAGCCGCAGGACCTTTTGAAAAAAGGTCAAGGAGGTAAACCTCCTACGGGTGCACAAAAGAAACAAAATACACAAAAACAAAGAAAAAAATAACAAAGCAATCCACACACATAAAAATAATAAAAAATCATGACAACTTTAGATAGCAACACAATTCGGATACGCATGGACGTACTATCTTTTGATGCTCCATTCGATGCCGTACGTAGGCAACCGATACAATTTTGGCGATGCAACGATCTACGATTTCAGCTGGGAATTTTTTGTGGCGACGAGGTCATTAACGTCACTAATTTTACAACTTTACATCTATCGGTACGTGCATTGGACGATGGGAATCCTCCATCGGGAGGTTTACCGAGTTTGATGTTAGGTTCAGCAACTACCTTCGATACAACGGTAACGGCTGAAACGTGGACCACCGGTGTAAAACAGCACGCAGAAATTAAATTTTCCGCAATAGATAATGCCATGGAAGCGGGGGAGTATTGGATTAGTTTCTGGGCAACGACTAACACGGACCATACGATAACGCTTTCATCGGGAATATGTAAAGTTTTAGAAAACGGAGGTATTTCACTGACACCACCTGACCCTAAAGAAAATTATTACACCGCAACGGAATGCGACGATAAAATCGACGACAAATTAGATGCGCAGCTTGAAAACTATTACACTGCAACGGAATGCGATGACAAATTTGCTCCAATCGACAGCGATACAGGGGCCGATCTTTCCGATTACTATACCAAATCCGAGGTAAATAGCACCTTAGAAAACTATTACACCGCAACGGAATGCGACGATAAAATCGACGACAAATTAGATGCGCAGTTTGAAAACTATTACACCGCAACGGAATGCGATGATAAAATCGACGACAAATTAGATGCGCAGCTTGAAAATTATTACACCGCAACGGAATGCGATGATAAATTTGCTCCAATCGACAGCAGCGGAAATGGAGGAGAAAATAGTGGTTTGACTCCAGAAAATAAGGGAGAACTTGTCCTTGGTAACGGTAGTGGAGCCGCATTGCTAGCCGCTGGACAAAATCAACAGCTACTCGTCGCTAATCCCGACGCTGCTTTGGGCGCCGAATGGTACAACTATCCCTGGCAATTATTACAAGAAACCATAATCGATAATGCCGTTTCAGCTGTCACATTCGAAAATATCTTCAATACTAGCCTTTTCTGGCACTATAAACTTTCCTACAACTTTATTACCACATCCATTGCCGATGAGCGCCTCTGCATGATTTTCGGCTATGACAATGGCGATACAACTACCTGGGAAACCGATATCAATGAATACACTTATAGTACAAGCGACTTTTCTGGAAGTGTCGCTAAATACGCAGCCTACCAGTTTGTTGACGGTTTTTTTGGATTCGGTAACGATAATGCAACCTACCGCAACGATGGAGGATGGATAAATGGTGAAATGGATATTTGGAACGACGGTAATATTAACCATAAGGTCCAGGCCCGCGCATATACTAGCTCCTATCGAGTTTTGAACAATTCCTTCATCGGTAATGGCGGTATTTACAATTTCATTTATAGAAATGTCGGTGAAAATGTGATTCGTTCGCTAAAAATTTACGTCGCCAATGGAACCTTGAACTCGGGGAGACTTACACTTTATGGAATACGCTAATATGGAAGAGCTACTCGTACGGCTAGAACGCTTGGTCGAGGAAATTCGCTCCCAGCTCGACAGCCTCGATAGAACACTGCACACCGAAATCGAAACTTTACAGTCACAGATCAATAATTTGCGAAATTAGTCTAATTGAAAATACAGTGAGGAATTAAAAAAAGCAATGAGGAAAAACTCGAAAAAAATGCATAATCAATCCATCAGCAACGATAAAGATCGAATTTTTCCGGAATCGAAGCTTTATTCAATAAATAAATCAAAATTTAAGCAATAGAAAAAATGATTTGGAAATTAAAGTATGAAGGCGAAGAAAAAACGCTCGCCGAATGGGGAATTTGTGACGTCGTTCGGAAATTGAAAAATCAGGCAATGGATTCCGTAATTTTCAAGGTTCCGGGAAATATGATCGACGCACCGTTACAATTTGCGCCGCAGAAAGTAATTCAAATTTTTCGAGATGAACAACTATGGTTTACGGGAATTGTAACGAAAACACCGATCTATGGCAGCGCGATGGAGGAATTTCATCAATATACCCTATCGGGACCCTGGTGGTATTTGGACAATTTGATTTACCAACAGATCTGGAAAGAGCCAACCAATCCTAATGATGACAGTAGCACACTGGGCGATATTAAAAAAAGTCATCTCATTCTTGGCCAGGATATCGATGGCAATGCAATTACAATCGGTAAGCAACTGTGCGATGTGATCGACTACATCAATGCTGCGGTTGGACAAAATGTAATCGCATTGTCGGAGGACATCGACTTGCCAATTTACATTCCCTTCGATGAATGTAAGGATTTGTCCTGCGCAGAGGTAATTCGACGCTTACTGCGCTGGGTTCCGGATACGGTTACGTTCTTCGACTACACACAATCGATTCCGATTCTACATATTACGCGCCGCAGCCAATTGGCTAAATTGCTCCTTGATATCAATGACTTGAGCGAATTTCATTTCGTGCCGCGCTATGATTTACAAATTCAGGCAGTCGTTTTAAAATTTGAAAAAACTCATAAAAATAGCGGAAAATCCTGGAAAACTATTGAAATCCAACGCCATCCAACCAACGCCACGGGTATGGAACTACGGTCGCTCGTCATGACCATTGAACTGGAAGGTACCCAATCAACCCATATCAAACAGGATATTGGCACGGAATTAATTCAAATTAATAGCGAAACGTGGTGGCAAAAGCACCTTCCAGGGCTGAATAATGTTTCCAATTTTGCCGTACAAGATCCAACCCGCGAGGGTAATTTACCCAATGAGCTTCTTTCAGGATCGGTCGCCAATTGGATGGATCGCGATGTGGAAGAAGATATCGTAACGGCAAAAATTTCCTATGAAACGGAGGATGAAATCGTCCATGATCGTGAGGTTGCCGTAAAAATTAATACCACCAATGCCCAATCCAAAACCTATCGAAGTCTTATATCCTATGTCAGTGAAGAAACTGTTCCGGAAGATTTGGCAGAAAACATTTACCAAAGCGTTTCCGTACTGCAGTACGAAGGCAAAATTCGGCAGGTTCGTCGGGAAATTTCGAATACCTTTCTAGGGAAAATTATCAATGTTACCGGCGGACGCCAAGAGTGGAAATTGATGGATGCGGTGGTACAAACCGTGGAAGAGCATCTGGATGTGGGCGAAACGACGATTCTTCTCGGCCCCGCTAAACACCTCGGCCCGGACGATCTTTCCGAATTGACTAAGTCTAACCGCCATCGCTTTTCTTCGCGAAATTTTCATTCCAGAACTACGGCGGAAGCCGGCGGCAATTCCTATGTCGAGCAAGGAAAATATGGTCGTGTCGAAAGTACATCCTATGGCCCTGGTAAAATGAGCAAGTTATCCTTTTACGATCCCGCTAACACCGACCGAAAGATCTCTATCGATGTCGGCGAACTGGATGTGGATACCACCGTTTGCCTGCGTTTGGAAGATGTTTCAGACTCGGGTGCATTGAAAAAGCGCTATACGCTCTCCAGCGAACCTTTCGTTCTCCCGGTACAAAACTAGAAATATGCGCTTTTTTTTAATTCATTGCTTTCAAACAAATCACATTTAGCCATGTCCACCTATACTCCGTTTTTATGTCATGTGACGCCCTATGGAACGCCATTTTTCGTACCTCTGAAATCTTCAGCAGATACTTTTATGATCAGTAATTTGTCGGCGGAAGAGCTTTGCCGCAACTATTGGTTATTGGAATCGTTGACGATTTATTACAAACTGATCTTTAGTGGTTCGCTGGAAATTACGGGTAATCTTTCGCTGGGAGGGATGTACGCTACGGCACCTCGTATGCGGCTACTTAATGTTCCGAGTTTTCAGGGTACGATTTTCCATTCGTCGAGCGGCGTTCAAGCGGATGGCAATGTTGATTTTTCGAGTATCTACCACCAAAGCGATGGTCTGTATGCGGTGAATTTTGATTTTGCGATTTATGCCAGAGTTGAGACCATCTCTGGCAGTAATTTTCTCGTTTCCTTTTATCGCAGCGTTGGACATAGCAGCCAACGCAACAGCTACAAAACGCAAACTGTGAATTTTTTAGGAAAAAGCATAACCGTTTATTTAAACTATAACGATCAAATTTGGGAGAGTGATGAAATCGAACTTGCCGAATTTTCCTTGGCAGCAGTGTTGTACGATAATAATACACCACAAAGGGAATCCTCCTCAGTATAAAGACCGTATAATCAACAGAAATAATCCCATAGAGTAACTAAACTTATGATCGCTATGATTATTTTAGGGATTGCTATGATTGTGTTATGCATTGGAAAATAATAGATCAAAGTAGTATAGGAGGAATCTATCGCCCAATAGGGTAGGAACGTACCTAGATATGAGGTCATTGCCGATAAATGCCCCTACAAGAAGCGCACAAAAGATACGGTTCGATATTAATACACTACCATGGGACACCTAAAGGAATTTTGAACGATAACTTTGGACAACTTTGACATTTGGGAGCTTTTAATCAAGCGCGGAATGTCGACCGATGTAAATTTTCAAAATAAATAGCGATCACAATTAAAAAATACTTGACATATTTGGTAAAAATCAATCAGCTGCTAAATGATGAATACTTCATTTAAAATAAAAAAAATTGTAAATCATTTAGAAAATTGTTTCCTGATTAGTTCACTAGGAATAGTTACGTCTTTTGGAAATGATCTATTGCATGAAAAGATGAAAAAATCTAGCTCTCCTTCTTACGAAAGTGATTCACATGCGAATGTAAAGGGTTCAAAGGCAGCTAGTAAAAACAAACCTCCTGCAGAGAACCAACCTTTAAAGGGTTCAAAGGCAGCTAGTAAAAACAAACCTCCTGCAGGGAACCAACCTTTAAAGGGTTCAAAGGCAGCTAGTAAAAACAAACCTCCTGCAGAGAACCAACCTTTAAAGGGTCCAAAGGCAGCTAGTAAAAACAAACCTCCTGCAGGGAACCAACCTTTAAAGGGTTCAAAGGCAGCTAGTAAAAACAAGCCTCCTGCAGAGAACCAACCTTTAAAGGGTTCAAAGGCAGCTAGTAAAAATTATCAGCCTCCTAAGGGTGGAAGTGCGTTAGTTGTTAGTAAGGACCACGTTAGTAAGGACCACATAACAGCTTTGTTAAAACTTAGAAATGGACCCACATACACTTTCTTTTCAAATGGAGACCAAACTTCCAATTCGAATCGGCAAACTCCATAAGAAGATCGATGAAAGTCGTTGTTTACCATAACGGCTAATTGTAAAAGGTATCGAGACGCAATGGTGGATGATTTTTAATTTTTATGTTAGCATAAGATGGTAATTGGTCAACATTGCGCATAACACCAAGTTGGATATCAGAAGATTGTTTCATTTTTATGTGATGTTCCTCCGAGTTGGGTTGGTGGGCATCCTTACCTTCTTTATTGATAATAATCATCGGTTGGCTAACACCGTTGGTTGTAATACGAATAGCCTGATAGTCAGGATCACGATTTAATATGCCGTATTGTCTGCAAATATCGACGTGTAGGAAAAAGAGTATGAAGTACTTTTTTTCATTTTCCATTGCCAAACAAGTGGCAGAGCATTTAAACATGACCATTTCCCTTTCTTCTGGGCAGTTTTTTTCTGGGTAGTTTTTTTCTGGGTAGTTTTTTTCTGAGCAGTTTTTTTCTGGGCAGTTTTTTTCTGGGCAGTTTTCAAATCCGACATAAATTTTCACTTGACATTCTTTAATCCATTCTTCTCTCGCATTGAGGTTAATTGGTCGAATAGTAACCAAGATTTTTTTATATTCTGATTCTGGTTTTTTTTCGACTATTGATTGGCATATTTCTACATTCGTTGTTTGTTTAAATCGATTGGGTTCTTTAGAATCGGCACGCACATTAGTGTTAGTGTCATTAAGTTCCTTCATTACTTTTTCTGCCGTGGAATGATTTGTGGAATGATTTATTTCGCTAAGATTTGAAACCATACTTTGCACAGCTAGTGATTCTTCTGGAGAAAGCCCACTAGTATCTTCAATAGAAACGATGCCTACGCCTTCGGAAAAAACAAACGGAGCAGGACAGAAAAATGCCGATATTGATAAAAAGTAAAAATATTTCATTGTATTTAAAAATATTATAGAAAAAAATATTTACATCAAGATAAATTTGAATATATTTTTATGTATGGAAACGGCAACGAGTAATGCAATCATTACTGCCAGCAATATAGCTGACATTAAAGGTAACTCTGTGGTAGACGTTAAGGCACAGGAAACTCTGGATATAGGAACTCCTCCGATAGTTCGAGAATTACGAAAACGTCCGATTGAAAAAAGCATGGAGGAAAACCAAACTCTTGGTAATATAAATAATCAATCAGAGGCATTAACAGTCGATGCCAATGTTATAGCAAAGCAGCTCATAGGATTAGATGGATTACCCGAATAGAAATGCTATAGCCCAAAAAACTGACATGGAACAAATGACTAGAGAAATGTATTACGCGATAACGGGACAGAATATGATTGTACCAAGGCCAATATCAAAGCCAACTCAAAAAACAGACAAGAAAAAAATAAAAGGACAGGTGAAAAAACGAGCAAGAAAAGCAGTCTATAGCACTATAAGTCCGACACGAAGCTCCCTGTAAGAAAAGTTAAAGCACCGTATGGAAAAATTGGTTCATGGCAATGTGAATCAATTTTTTTATATTATTTTAGATAGTTTTCCACTATTTTGCTTAATTTTACCAAAAAATCATTTACATAAAGTAAAATATACATAATATATAGAAAGTTTTGGATGATTGGGAAATCATTCGCTAAATTAAAGAAAGATATGGATATGAAAAATGTATATAGGATGATATCATTATCGCTGTTGTGTTTCGGATGGACACATGAAGGAATGATGGTTAGTGGAAATTTTAAAAATTCTACTCGCGATGGCAGGCCATCTACGCAAAGGATCAAGGGAACATCCCAAGCTAATAGAAAAAAAGCCTCCGGCCAACCTGCAGGTAAACGAAAGGGATTGCCCAACAAACTCAAGTCCAATTTGTCTCCAGGATTGCCCAACAAACCCAAGTCCAATTTGTCTCCAGAAAACCTACGCAGGCGAAAAATAGTGAGAGCTCTCAATATTCTTATACAAAATTTGTACGGTCCTAAATGGGAAAAAGGACCACATGCTCGGGAAGCACGGACGATACATGCGAATCTTTTAAAGGTTTTAAATTCAGTTTATCTGACAAAAAAATTAAAAACAGATTCGGAGAAACCACAGCAACAGCAGAGATTAGAAAGTAATGGAGTAACGCCGCCACCGCCGCCGCCGCCGCCGCCGCCGCCGCCGTTGCCGCTGCCTACTCCTGTGGCATTTGAAAATAATTCAATTGATTATTCGCAATCCCAGCAGTGGAAATCGGAGAATGTTGAACCGCCGCCTCCGCCGCCTCCGCCTCCTCCGCCTCCGCCGCCTCCTCCGCCGCCGCCTCCTCCTCCGGCGCAGCCGTCGGCGACGGCGGCGGCTGCGTCGCCGACGCAGGCGGCGGCTGCGCCGAAGGCGGCGGCGGCGGCGTCTCCTAAGAAGCGAGAAACTAAGATAGAAAAACTCGACGTAGATCCATTAAGGAAACCAATTTTGCCTTCTCCTAAACCACCGGCGAAAAAAACAGAGCCTCCTCCTTCTTCTGAATCACCACAGCAAGTAATGCCTCCGTTTTCTCCACTTTCTGGGGTTTCTCCACTTTCTGGGGTTTCTTCCCGTCCTTGGGAACGATTGGGGTTCCAACTCAGACCAGTACCGAAGAAGTCTCCGGCATCTGGGAGTAGTCCAACTGGCTCTGAAGTACCTAGCACACAACCACAGCGGACGAAACAAGAGGAACAGGCGAAATCGAAACACGATACATCAACACCGCCTCCGTCGAAGTCTCCGGCATCTGAGAGGAGTCCAACTGGCTCTGAAAGAAAAATGACAAAACCGCCAACATATACTGACAATACACTCAAGAGCAATAATTCTAGACCTGTGACGCGTCACGCACAATCACAGCTGGCGAAACAGGCGGAATCGAAACACGCATCAAAACTGCCTCTGTCGAAGTCTCATATAGTCAGCAATAAATCTAGCCCTGGGACGCATAGCACACAATCACAACAGGTGGAACAAGTGAAACAGGCGGAATCGAAACACGCATCAAAACTGCCTCTGTCGACGTCTCTGGCATCTAAGAGGAGTCCAACTGGCTCTGAAGTACCTAGCACACAATCACAGCGGACGAAACAGGCGGAATCGGAAAACAATACATCAACACCGCTTCTGCCGACGTCTCCGGCAGCTGAGAGTAGTCCAACTGACCCTGAAGTACCTAGCACACAATCACAACAGTCGGAATCGTCGGAACAGTCGGAACAGCCGAAACCGTCGGAATGGAGCGAAAAGAGCGATGAATCTAGCCCTGGGACGCCTAGCACACAACCACAACAGTCGGAACAAGTGGAACAGGCGGAATCGGAAAACGCATTAATACCGCCTCCGCCGCCGCCTCCGCCTCCGCCTCCGCCGCCGCCTGCGCCTCCACCTCCTCCACTTCGCGAAGGCATCATCGATCCGATGGCTCTTGTTGGTAAGTTAAGAAAAATAACACCTGATAACCGTCCTCCAGCTAAGGTTCCACCTAACCCTAATCTTCAAAAGGGCTCTTCTCCTCTAGAAATAATACGTAATAATATAAATAATGTAAAAAATCCAGCTGAGGTTCCTCCAGCTGAGCAAGGTGAATCAGCTAAGCAAGGTAAACCAGTTAAGCACTCTTCTCAAAAAGTCTCTTTGCCTGCAATAAAGTCGGTAATGGAAAAGAGACGCCCACAAGTCGCACCAGAACCAAACAGCGATGATGACGAATCAGAGGAGACCGAGATGGATGATGGCGAATCAAAGAAGACCGAAAGCAAGTCTCGTTGGTGACCTTTCACGCATGAATCTAAAAAACGTAAAATATTAATCTTCAAAAACTCAGGCGCTCAACGAAAGATGAGCGCACTGATGTATTGACGGAAAATGATTGAAATCTGCAATGGGAACCAGATAAATAATTGCATGACGAAATTTTGTTGAAATAAAAATGGTCGGTGTATGAGCCACAGAAATAGTCATATAGGTCTCCGGTAAGTAATAATTTCTTAAGATTTTGTTTTATTGTTTTTCAAAAAAAAAAAAAAACTTTACAAAAAATAAAATATGAATAGCATAAAGTAAGTTTGGTAATTCCTAAAAATACCAATTAATTTATAAAGGATAAAAGTATGGAAAATGTACACAAAATGATATTGTTATCGCTATTATGTGTTGGATGGGCATATAATGGTGTGATATTGCATGGGAAAGATGCACCATCGCATGAAAACGCTGCCCCTGCCGAAGGAAATGCAGCCAGTTCTGAAACTGAAAAAACGTCCCAAAGTAGCACTAAAAGTCCAGCCGCAGACGAGCCCCAAAAAAGCAAGGCGACGGAACCCAATTCATCCGCAAAGCAAACCACAGACGAGTCCCCAAAAAGCAAGACGACGGAACCCAATTCATCCGCAAAGCAAACCACAAATAAGGCAAAAAAAGGCAAGGTAACGAAAACCAATTCGTCCAAAAAGCAAACCACAGATAAGGCAAAAAAAGGCAAGGTAACGAAAACCAATTCGTCCAAAAAGCGAACAAAAAAACCACCCAACAGACATCAGAATAATACGTCCAAAGAAATAAAAAAACTGGCAAAATATATCAAAGAAATAAACAAGAAGTTAGATGATATGGGAAAAAGACTTACAGGAATACCAATACCACAAGAAGTGCAAGCACGGTAGAAACAAGAATAAAAGTGGATTATCGGTCCAATGGGAGCTTTTCAGACTCCCATTTTATTTTTTTAGAGAAAATGAAAAACTTTACAAAAAGCAAAATATATATAGTATAGAATCCGCTTCATAGGGAATAAAAATATGAAAAATGTGCCTAGAATAATATTATTATCATTGTTATACGCTGGATGGACATGTGACGGTACGGTATCATATAGTAATCCTGTGTGGCACACTCAACCAATAAATATATCTCAAAATAATGTTGTAAAAAGTTCCAGCAAAGATCAAAATTCAAAAAAGAAACGCAAAATAAATAAAAATGGTAACAGAACGCTAGGCAATACTCAAAGTTTTTCCGGAATGGACCGTCCCCAACTGATCCATAAACGTCCCCCGAGCAAGAGTCGCAAAAAAAATAAAAACAGAAGAATAAGAAATGGCAGCAGAACGCTAGGCAATACTCAAAGTTTCTACGGAACGGACCGTCCCCGACTGAGCCATAAACGTTCCTCGAGCAGGAGTCGAAAAATAAATAAAAATAAAGGAATAAGAAATGGCAACGGAACGCCAAGCAATCCCCAAAGTTTAATCAGGAATGGCAATATTTGGCCAAGCGAACATTTCTCAGGAAATGCGATTATTACAAGAAATGGCAACGGAATGCCAAGCGATCCCCAAAGTTTAATCAAGAATGGCAATATTTGGCCAAGCGAACATTTCTCAGGAAATGCGATTATTACAAGAAATGGCAACGGAATGCCAGATGATACCCAAAGTTTTTCCGGGATAGACCATATCCAACCGAACCTTGAAACCATGGAAAAATTTGAAAAGGATATGCATATTGAAGAACTGTGGGAAAAATCGCAACAAATTGGACAAACCGATCAAGGGTTACCTCCGGCATATTTTCAGGAAGAAAGAGCTCAGCCGACGGAAACAAATCCCGATCCATTTTCGACCAATCCAATTGACACCGCATACCTCGATTTTCCACCCGAGTTAATCGATAATTTATTCGAAAACTTTGATTTTTCATCTGAATGGCTCGAATAATATGGTTTTTATGGGGATTACCGCCGTAATCGAGGAGAAGGGTTGATTCGAACATTCAACAAATTGAACTAAAAAAAGACTAATCTTTAAATAGTTTTCAAGAAGTGTGCACATTGCACACCACTTGCGGTAACCAAGATACTGAGATCTTACAAGTATGGGTTTGTTACTGGCCATTAGGTTACGACAAACTTTTACGCAGCAATTGAAAAGTTTTTTTTATTTTTTGCTTCATTTTTAATAAAAAAACAAAATAAATTAAAAAAAACAAAACAGCTCTTTACATCGACTATTTATTTTATACCCTTCAATTTGTCATAAGATTAAATGTATCGAATGATTTGAAAACTGATTGTTCGGTATATTTAAAGGGGGCTATGATTTAAAATTTTTGTGTTCCAGGTTCAGTATAAAATGAAATACGGAATGTAAGAAAGTGTTTAATAATTTCATTAAGGATATGTATATGGAAGTGAGAAAGATATATAAAATAATATCACTGTCGATGCTGTTTGCCGTTAATACACAAGCAAGCTCTGTGTCTAGAAATAGGCCGTACGATAATTGGCTGTACGAGTCCAGTCTTAACAAACAAAGAAAGTCGATGCCATTTAGTAAAGCCACCGAGATATCTATGTCCAGACGTAGTAAGAGCCAGGACCCAGCCGCCAGTCGTAGATCTACACAGAACATATCCGCCAGTCGTGGATTTGCAGAGATTAAAAAGAGTCCGACTGATCGTAGATCATCAGTACCATCAAAGGGTAGCGCTGCCCGAAACTCTCGCCAAGCGAATATGATACTGCCGCGGCCTTATTTTTTGCCTGAAGAAGAAAAGAATCACTACACGCCACGCCCGGGATACAATTTACGACGACAAAACGCGTCCATGAATTTACCAAAATATATACCCGCTGAGAGATCTTCGCGCGAAATAGCTGCTGTACCTGTGAGACCAAGAAGCATTAGCAAAGAACGCTCTAACAAACCAAGTGCTCAACCTGATACACCGTTGTACCTACTGCAGCTGCAGGAACAAAGCGTTGCTAAACAAGCACGCAACAAACCAAGTGCTCGATCCGATACACCGTCGCGCCAACCGCAGCTGCAGAAACATGCTCGATCCGATACACCGTCGCGCCAACCGCAGCTGCAGAAACATGCTCGACCTGCGACACCGTCGCGCCAACCGCAGCTGCAGGAACAAAGCGTTGTTAAACATCAACCTGCGGTAGCGTTGTCAAGCAATGAGAAAAAAGGAAAGGTAAATGGAACTAAAAAACCGTTATCCCATGAAGAATTGTTATCTCTGATAACTTCTGAAACATTGTTATCTCAGATAATTCCTGAAGAATTATTATCTCAAATACAAAACTTGGAAGAGAATGACCGTAAACGGATGATGGAACAGATTCAGAAAGCTTTTGGATTGGATAAATTTGGCACTGCAGGAAATACAAATAGTCCCGAGGAATCGAGCAATTTGGACAATAGAGGCGAGAATCCACTGATACCACCGCCGCCGCTGGATCCTCCGCCTCCTCCGTATTTTTTTCTGAAAAAGGACAAAGCACTCATCGAAAAGATTAAGCATATTGCTCTCAATAATGTTGATGATGATGAACGTAAGAAAATAACGAATGAGATTGCAAGTAAGTTAACTCGTAACTGTATAACAGGAGACAGCATTGCGCCAGCGCTAAAGTTATTATTCGAGGAGGCTGGGCTGGATCCAAAGTCTGAGGAGGCGCAAAAATT
>JAIRRZ010000035.1 GCA_031255715.1 Puniceicoccales bacterium
AAACTTCGCATGGTTTGGCCGCGTACCGAGGTCAAGGAGTCCGGACTCCTTGCGGGAGTCCAGAGGGCGGAGCCCTCTGGTCAACCCCCTAAGTTTTCGTTGACGATTGACGAAAAAGGTTTAGATCTAGACCATGGATATATGGAAGCATTTTTGTGATCATTATTTTCATTTTAACACAATTGGAATGGGAATTGATGTGAGTAAAATTGATACATTCGACAATACTTTGGCAAAGATCGATCAAGAAAAAATTTTTAAGGAAATGGCGGCGTTGGAAAGTGGTGCCATTGCCAATTTCGATGAACATCGTATGGTGGGGCACTATTGGTTACGTAATCCCGCCATCGCACCTTCTAGCGATTTAAAAACGGCGATTAGTGGGATATGGAACACTTTAGACCGTTTCGTATATGCGGTACATTCTGGAGATATTCGCGGTCAAAGTGGAAATTTCAAAAATGTTTTATGTATCGGCATAGGAGGTTCCGCGCTTGGTCCCCAGCTTGCTTGTAAAGCCCTATGTCGCGGTCCTCTCAACAAAATGACCTTGTCTTTCATCGACAATACGGACCCCGATGGCATCGATTCCACGCTAGCGCAACTCAATGAAAAACTTGGCGAAACACTGGTAATTGTAACATCAAAGTCGGGTACAACACCTGAGACGCGCAATGGAACATTGGAAGTGGAGTATGCCTATAAGCGATCGGGATTGACTTTTTCCCGCCATGCGGTAGCGATTACTTGCGAAGACAGCAAATTGGATTGGCAAGCAAAAAGAGAAGGT
This sequence comes from Puniceicoccales bacterium, assembly GCA_031255715.1. Classification (GTDB taxonomy): domain Bacteria; phylum Verrucomicrobiota; class Verrucomicrobiia; order Opitutales; family LL51; genus LL51. The sequence goes on from JAIRRZ010000035.1 coordinate 791, forward strand.
TGGCTCAAGCGTTTCCCGATGTGGGACTGGGTTGGTGGACGGACAAGTATTGCTTCCATTGTTGGCCTTCTACCGATGGCGCTGCAGGGTATTGATTACAAAAAATTTCTTGATGGTATGCGCGACATAGATTCTCTGACGCGTGTCCACGAAAAAACAAACCCGGCCCTACTTCTCGCCGTAGCATGGTATGCCACAACAAATGGCAAGGGAGAAAAGGCAATGGTTATTCTCCCCTATAAGGATCGATTAGATTTATTTTCAAAATTTCTACAACAACTTATTATGGAATCCCTCGGAAAAAAATTAGATCGCAACGGCAATGAAGTGGAGCAAGGTCTAACGGTTTATGGCAACAAAGGTTCTACGGACCAGCATGCCTACGTGCAGCAATTGCGTGACGGTATTAATAATTTTTTCGCCACTTTTATCGAAGTTTTATCGGATTGTTCGGGAGTATCGTCGTTTATCGAAGAAGATATCACGACGGGTGATTATTTGGAAGGATTCTTCCTTGGGACGCGCCGAGCATTGTATGAAAACGGACGTGGATCCATTACGATTACCATTGATAAAATCGACGCATACCATCTTGGTGTTCTCATCGCGCTCTATGAGCGTACTGTCAGTTTTTACGCTTCCATAATTAACATCAACGCCTATCATCAACCGGGTGTCGAAGCGGGGAAAAAAGCAGCCAATGCCATATTGCAATTACAAAAATCAATCCTGCAATACCTTCGCAATAATCCCAAACAATTTTTTTCTGTAGAAAATATTGCCCAATCACTTAAAAGCGATGATATGGAAACCATTTTCAAACTTTTGGAACACCTCGCTAGTAACTGCCGCGTTCAATGTTTAAAAGGTACTCACTTTTTCCAAAACGTGTATCAATTTTCTAATTGACATTTTCTATTTTTATTTAGTATTACCTCCGTTTGGAGGTGAAAATTTATGCCCGTTGATGTAAATTTAAGAAAAGGTGAAACAGTTGACAAAGCTTTGCGTCGTTTGAAGAAAAAACTCGAACGTGAATCGGTTTTACGCGATGTCCGCGAGAAACGTTATTTCGAGAAGCCATGTGCGAAACGCCGTCGACTTAAAAAAATTGCCATTTTTAATAATATGTTGCGTAGAAAATATGAAAATATGTAAATTTTAATTTCCTTCGGAAGCGTATTACAAAATATAGGACGTAAGTTACACTTACGTCTTTTATAATGGGAATTTTTTACTGCCCCTTGAGTGAGGCTTGTAAAGAAAGACTGCCTAGGAAATGCATGCAATATCGCTCTCCTTCGCGCATTTCTTCTATTTCTTTTTTATTTTTATCTCTGAGACCGCAAAGATGTAAATAACCGTGGACCAAATATAATTTTATTTCTTCTTCGAAAGTTGTGCCATAAAACTTACTCTGTTCCAAAGCGTATAACGGACAGACAACAATTTCTCCTACAAAGTTTAAAGCCGGATCCCCCTGGAAAGTAATGACATCCGTTGGTGAATCATCACCGAGAAATTGATCATGAATAGTCTTTATCTTTTTTTTTGAGACGAAAGCAATTGACAGATCTCCTTTTTTAAGGAAAAACCGTCCGTTACGATCTAAAATCCAAAATAAACTGCGAATACCATCCTTGGAAATAATCACATGGCGACAGGCATTACAAACTTCTACCACCCTTAATTCTTCCACAATGGAAACAATTATTTTTTAATTTCGCGATGTAACGTATGGCGACGCAAAAACTTATTATATTTCATTTTTTCGACGCGCTCGGTCTGCAATTTTTTGTTACGAGTTGACATATAACGCGACACCGGCTTTCCCTCCGCCTTCGCTTCCGTACATTCTAAAATAATATGTTCCCTAGCCATGATGATTAGATTGCAAGGATGCATTTTTTTCATGCACGTCAAGCATTAAAATGGAATTCAAATTTAAGGCATTGAATTTTCCAAACAGTAAATCGAGATTATATTTTTGACGCATTGATTCCGTAAATGCGTGCAAGATGACATCAAAGGCATCGAAAACCAGCCATCCACTCAGTGGTAAATAATCCACACGACACAATTGCCCGTGGCTATGTTTAAATGTTTGGTAAAGTTCGTTACCAATTGCCCTGAGATGGGCTTCGGAAGTGCACGTTGTCAATATGACATAGTCCGCAATATTCGACACGCCACGAATGTCAAAAACCTTAGAATTGGCACATTTTTTATCGACAATAATTTGGTAGCAACTTGCTAACGCTTCGGGGAAATCCTTTGCCATACGTTTTTTTATAGGATTAATCGTCTCCATTGGCAAGCTTCAACCGCGGCAACACTCGTAGCGTCCTTCCCTATTTTCCTGAACAATATTTCGCAATTCCAGCAACTGTAAACGGGAAATGAGATGTTGAATTGGAATTTCCAATGCCGCCGAAAGTCCATCCAAGTCAACGGCACCTTTTTCCCATAGGAAACTAGCGATTTTTCGTTCCACAGGATCCTGCAAAGATACGAAAGGATCCGTTATGTTTTGTTCATTAAAGTCTAAAAGTTGCTGGCGTGAATAGGCCAATTCCTGCAAAATATGGTCCATACAACTCACCAATGTTGCTCCATCGCGAATGAGATTATGGCATCCTTGACTCGTTCGCTGATCGGTACGCCCGGGAACAGCCATAACATGTCTCCCGTATTCATTTGCGATATGGGCTGTAATCATGCTACCGCCGCTACAGTCGCTTTCGATGACAATCAGATGGGAACACATGCCAGCGATGATGCGATTACGAATGGGAAAGGTGACCCTATCCGCTTCTTTTCTCAATGGAAATTCGGAGAGAATACTGCCATTTTCTGCGATTCTTCCATAGAGGGCTCTATTTTCATGGGGATAGATAATATCGAGACCGGAACCGAGAACCGCTGCCGTTTTTCCTTCCACCGATAGCGCACCCTCATGGGTCGCTTTATCGATACCCAATGCCATGCCACTTACGATAATAAAGCCCAAGGATGCTAGTTCTCGGGCAAAATCATGGGCAATTCGCAAACCATAGGCCGTAGCCTTGCGTGTGCCGACCATGGCAATACAATTATTCCGACTTAAATCCAGATTCCCTTTGACGTAGAGCCCCATGGGAGCATCATAGATTTCTCGGAGTAGAGGGGGATAATTTTTATCTTTTTGGGTAATAAATTTTGCCCCCATCGTAGTAAGTTGTTGTTGTTCTCGCTTCCAATCAAAATATTTCTCCCAATGAACGATATGCTCCGCAGCCACACATGAAACCCCACCTATGGAAACAAGTTCCTCATAGGAGGCGGAAAAAATGCAGCGAATTTTTCCATTAAAGCGTTCTTTTAGTCGGCGAAACGTTACGGGGCCGACCTCTGGCAGCGCATTTAATATGATCCATAGAATGATTTCTTCGCCTTCCATATAAAACGAATCGCACAAAATTTTTTATTTGTCGATATTTTTTTTAAAATTTTTTTCCTAAAATGTATAAATTTCTGCAATAAGCCACAAGTAAAAAACATTTTTAGAAATTATGCGTCCCCAACCACTCCATGGGTTTCATTTTGCTATTGTTACTCGCATCATTATAGACTAAATAAATGTCATGTTTCGACGTTTAACCCATGTTGTGCCCATTGGTAATTTATTTGTTGGCGGAGATTACCCCATCCGGGTGCAATCCATGATCAATGTACCTACCCAAAATATTACTTCAACCCTACAACAAATTCGTAAACTCTATGAAGCACGGTGCGAAATTATCCGCATCGCAGTGCCTAATTCGTCCTCTGCTAATGCCCTACTTAAAATTAGAACGCAGCTTCAAAAAGATAAAATTCATGTTCCCCTCGTCGCCGATATTCATTTTTCTCCATCAATCGCAATGGCATGCGTACCCTATGTCGACAAAATTCGCATCAATCCGGGAAATTTTGACGAAAAATTTGATACCTTTCGCCCATTAGTCAAAGCCATAAAAAAAGAAGGTAAAACAATCCGAATCGGCGTCAATCGCGGTTCTTTGAATAAAAATATTTTGGCACATTATGGCAATACCGCCGAAGGTATGTATCACAGTGCCCTTCCATTTCTTCAAATCGCAGCCGAAGAAAATTTCAAAAACATTGTCCTTTCGTTTAAATCAAGCAATGTAAGTAAAATGGTCGAAGATCATCGCATCATTTTACCGAAATTTGATCTATTGAGTTTTAACTTCCCGGTTCATCTTGGTATAACGGAAGCGGGAAATGAAAACTACGGCCGCATAAAAGGTGCAATCGGCATTGGTAGTCTATTGCTCGATGGTATTGGCGACACAATTCGCGTATCCCTAACGGAAGACCCCATTAATGAAATCGCCATAGCCTATGACATTTTACAAGCCTGTGATCGGCGATCTACCCATGCCGAATACATTGCTTGCCCATCCTGTGGCCGAACCCAATTTGATATTCAACGGGTTTTCAATGAAATTAAAGAGAAAACATCCCATTTAAATGACATAAAAATTGCGGTTATGGGCTGCATTGTAAATGGTATTGGCGAAATGGGAGATGCCGATTTCGGTTACGTAGGCACCGGTTTGGGAAAAATTAATCTATATCGCCGTGGCCAATGTGTTAAGGTCAATATCCCCGAACAAAATGCCGTCGAAGAATTACTAAAACTTATCGAAAGTTGCAAAGAATAAAATATTTTCGGCATTTCATCTTGCGGGATATGGGGCAAAGCTCTACGGATTTCTATGGCTTATTCGATGTAGCTTCCTGAAGAAATAGCTGGATGTTTTTCCAAACGATTCCATTTTATTAGAAAATCCCGTTCATTATCTGCGAACAAAGGACTAATTTCGATATTAAAAGGAGGGAGACCCTTCGCATCGATCGGCATATCCGAACCCGCAGCAACTAGCCATTTTGAAAACAAGCGCACTTGATCTTGGCGACAAGTTTCTGGAGAATCTAAACCTACGGAATTTTTTACGGGACTGAAAATTTCTTTACGATTACCTTCCACGATGATTGAGTATTCTGCAAATTCCAATGCATCGAAAATAAATGTTTCAAATTTTATACCATTTGGCAGTTCCGGATCGACCGGGTTTCCATTCACATCAATTGTTGGAATTCTCTTTTTTGCTGCGTGCAATGGCAGCTGGTGTTCATTCTTTTCTGTTCCCATTAAACTAAAAAAATCTCGCTCAAATAGATGAATGCCCGCATTACCCGTTTTGAAACACAGTGTTCCGCCGCAATTGCGTTTAATTGCACGTTCGATCGGTAAATCACTGTATTCCACTACCGTAGAATGTCCGTAGGCCGAACAAAATACCCCGACTTTCTCTTCGGGATAGTTTTTTAAAATCATACGGGATGACATCTGGGATCGATTTTTTCTATGAAAACCGATAAAATAGGGATCAATTGCCGGCACCAATGGGTTATCAACTTGGAAATAACTCACCACATCAACCCCCTGTACTTCAAGCATTGTATTGGCTCCACTCGCTACAAATGCCCGAAATGCTCCGCCATGGCCATCGGGATGCATCGCAATGTGCCATTTGTCCTCTAGCATTATTTTGCCATCCACTGTTACTGCCGCTAGCGATCCCTGCTTAATAAAATGTACATTGGATAAACCGAAGGAACCATTTTTGCCAAAAAATTCAATGATTTCGTTATGATTGCGATCGCTGGTCATAATAAACCAATGGATAGAATTCCCATAACGTTTTTCTGCAAAGCGAATTTTTTCAGCAAATAACTGGAAGAGAGACTTTCCTTTTACCGGCGTTACGGCAAATGTTCCCTTTGGACCTTCGAAACCGAGACGGGTACCCTGCCCTCCAGCTGCGGTAAATACGGCAACACGACCTTCACTTAAAATTTGTTCGCCCAAATTATAGGCATCTTCCCAACGGCAGCGACTCGTTTCATCCAGCGGCAAACTAATATAGTCCGCCGGCGCAAACGGCGCTCCCTGATAAAAAATTTCTTCCTGATTTTTTTCCTTTTTCAATAATGTATGAACTATCTCCGTCAATCGACCGATATCTATTCGTCTTGCCTGGCGGCATAAACTCAATCGCTCATCGTCATTTAATTCACTCCAAAAACGGAACACTTGTTCCTGGCCATATTGTTCAAATTCTTCAAAAACTTCTCGCTGTAATTTATTCATAGACTTTACTCAAAACGGAATAATATTTCATTTTTGCCCGCCATTTGTAGATGCTCGCGGGCAATATGTTCTAAAAAATCAGGATTTTCAATAAGCTCTCTAAGATATTCTTGCTTGCTTTCAAATTGATCTTTTATCTGCAGATAGCGCTTCCATTGGCGTAATTCCTGGTTTTTCATGGCTTCACACTGGCGATAGGATTGGTAAACGACAACACCACTTGTTACCGATACCGCTAAAAATACGAAACTTGCCATAAAAAGTAAAATTCTGTAAGACTGTTCCTTTGCCATTTGAAAAAATATGCCGAAATCATCTTTTAATAGTGAAAAAAATTAGATTGTTTTTTTCAATAAAAATCTTCTCATCAAAAGAATTTGACCCAACTTTAATAGTATAGTGAAAATTTCAGCTCAATTTATACCACTCATTTTAGGGATGTTACATTTTTCTGGTTGCAGTACTTTATCGAAAAAAGATCAGGAAGCTTCGGCTCCGATAAAGGTTAAGATTCAAGATGACCCCAATGTTAAATTTGGGCAATTAAAAAACGGTATTCGATATGCATTGATGAAAAACAATCGTCCGGAAGGGCACATTTTTACATCCCTTATTTTCGATGTTGGCTCAGCCTGTGAAGAAGAAAATGAGCGGGGTTTAGCGCACTTTCTGGAACATATGGCTTTTCGCGGATCCGAACATTTTCCTCAGGGCAAAATTGTTAAAAGCGCGCAAGAGTTAGGTGCTCGCTTTGGGCATGATTTGAATGCCTTTACTTCTTTTTTCAGCACAGTTTACAAATTTAATCTCCCTAATAGTAAACCAAAAACCGTCGATACGGCATTTTTAGCGTTCAGGGATCTCGTTGATAGGCTCAATATTTTGGAAAGCGATGTCAATCAGGAACGGGGTGTTATCCTTGCTGAAAACCGAGATTATGATAATGTTTCGATGAAGCTTTTAAAAAAAAGTTTTAAGTTTCTTCTGGATGGTACAATTCTTCCCTACCGTTTTCCCATTGGAAAAACTGAAGTCATTGAATGTGCCTCATCCGAAAGTATTCGCCATTTCTACGAAAAATGGTATTCTCCGGAAAGAATGTTTTTCGTAGCCGTAGGAGATATCGATATTGCGGAATTTGAAGAACGTATTCGAAATACTTTTCAGGATTTAAAACCCAAAGCAACTCCCCATTCAGAATGGGGTCCGTTAAACGTCCAGCAAAGAAAGTTTTTTTACTTTTCGGATCCCGACCTTTCGGAAACTAGCATAGAAATTTCACTCCTATTTCCTGATCAATTTGTCACAGATAAATATGAAGCCTATCGGCATTGGTTAATTCTAGATATCCTTATCAATATTCTTAAAGAGCGCCTCGTCGATAAACGATCGACAAATCCTTCACTATTTATGGAGGCACGGGCATCTTTTATTCAAAATCTCTTAAAAACTAGGTACACAACGGTCAGTGCAGAGATAATTTGCGAACATAAAAACTGGATAGCATGCCTAAATCTTTTGGAACAGGAAATGCGAAAAATGCACCAATACGGCATTTCAGAAGCAGAGCTTCAACGGCAAAAAGAATTTTTCATCAATAATGCGGAACGGAATGTGCTAGCAGCTAAAACACGCCACTCAAGTGAACTTGTTTCCAAGTTGATACACTGCTATCAGGAAAAATTACACTTCCTGTCCCCAGAAAATTACTGCGAATTGATCAAGCAATTGAATGCTGAAATCACAGCAAAAGACTGCGAAAAAGAATTGGAAAAAATTTGGAAAAATTTATACATTGCCATTAGTTCCGATCAGCCCATCGATGGCAAAGAAAAAACCATCCAGGAAATATTTAACCAATCGGAACAAGTATCGGTGGTTTCGAATGAACACGAAACATTGGGAAATTTTGCCTATGAACACTTCGATACACCACACCGTGCCATTGTTCAACGGAATAATATCGAGGATCTCGGTATGACCCAATTGACACTTGCCAATGACATCAAAATTAATCTTAAACCCACCGATTTTACACAAAATCAAATTCAATTTGCGCTGACAATCGGCCACGGTACCATGACAGATTATCCCCATCCGAAACCAGGTATTTTTTTCATCGCAAGTCAAACACTTTTTAAGTTGGGTCTCAAAAAAAATCCTTGGAAAGAACTCAGTAAACTGATGGCATCGAAATGTATTGAGATAGAATTTAATATCGATTCATACAGCTTTAATTTTTGTGGAGTATGTGACAAAAAAAATTTACCTCTCGGGCTAAAGTTAATGGTCGCCTATCTTTCCGATGCCGATTTTGAAGAACGGGCACTATTCGAAGTGCGCGAAGTTTCGAAACCAATTTACTTGGATCGCGCAAAATCACCGATGACTGTTATCAGCGACCAATATCGAAAATTTATTACGGGTAACGATTTAATTGCCGGTCTACCCAATGAAGCCTCTACGTTTTCCATTCAGATGGACGACATTAAAAATTTATTCCTTACTGTCTTTCAACGAGAAGCCATGGAACTAACAATTGTGGGCGATTTTGATCTCGAAACAACTATTCAGAATATTCAGGACACCTTTGGGGCGCTATCATCACGTTTACCTTCGCAAAATAATACGCTCGATACCGGAATTGTTACTTTTCCTAAGGGAATAACGGAAAAATTATTCCATTTTACAGGAGATGAAAAACGTACCGTATCAATTTTAACTTTCCTGACAGATAGCGAAAATAATGTTCAAGATTCCCGCACTCTATTTGTGTTAAGCGAAATAATCAGCGATCGCTTGCGCAATAAAATCCGTAAAACGGAAGGAAAAGTTTATTCGCCACGTGTAAATAACAATGCTACACCTTTTAAAAATTTTGGATTATTTGAAATTGTGCTTTCTCTTCATCCCGATTCAACCTATGATACCAAAAATGAAACCTTAGCAATTATCGAAGATTTGAAAACAACGCTAGTTTCATCGGAAGAACTCGAGCGTATTAGATTGCCAATTCTCAATGCAATTCGAGACGAATTTAAGAAAAATAGTTTTTGGATCAATCATATTATGTATGCCCATCGCTTTCCTCAACGCCTGGAGAATTTACGTACGATGTATTCATTTTATGAGAATGTGACGCCGCAAACACTTCGGGAAACGGCACAAAAGTATTTTCACAATCCGATTCACACAATCGTTTCTCGCTAATCGAATGGTTTTATTTTTTGGAATGTCCCGCCCGCGGCGAAGCCGCGGGCGGGGGTCTCGGCCCCCCGGTCGTCCGGCACCTCGGGCGTTGCCCGAGGTGCCGGACGCAACCCCGGTCCAGGGGATGGATCCCCTGGCGGGGATTCCTAAAGGCGCGCAGCCCTTAGGGGGGAACTGAATTGGGGGCTCTGCCCCATACCCCGCAAGGAGTCCGGACTCCTTGACCTCGATCCGCGGCCGAACCATGCGAAGTTTCGCATGGTTCGGCCGCACAGTCATTTTTTTAATTAAAATTGTCTTTAATTAAATAAAGACCCCGCCCG
>JAIRRZ010000010.1 GCA_031255715.1 Puniceicoccales bacterium
GCTCGCCTTTGGGGTATTCCTACCGGCGGGCAGCCATTCGGTATGCGGTCATTAGGGTGAACGGCCTCATACCCCGCTAGGAGTCCGGACTCCTTGACCTCGGTACGCGGCCAAACCATGCGAAAATTTCGCATGGATTGGCCGCACAGGTATATCGGAAGAGCGTGGAGGAGTCAGCGAGAGTGTACGCGGGGGGAGGGGTACGCGGGCGCCCGGGGGGCCGGACGGCAAGGGGGTCCTGAGACCCCCGCCCGCGGCGAAGCCGCGGGCGGGGGCTTTAATATTTTTAATTAAAGACCTGTGCGGCCAAACCATGCGAAGTTTTCGCATGGTTCGGCCGCATATCGAGGTCAAGGAGTCCGTGACTCCTTGCGGGGTATGGGGCAGAGCCCCATATTCAGCTCCCCCCTAAGGGCTACGCGCCCTTAGGAATCCCCGCCAGGGGATCCATCCCCTGGACCGGGGTTGCGTCCGGCACCACGGGCGGCGCCCGTGGTGCCGGACGACCGGGGGTCCCCCCGCCCGCGGCGTCGCCGCGGGCGGGGTCGTTTATTTTTTTATTTAAATTCCTGTGCGGCCGAACCATGCGAAGTTTTCGCATGGTTCGGCCGCGTATCGAGGTCAAGGAGTCCGGACTCCTTGCGGGGTATGGGGCAGCGCCCCATGATTTCACTATTGATGTTGTCAAGGATAATAAAATTGTTTCCATGTCCTAGTGCAAATGCAAAATTCACAGGAAAAGGTGATCTCAACTAATATTACGGAGGTGATGCAGCGATCGTACATTGACTATTCAATGTCGGTTATCGTTAGCCGTGCACTACCGGATGTGCGCGATGGTTTAAAGCCAGTTCAACGCCGTGTTCTTTACGCCATGTTGCGAGAAGGGTTGACCAGTTCACGGTCCTTCGACAAATGTGCGGGTGTGGTCGGTGAGGTTTTGAAAAATTATCATCCTCACGGCGATTCTTCGGTTTATGAGACACTTGTTCGCCTCGCTCAAAACTGGGTTATGCGTTGTCCGCTTATCACGCCACAGGGGAATTTTGGTTCCATTGACGGTGATCCTCCTGCAGCCTACCGCTACACGGAATGCAAATTGGAAAAAATTTCCGAAGAAATTCTTCGCGATATCGATGAAGCAACGGTCGACTTTCAGCCCAATTATAAGGAAAGTACCGTTGAACCCGTCGTATTGCCTTCCGCACTTCCCAATTTATTGATGAACGGTTCCACAGGAATTGCCGTTGGCATGACGACCAATATTCCTCCCCATAATCTCGGCGAATTGATCGACGCACTATGTCGCATGATCGACGATCCTTGCGTAACCATCGATGATCTGTGCGGTATGATCAAGGGTCCAGATTTTCCCACAGGAGGTTCCGTTATTGGTATCGAAAACATTCAGAAATACCTCCGTACGGGACGTGGAATTATTCGCAATCGTGGAACCATTGAGATCGAATCGCAGGAAAATGGCCGCGAACAGCTCGTCATTACAACCGTTCCCTATAATACGAATCGCGCAGCAATTGTCACAAAAATTGCCGAACTCATTAATGAAAAAATTATCGATGAAGCCAGCGATTTGCGCGATGAGTCCGATGAACATACGCGCATTGTCATCGAACTTAAGCGCAATGAATCACCCCGCATCGTCATCAATAAATTATTCAAACTAACGCCCATGGAATCTTCCTTTGGCGTAATTTTACTGGCTCTGGATAAGCGTCGGCCAAAACAAATGAATATCAAAGAGATGCTCGAGTGCTACCTCGATCATCGCCGGGAAGTTACTTTTCGCCGTACCCGATTCCGTCTCCAAAAGGCTGAAGCCCGTGTCCATATCCTTGAGGGATACAAAGTTGCGCTGGCCAATTTGGATGATTTTGTAAAAATTATCCGCCAATCTCCTAATCGCGATGCTGCTAAAATTGAGTTAATGGGCAAATATCCCATTTCTGACCGCCAGGCAGACGCTATCCTAGAACTGCGACTTTACCAATTGACCGGACTTGAACAAAGTAAAATCGAGGAAGAATACGGCGAATTGATTAAAATTATCGAGGAATATCGCCATATCTTGAATAATGAACAGTTACTTTTACAGGTCATACGAGAAGAACTTATCGTACTCAAAGAACTTTACGCAACGCCACGTATGACGAAAATTTTACCATCCGAAGACGAATTTCGCGTTGAAGACGTCATCGCAAATGAAGGTTGCATTATTACGATTACAGAAAATGGTTTTATTAAACGCACTGAAAATACTGCCTACCGTTCTCAAAAGCGAGGAGGAAAAGGTGTCATTGGAGCTGGGCAGCGTGATGATGATACCATTACGAATCTTTTATCGGCAAGCACGCACGATTATATTATGTTTGTGATGACGAACGGACGAATTTACATTGAAAAGGTATACGAAATTCCGGAAGGCGCACGAACATCTAAAGGACGATCCTTAGTCAATGTTATTGAAATGCAAGCCGATGAAAAAATGGCGGCAATGATTTGTTTTCCAAAATTTACAACGGAACGCTATCTCGTGATATGCACCCAAAAGGGCATCACAAAAAAAACGAACCTCAACGATTACGTTAACTATCGCCGCGGTGGTATCATCGGCATCGATGTGGACGATGGCGATTGCGTCATTGAGGCACGGCTTTCGAATGGTCAGGATGAACTTGTCCTCATTACGTATGGAGGGATGTCGATTCGCTTTAGCGAGCAGGAACTACGGGATCAGGGTCGAGCGACCCGTGGTGTCCGTGGCATCGCTTTACATCCGGAAGATTATGTCGTTGCGATGACCATCGTCGACAACAATGCAACATTTCTCATAGCCGCTGAAAATGGCCAAGGAAAACGTTCCACCTTCGACAGCTATCGACTTCAAAAACGTGCGGGGCTTGGTATCATTGCGATTAAAATGGCCAAAAATGTGGGAGTTGCGGCGGCATTGACAGTCCATGATAGCGATGAGATTATGATGGTTACGGAGCGCGGCCAAGCTATTCGTTCGCCCGTTAAGGATATTCGTGTTATCGGCCGCACTACCCATGGTGTTCGCCTAATCAATCTCGAAAAGGGCGATCGTTTGATTGGTGTCAGCCGTATTGTTGAAGTTGACAACACAAATAACGAAGAAAAAATTACTTAGTTTTTTTGAATACTTTGAAGAGTATGAAGTAAAATTTTGCCCGCAAAAGCTATATAGGGGGCTGACCAGAGGGCTCTGCCCTCTAGCTAAGCAATTATTTTGAAAAATACGCGTTTTCCGGATTGAATAATATAGGGACAGCAATCAATTTCTAAAACAAATTTAAAATTTTTTTCGCATTTTCCATTAATTTTAACTGCTCCTTGCTCGATCAGTCGATGAACTTCCCTATTGCTTTCGAAAAGCTGAGAATGTGCCATTGCATCAGCCAAAGTAACTGAATTTTTCGCCATTGCCTGCAATGAAAATTCCGGTATATTCTCAGGAATTTCTTTGTGTGAAAATATCATTTCAAAATCAACTTGTTCCTTTGCACCGACTTCTGGACCAAAAAACCGTGTCACTAGTGATTGCGCCAAAAATTTTTTCGTATCCATAGGATGCTGTTTCTTTAGTGTTCCGATTTCATCATTGGAATACTCTAGCAGCAGCTTGAAGTAGGTTTCCATGACTTCATCTGGAATCGACATAATTCGCCCAAACATATCCTTAGAAGAATGATTGAATGAAATGTAATTATCGTAACTTTTTGACATTTTTCGTTTGCCATCGAGACCGATGAGAAGGGGCATTGTGATGACAATTTGTTCAGGCTGACCGTAATCCTTTTGGAGCACACGACCAACCAATAAATTAAAAAATTGATCGGTACCACCGAGTTCAACATCGGCTTTGAGCATGACCGAATCGTAACCCTGCATCAGAGGATACAAAAATTCTACAATTGAAATGGGTTCATTTTCATGGTAACGTTTGGCAAAATCATCCCGTTCAAGCATTCGTGCTACCGTCATTTTACGTGCAATAACGAGCATGTCGTCGAATGTCATTTTGCGGAACCATTCGCTGTTGTGGCGAATAATAGTTTTTTTTGGGTCAATAATTTTGAAAGCCTGATCGAGATAGGTTTTGGCATTTTGTTCGACTTCCTGTGGCGTCAATACGGGGCGCGTTGAGGAACGGCCGGAGGGATCTCCGATGGTGGCGGTATGATCACCGATCAACAAAATTGCTTCATGGCCGAGGTCCTGGAACTGGCGTAATTTATTAAAAACAACCATATGGCCAAAGGTTAAATCGGGGCGCGTAGGATCGACACCCAATTTTACTCTCAGTACTTTCCCTTGGGAAAGCCGTTCAGCGAGCGATTCTTTACCAATAATTGTATCAATGCCGTCAATGAGCTTATCCATTATGTTCATGGGAAGAAAGCTAGAATTTTATGGAAGTTGTCAAAGTTTATTATCAAAGCTTAAATAAAATTTTTGAAGAAATCTCAAGTAAGAATTCAAATTATCGATGGGTTTTTTATGCAAGAATAATGCGAAAGTACGATCACTGAATGAGTAGATGCACACCTATCGCTTTTGCCATTGCCACGATTGCCATTCACCCGGTTTGGATCTTCGAAGGGCATTAAAAAGTAAAGCGAAACATAAGTGTATCAGAAAAAATGGCATGCGAATGAACAAAAATCGAATACCTATGCGATAGAAATAGTAGCAAAAATTAGAAATTTTTCTACACCATTCTTGAAACTCATCCATGTTTTTCTATTCAATACCCATAGATTGGACAATGCGTAATAGTTCCTGCTCACCCTTGTATTCGATGATAATTTTCCCATACGTCGAGCTATGATACAAGGAAACATTAGCTGCCAATTGTTGTGCAATTTGTTTTTCAATTTTCATGAGTGATTCGCTGAGTTCGCGCGGAGTTACTGGCATAGCTGCGGGTTTACTTGATTTTAAGATATTCGCCTGACGTTCCGTTTGACGGATATTTAGATCACCGCTAAGAATTTTTTCTAGTAATTGTATGCGTAGCGAAGAATCATCGATACTCAGTAAGATTTTCGCATGACCTACCGTAATTTTTCCCAGTGCCAGATGGGATAAAATTTCTGTTTCTAGGTTGAGAAGCCGCATAGAATTGGCGATCGTTGCACGCGCCTTACCAACCCGCTGTGCAATTTGCTCCTGCGTGAAACCATATTCGTTGGCTAATTGGACGAAGCCTGTGGCTTCTTCCACGGGATTTAAAGATTCGCGCTGTAAATTTTCAATGAGTGAAATAATAGCGCAATCCCGCTCATTGGCATAAATAATTCTGGCGAGAGTTTTTTCTGTGCCTAATAATTGCATTGCCCGAAAACGCCGTTCTCCAGCGACAATGGAAAATCTTTTATCATCTAAAGGACATACGACAATCGGTTGCAGTAGACCTTCCCGCTGGATACTGTTGGCTAATTCGCGGATCGACGTTGGATCAAAGTTTTTCCGTGCCTGCTTTTCGTTAGGGATGATACACTCCAGGAGTAGTTCATAAACTTCTCCTTCCTGCTTATCTTGGATCGTCCTTTCTGCGTGATGTGCGGATGTACCGTTATTTATGAGACCATCAAGGCCACGTCCAAGTCTTAATTTTTTATTGGCAGCCATTTATTTTTCACTCTGGAATTAAAATCATCTGTCCAGGGACCAGACGATCTCCATTGAGCAGATTTGCACCCTCAATTTGCGTCGGATTCCTCTTAAATTTTTCTGCAATTTTATCCACTGTATCGTTAACCTTAACCTCGTAGATAGTACCGGATTGATTTGTTTTTGGACTAATCAGGGCCGATAGTTGCTGCTGGGCATTGTTCATTGACGTTATGGCAGTCAGCGCATCATCTACCTTTTTTAGCAAGGTATCAAATTCAGAGGATAATTTTTTAAATGAGTTATTGAGTTCCTGGGATACTGTCTCTACGAAAAACTTAATACGTTGATCGACGATTTCCGTAATATTTGTTTGGGCATCTTTTTGAAGAGATTCTTTGGTCGTATTTGTGTTTTGTTCAGCTTGACGATCGGCTAATAATTTAACTTGATTGGTCAAATCTCTGGTTTTTATTTCTGTGTTTTGCAATCTGATTTCCAGATCAGTCACTTTTTTTTGCAAGGTTGCATGTTGTTCATTGGATGTTTTGGCAAAGTCCTGGGTGATTTTTGACGCCGGCTTTGCTAATGCAATCGTACATCCGATAAATATGCTAAAAAAAATGGACTTCAACATGGTGGCAATCCTAAACATCCAAGTTTTTTGTCAATGGTTTCTCGAATTTTTAGCTATATCCTTCTAAAAAACCAAATATAAAATAGGCTTCCGTGCCTAGCGCAGTAAAGCCTGAAGTAATTTCAATAATTCTGTAAATAGGTCCTAAAAGTTTCTACTATTCGGTACGATCAGAAATTTGTATACAATTGCAGGTGGTATCATTGGATGGATTATTATCGCAACAGTTCGTATTTACCGGTCCAACAATTTTTTCAACGATGACGCAAATTGAACCGAGGTTTGTCATACCAAATTCCTGGTGAAGCGTTTGAGTAATGACTTGCTGTAGTTTATTGCTTATGGATTGCATATTGTGTGGACAGGCAACGGAAATGCGTAAATTAATTTTTCGACAGCATGTGTTACGGATGCGTACACGTGTATGCGACTGAGGAACAACCCCACGACAAATTTTCTTTATAACATTTTTCAGTGCTGATTTTTTTAGGAAGACAACTCCACGGTCTGTCGTATAGATACGTATCAGATTGCCGTACTTTTTTTTATAGCAACGTACGATAAACAATATAATGCAAAGAACAATGATTATGGGGAAAAGTTGAAAAGGGTCTTCCAACATTTCGCCCAAGCATAGCCGCCAATTCTCCCAGCAGAATAAACCTTTCATAAATTCCCACATTTGATTTAGTGTTTCGTCCATGTTTCATTTATATTAAATTGACAAAAAAAGTAAATAAAAATTTGTAAAAAAACATAACCTAAAGAAAAAATTTAGATTTTATGCCGAAACCGAGCAATTCATAAATTATGTTTAAAGGGAAATAAAGAGACGTTTTGGCAAAACTAGAAATATATTCTAATTCCCCTTGCGGGTTAAACCAAAACGCCATCTTTAAACTATGAAAAAAACAAAAAACACATTATACTATTTTGTCCCAGTAATCACACATCATTCCATGTGCTATCTCTCGGACGAGAGTTATGTTTATTAAATATTCTAGGATTGCAAGAGAAAAATTTATTCCACTTGCGGGACCACATCCCGTGATTATATTTCCGTCCACCACTGTTAATTCATGCACCAGTGCATCCTTTAGTGTATCCTTCATCGAAAAATGAGCCGTATGACGGTGTTTGTTTAAAATTTCTAGATCATGTAGCAAAATCGGTGCCGCACAAATGGCAGCTACTAGCCTCCCCGATTCATATTGTTTTCGGATTAAATTTTCTATTTCAGTATTATGGCGCAGGCGTAAAACTCCGGCTCCTCCGGGAATAATAATCGCATCGAATTCCTTCGCAGGGATACCAACGACATCGGCGACACAGGTGATATGATGGGCTCCCGTAATATTTTTTTCGCCATTCAGGGCGGCTATGGTTACGTCAACGCCGCCGCGGCGGAGTACGTCAATGGTGCTAATCGCTTCGATTTCTTCAAAGCCAGGAAATAAAATAATCAGAGCTGTGCTCATAAGTTTACTGTTATTTTTCCGGTGTTATTTTCCGTAACTTGGGGTTTAATAAGGGCAAGTTTACGACCTTCCCTAAGTCCGAGATCTTTCCAATGGCGTAGGCGTAGTTCAACGACCACGACGGCGCCATTTGGAATATCCTCGTATTCGGAATTCGTAATAGAGGTTGATAATTCCGTAATGCTTGGGTTAGACGCAATCAGCATAACGGAATTTTTTTCATCTGGCAGCAATCGTAGAATTTCGAGAATTTTATGGATATCGGCATCGTAGAGATCTTCGCGAATATCGATTACATTAACCAATAGGCCAAATACTTCGCGAATGTGCTTTGCAGTCTCGACCGAACGACGGGCACTACTAGTCAAAATAATATTAGGACGCATACCTTGTGCGACTATCTGACTCCCAATCGATTCGAGTTCCTTGAGTCCCTGTTCATCCAATTCTCGCTCACGATCGAGGGCACCAATTGCTGCGTGAGCATTTCTTACAATATATAGTCGTTTCATATTTTTACTCCCATATCGTCGCCCATCAGGGCAAACATTTCTATCCCATTTTCAGAATTTTCGCGAAGGTCTTCCGCAAAACTTATTTTATTTTTTTGAAAAATCGTAATCACCGTTGAACCTCCAAAGCTGAAGTAACCTTTTTCTTCACCTTTGAAATAGAGACGGCCGACTTCGGCGGTTTGCGTAATACTCCCGACACAGGTTGCTCCTACTTCGACCATCAGAAACTGATCCACATCTTCCGTCTGCAGAACAGAAATAATTCGTTTATTTTCGAAAAAAATGGCAATTCTTTTTTTTGTAGCGATAGGATTAACCGACAGATAATCGCCATTGACCCGATAAATTTTACGAATAACGGCATTACAGGGAAAATGGAAGCGATGATAGTCTGTCGGACAGAGGCGAGAAATCAGAATTTGACCATCTTTGAATTGGGCGAAAAGTTCTTCATTTTGCAGCAACGATTTTAGATCAAATTTTTGTCCTTTAACGAAGAACGATGGTAATTTTTTAATATTTTCGATGAGGAGGTGGCGACCATCGCAGGGGAAAATAATTTTTTGATTTTCAACGGCAATAGGACGGGCTGTTTTTTTTAACTTACGTGTAAAGAAATCATCGAAACTGATAAAGTTTTCAACTTTTTTTTCAAATACAGAGGAATCAATTTTGTAGCGTTCAATAAATGGTTTAATTTTTCTTCGCGAATGCGCATTTCGCATAAGATGGCCATAAATCCGTGAAAATAATTTACGTTTGATCACTTGATTGAGGGCCAATTTACCAACTTTTGAATGATATAACAATTTCAAAAAAGGCTCACCATAGATAAATTCTTCCTCAAAAGATTTAGTATAGCGGTTATAGAATTTTATTTTACCTCCCATGCCCGTTTAAAGGAAGTGAAATAAAATCTGTCTCTAAGGAAAGGAAAAAATGGAGGGTGTGCTTTTTTCAGGGGGTGATATGCATTGAATGTTCCATTTTAGGTTTAACAGGGGCCAGATTATTCAATTCCTAATTATGGGCATTAAATCAGGGGAAGCATGTTCCTGTGATTCAAAACCTTGTCTATCGAACGGGATTTTCCTAGACCAAACGTTCCATTAGCAGCTGGTTTTAATCCCATTTCACTGGATATTTCTTTATTGCTAGATGAATTTTTTATATTTTAGAAAAGTTTTTCTATGGCATACAGTATAAGTTATCCAAATGAAAGTTAGGTTTAAAGTGAACAAAAGCTTCTTTAATATTCATAGCGTAACCGTGATAGTGTTTTTTTGGCAATTTTTTTATATTCTTCCATGAAATGATATCCCGATAGGGCTTGCAAATTTTTTGATATCAAAATAAATATTTTATCCATTATGCGCCGCTCAGTTTCCTTATTAATTTTAGCAGCAGGACTTGGCTCTCGGTTTGGTGGTGATAAGCAAATTTTGAAGATTTCCTCACTACGACTTCCGATTCTTGCTTTTTCGCTTCATGATGCCATGAGCAATAATATTGCTCATGCTGTCATTGTAACGCGATCTGAACTCGCTGATTTTTTTGAAAAAGATATTTTTACACGATTTCCATCGATTCATTTCGATTTCGTTTTTCAGGATCAAATGGCACCAAAACTCCCAGAAAATCGCGTAAAACCCTGGGGAACTGGCCATGCTACCCTTTGTGCTGCAAACTATATCCATGGTAATTTCATTATTATGAATGCCGATGACTTTTACGGCCATCATGCCATTGCCACTGCCGTTCATTTCATGGAAAATAGTAAGCCGAATCAATGTTGTTGCGTTGGCTATCCACTTAGCCATACACTTTCACCCAGTGGTCCTGTTTCACGTGGAATTATTCAAATGGATTCTCAAAATTTTGTTAATTCAATCATCGAAATTCCAAACATTCAGAGACAGTCTGATGGATTGATTATTGCTTCCAATGCCATGAAAAATTCAGATTCTTCACCAATTTTATTACAACCGCAATGGCCAGTTTCGCTTAATCTTTTTGGTTTAAATGCGAATATTTTTCCAGCTCTTGAACAAAAATTTCAAAATTTTCTTAAAGAAAATGCCGATTCACCGACTGCCGAGTTTTATCTTCCCACTGCTATTACTGCTTCCGATGTGATCAATAAAACGATAATCATGAAAATGTTGTCAACCCATGACCATTGGCGAGGTATTACCCATAGAAATGATCTTCCTTTCGTTGAAAACCAGCTCAATCAATTCATTGATCAGGGACTGTATATCTTCTAGTATGTCTTTTAGTTGTAAAACAAATTTAGTTGTTAAACAAATATGTTGAATGCTAGAAGATACACTATTGGAGCGACTCTAAATAGCTAATAACGAATTGGCAGAAAGTCTCCATCCACTGGTGGCGAAAGAAAAAGGTAAGCTTCTTCTTGCTGGCCAGATGCCGCATTTGAATCTTCATCCACTAGTAGCGAAGAAAAAGGGTAAGTTTCTACTTGCTGGCCAGATGCCGCGTCTGAATCTTCATCCACTGGTAGCGAAGGAAAACGCAAAGTTTCTACTTGCTGGCCAGATGCGACAGGTGCCGCGTCTGGATCTCCATTCGGTGCAAATCCCTGCGAAAGGCGTAAATATCTGTAGTAGCGATATCGGCATTGCAGAGATGTCCTGCCTGAAAGCCCTTTGGCAATTAACACCCAATTCCCAGCTCCATGCGCTTCAACGAGAGCTAGCAGTTTTTCATCCTCGCCCGTAGTCCATTTATTTCTATTGATACCTGGAGCTATATTGAACCAATGCTCACGACATTGATGGGGTGTCTTGCCTGGAATCCCTCTGG
>JAIRRZ010000020.1 GCA_031255715.1 Puniceicoccales bacterium
ATGTCAAGCCTAGGTAAGGTTCTTCGCGTTGCATCGAATTAAGCCACATGCTCCACCGCTTGTGCGGGCCCCCGTCAATTCCTTTGAGTTTTAGTCTTGCGACCGTAGTCCTCAGGCGGTACACTTACGCGTTAGCTGAGATTCCGAAGCGGTCGAATGCCCCGAAATCGAGTGTACAACGTTTACAGCGTGGACTACAAGGGTATCTAATCCTTTTTGCTCCCCACGCTTTCGTGCATGAGCGTCAGTATTTGTCCAGTAAGCTGCCTTCGCCATTGGTGTTCCTCCTGATATCTACGCATTCCACCGCTACACCAGGAATTCCGCTTACCTCTCCAAAACTCTAGCCAAGTAGTTTCAAACGCGATACGGAGTTAAGCTCCGCATTTTGACATCTGACATACCTAGCCGCCTGCGCACCCTTTACGCCCAGTAATTCCGAGTAACGCTTGCAGTCTCCGTATTACCGCGGCTGCTGGCACGGAGTTTGCCACTGCTTCCTTTCCGAGTTAACTCAAGCCGGGGTATAAGCCCGGATTTTGTTCCTCGGCGACAGGGGTTTACAATTCGAGAACCTTCGTCCCCCACGCGGCGTCGCACCATCAGGCTTGCGCCCATTGTGAATGATTCGAAACTGCTGCCACCCGTAGGTGTGTGGACCGTGTCTCAGTTCCACTGTGGCTGATCATCCTCTCAGACCAGCTACCCGTCTTAGCCTTGGTGGGCCATTACCCCGCCAACAAGCTGATAGGCCGCGAACTCCTCCTCTAGCGCCATCTCAAGCTTTAATATCTTCTCCATGCGAAGAAAAATCACATTCGGTATTAATTCGCCTTTCGGCGAGCTATCCCCAACTAAAGGGCAGATTGTTCACGTGTTACGCACCCGTTTGCCGCTCTCATCATCCCCATTCATCCGAAGACTTATGGTGATAAATCCCGCTCGACTTGCATGTCTTAGCCACGCCGCCAGCGTTCACTCTGAGCCAGGATCAAACTCTCCATTATTAGAAAAGTTCGCTCCCCTATTTTTTTTATAATAAAGGAATTACTATGTTTTTTTAGAATTTATTCTGAAGCCGAATAAATCGCACAAGTAACTTTCAAAGAACAACGAAAACTTTCCTTATCACTCCTCAGAGCGACTCTGAAAATTCCCTCAAACGTTTCCAACGAAACTGAAAACCAATCTGAAAATCCTCTTAACAAAGTCAAGCATTTTTTTTAGATTTTGTTTTTTTATTCAAAAGAACCGAAGTTTCAATTTCTTATAAAACCATCCACTTCCTTTCAAACGTTTCCAACGAAACTAAAAACTAATCTGAAAATTCCCTTAACAAAGTCAAGCTTTTTTTAAGATTTTGTTTTATTTATTTCAAAAAAACCGAAGTTTCAATTTCCTACAAAACCATCTACTGTTGGAAGAACTGAGAATCAACATAGAACACATCGGGCAATCGTCAAGTATGTTTTTTATTTTTTTTGCTCTTTTTAAAAAAAATAATCCCCATTTGGGGATTATAAACAACACAAAAAAATATCCTAAATTTATAAAAATTATGCCTCTCCGGCATCTAAAGCCAGACTTTCCTCATCTCCTCCATTATCCGATCCTGGTTGTTGATTAAAATACCCTTCCATAATAAGACCCTCACACAGTACATGAAGTAGACTGGAGAGTCTATCCTTATCCTGACCCTCGCCTTTACCTCCATAGTTTTGCTCATCAAAATCCTCCCTATCGGGATCAAACCCATTCAAGAACTCTTCATCTACTATTTCCGCATATATCTGTAGTAGCTGCTCTACTACGTCAGGACGCTTAAGAAGTTCCGCGGAATACTTCTGCCCATGCCGCGCTAAATAACGCGCATTCCATAGCTGCTTTTCGCGAAGAGCTTTATCTATTGCCGAAGACCCCGAATCCGTCTTCAAGCTCAAATTTGCACCATTGTTCGCCAAAAACTTAATCGAGCGCCCATCGCCAGATGCAGCAGTATAATGTATGAGGGCACGGCCGTTATATTTTTGATCAATATCTTGGGGATAATCGATAACAAACTGGGCTAACAAATGCCTCGCTCTTTGACGACTGCCCTTCTTACTGGCAGCAAGCGCTTCGCAAACGCGCTTCAGTCTTTCTTTAGCCTGATCCACTGTACCACCTCCTTCCTGAGGTGCATGCCTCACTTTTTGCAACTCACCCCCCTTGTAAAGATTAAGCACACAGGAAAGGCGATGCCCCCCTCCATCTCCAACACGATCCGCCGTACTATCTCTTTCCGAATTTAAACCTTCCGATGCAACATTAGCAGATGAGCTCGCCTCATTAGGTTCTTCCAAACCTAAACTTGCTTTTTCTAATTCAGTAAGCTGATCCGCCCCCCAGGCATCATGATCCGAAACGCCTCCAACGAATGCGCTCTTATCTCGTGGCTCTAATCCCTTTGCGAATTCCCCACCATCTACCTCTTCCAATGCTCGCATTGCCATATTTTGATCCTCATCTACAGATGCATGCAACGAAAAAGGCACGCCAAAACATGACAATAGCATTAGAACAATCTCTCTTGTATTTACTTTCTCCATGACAAAATCCTATCCAATAAACTATGATCGATAGTGAACTAAAATTAAAAACAAAGTCAACTTTTTTCTTTATTAATTTTTAGCCGAAGCAACTTAAATGAGCATAGAAAGCCTTAACAAATAAAACTTTTAATAAGTTTCTTATTAACACAAAAGAATCGCAAGATAAACAGAATGACTCACACTATAAAATAAGGAAAATTATTTTCCTTAATCGATCCCGCGCAACAATACCTTGGGCAAGTAATTTTCTGATCGAAAAAACTAAGTATCACCGCAATGCACACTAATATATCGCCCTTATTTTCCTACCTAATACATAGGGCAAAAACGCCAATAAATCCATTTTTTAACACTGTCCCATCTGAATGAGGGAAAGCTATAAAACTTCTTTCAATTTAGCTCCCGCCTTAAATTTAATCCCTTTTGACGCTTCGATTTGAATCTTATCACCCGTACGCGGATTAACGCCTGTTCGTTCACTACGTTTAGATACGGAAAATACTCCAAATCCAACAATTTGCACAATTTCATCCTTTTTAAGGCCATTAGTAATAGCCTCCAAAACAACACGGAGCGCTTCTTCTGCGGATGCTTTCGTAATTTTACGTTTCGGTGAATCATCGCAACATAAATCACTCCTATTCAACAAACCGTATACCTCATCAACTAATTCTGACTTATTCATTATCGTACAAGTGGGAAAAAGCGATAATAAACATACTTCGATGTCAACATCCTATTTCCATTGATATCAAAAATTATAATTACCTTACATTTAATAAAATTTCTTGCATTCCAAATAAATATCTTTCACAAATTTGCTTGCAGTGACTTTAGGAGTGAACAGTGTATGATATGCATGGAAAATGTAGAATGGCCATAGTGGCTATAAACTGAAATGATTACAATTATTATTTTTATTGTTAAAACATTATGATAGAAAAAGAGATAAATCAATTAAAGCGAGGACGTATTCTCGGCAAAGTCCGTGAACCTAAGAAGATTCCCAGCGTTGGTGAAGTTACAGACTCAGCAAGCGTTCTCAAAGATAGTATCGCGAAAAAACATCCTCAGCATACTCCTAAGGATCATACGCCTTCTCAAGGGATTTCAATCGAAAAAACAACGACAGTTGATTCGATTAAGGAAGCATCAACTCCATTCGAAACGCGTTCCGAATCGCATGATTGTTCCGCTGCAAAACAAAAGAAAGATTACCGCAACTCACGTAATAATTCATCCGGACATCACCCGATGCGTTCGGCGCAGCATGGAGAATTGAATTCCATAGAAGAACTCAACGACAATACGTGTTATTCTTCCGATACTCATTCCAAACGAAAATCAGGACGTTTCTCAAAGTATGATATTTTGCACAATCATAATCGAACTTCTCATTCTCAAAATAATTCGCATGATTGCTATGGAAAAGAAACCGGCCCTTGCAAAGCATCCTATGCACAGGCCAATCCAGTGGATTACTCTTCCTCTAATAATCGTATCGATAGCCGATTATCCAATGCGGCAAAACATCTTCGCAAGGGGTACAGAGATGACGAAACTTGGCAGTATCGGAAGGAATCAAAACATGGCATCAAATGCTTTTGGAATAAAATCTTAACTTTCTTAGGATTAAAAACGCAAGCCACCAACAAATATGCTAGCACTGATGGCCATGGCGGAAAATGCCAATTAAATCAAAGTAAAGGAGCCAGTCGACATTCAAATGGCCAAAGTAATAGAAGAAATAGAAATTACTGACGTTTTTTGAAAAAAAATATAATAAAACTTTTTAATTGTTTCATATGTATAGCAAAATTCTCGGAGGGAATGGCTTAAAAGGAAAAATATCAATTAGTGGTTCTAAAAATGCTTGTCTTCCGATAATTGCTGCCACATTATTAACATCGGAAACCTGTATATTGCGCAATGTCCCCATACTAACGGATACTTTACACTTGCTGGAAATTATACGCTCCTTAGGCGTCGACGTTCTACGCTTGGAAGAACATTCGTGGTCTATTACCGCAAAGGACGTTTCTACCCACGTTGCACAAAAATCCGCTGGACAACTTCGGGCTTCGGTCTGCCTGATGGGGGCTTTATTGGGACGCAAAAGACAAGCGGTTGTTGCTATGCCTGGAGGATGCAATTTGGGTACACGCCCCATAGATCTCCATTTACATGCCTTTGCTTCCCTGGGTACAACGACCAAAATAACCAATGACCATGTTTACCTTTCGGCCAACAACTTAACTGGAACAGCATTTTCAATGGAAGGACCGCATGGACCTACGGTAACGGGAACCTCCAATGCAATTATGGCAGCCGTTTGTGCGCGAGGCACAACGGTTATTCAACGCGCAGCAACCGAACCAGAAGTAGAAGACCTTTGCTATTTCCTTACACGAATGGGAGCAAAAATCCACGGCATTGGTACTTCGATACTAACTATCAAAGGGATTGATAAACTCCATGGCACAGAGTTTACGATTCAGCCAGACCGCATTGAAGCTGGAACATTGATTATTTTAGGCCTCCTTTGCGGTCATTCCATCGAGCTCATCAATGCCCCAAAATCATTCTTACAAACGGCACTCCGCGGTTTTTTTGCGGTACATAAAGATTTTAAACGATACTTCCATTGGAACGGTGATACCCTACTGGTATCTCAAGCGCACAATCTATCGCCATTTAATATCTCGGCCATGCCACATCCCGGATTTCCCACGGATCTGCAACCACAAATTACGGTATTAGCTTCCCAAATTGCAGGGAAAAGCCGAATTCGCGATACGGTATTTCCAAAACGCTTTATGCATATTCCAATGTTAAAGCGTTTTGGCATGAATATCGAACAATCCAATGACATGGCCTATGTTTATGGAAAAACAGAATTGCAAGGCACACGAGTAACGGCAATGGATTTACGCGCAGGAGCTGCACTATATATTGCAGGGCTAGTTGCAAATGGCGAAACGCTAATTTTTGGTTTAGAGCACATTGACCGAGGCTATGAACATTTCGAAGCTAGATTGCGGGCAATTGGTGCAACGATTGAGCGCTTCTCAATTTAACCCCATCGCGGTAGAAATTGATCTGTCCAATCCCCTCAATAGATCACTCACCGATGCTTATTTGAAACAAAATACCAAAAGGTTTCCACAAAATTACATAAATCATTAATTCTTCACTAAAAAAATTCGCAGAAGGACCTCCATCGACTGATCATTCTCAATCAATATACGTTTCCTAGCAAAAATATATCAAATCTATTTCCAAGTTAAGCTAAAAATTTATTTTAAAAATAATTCCTCGGCATAGGAATCAAGAAAACAGCTTGCATCATTTTTTGGGATAGTATCGTACGGTTACATGCTAATGGATCAAAAGTTACTCGATCTTTTCCAAAAACAAATCAATAAGGAATTTGGTTCCGCATATAAGTACCTCGGAATGGCGGCATATTTCCAAACAACTCCATTTCATGGTTTTGCAACTTGGATGCGTCAGCAGACCAAGGAAGAACTTGGGCATGGAATGAAGCTCTTTGACTATGTTCATAGTCGCGGTCATTGTGTTGAGCTACTTCCCATTACTTCAACACCCACACAATATTCCTCCGCTTTTCAGGTTTTTAAAGACACATTGGTCCATGAACAATTCATTACCCATTCAATTAATGAAATGTATCGCGTAGCCCTTGATATTAAGGATTATGCTGCACAGGTCCTATTGCAATGGTACATCAAAGAACAAGTTGAAGAGGAAAAACAAGTACAAGAAATTATCGATCAATTTGAATTTGCCGGCGATAATATGGGGAATATTATCGCAATTGACCACGAAGCAGGCAAAAGGCGTAACGAATATAATCAATGAATGTCTTTATTCTCGGCTCAGGAGTTATCGGTTCGTTTTTATGCGAAAAATTTGGATTAATCCATGACATTACTGTAATTGACAAAGATCCCAACGTCGCCCAAAGCGTTAGCGATGCATATAATGTACGCGTTCTTTGTAATCAGGGATGTTCTGCGAAAGTTCTAGCTGAAGCCAATATTCAAAAATGTGATTGTTTTATTGCAATGACAAGCGATGATCGCTCTAATATTCTTTCCTGCTCCATTGCCAAAGCAATGGGCGCAAAAATGACCATCGCCCGCGCAAGTGACAGAACATATACCGATAATGCTTTTCTTAACTATCAATTACACTTCGGCATCGATCTATTTATTAACCCAGCAGCATTGTGCGCTCTGGAATTTGCCAAAGAAATTCGCAATCCGGAACGCGTAGCCATCGAGCATTTCTCTAACGGAATGATCGAAGTGCAACAGGTAACCGTTAGTGCCACTTCGCGATTGATAGGGAAAACATTACAAGAAATAAAATTCGATCCACATATACGCATTGGCTGCCTATATCGCGGCGATCACTACGAATTCGCAACTTCCCAAACACAGCTTATGGTTGGCGATTTAGTTACCCTCATCGGACCTAGTACAATCGTTGACACGGAAAAAAAACGCCTTTCTCCAAAACGATTCAAGGCCACACAAAATATTACAATTTTTGGAGGAGAAGAAACGACTATTGCACTCGTTAAACTCCTCTTTAACGGCAGATTCAATCTCCGCATCATTGAGAATAACTTAAAAAAATGCAAGACTTTGGCGGAGCAATTTCCAGAAATTACCGTTATCCACGGTAATGCAACCTCCATCGGATTACAGCATGAAGAACAAATTGGTCTAGTGGATTATTTCGTTGCGTGCACATCATGCGATGAAGAAAATATTCTTTCTGCACTACAAGCCAGCCATCTCGGAGCCAAAAACATTATGTTTATTATCAATAGGGGTGACTATGAGCACATGCTCCAAGACATTAACTACAAATTGAGTATTCGCAAATTCGTTTCGCCACGCATTGCAACTTATCATGAGTTGCTTCCCTACCTATCGGGGAAAAAATACTGGGAAATTTCTGCTTTCAACGACGGCTTCGGCTGTTTTATTCAAATTGAAGTGGATCCTCAAAGCCCATGCATCGGTCAAACGTTACGCGAAATTCCATGGCCACAGGGAACCGTAGCGGTAGCACTATGCCACAATTTCGAAACCAAAGTACCCTCCGCAGATGATACCATTCAAGGTGGAGACCGTATGATCGTTGTAACTCCAACGGAAAAGCAACAGCAACTCGAAGCGCTATTCCTCTGCAAAAAAAATTCATAGTTTCCGCCATAGTTGATTTTCTTTGTCTTTCAAAAAAACTTTCCGAATCAGCGTTGCAATGTCTACTAAATACAATCAGTGATGACGAATTGATTTCCATTGTTTATAATTGTTTTCGGGGTCGAATTCTGTTTCGATGGCATTATTCAGCGACATATTTTCACGGATGACTTCACCATTATCTTTCAAATAATATTCCACGGGAATCAATGGGCCATCGCATTCCTCATTCTGACGAGTCGAAATGCAGTAAACAGGCCTATTCCGCTGCTCTAATTCGTTATGCTGAACAAGGCAAATTTTTCCATTTTGGTATAAATAGTATTGCGTGCTATTTTTGCGTAGGCACACCACATCGTTCGGCGAAAAGCGGTTTTCGACCACCGAATTATTGAGTATCCTGCATGGCAATACCAATTCTTCTTCCGATTTATTTTCGCTTTTTTGGGGTGCGATCCCACTCAAAATATTCTCTTTGAGTATTCCATAGGCCAAAGAAAGTGTATCGTAGGCATAAATTCTGATTGTGGGCTGCATAATCTTCAAAATGCGGACAAACATTAGTGTCGCACGAATGCCGATTAACTTTCCAGGACCACGACAAAAAATAATTTCCTGAAAATTTGGTTTAAAAACGGATTGTAATAGGAAAAAAAATTCTACCAAGGTGGTATTGTGGGAATAGTAATATTCGGCGAAATGATCTCTCTCCAAGATCCCTACTTGAAACACATTGGTTGCAACATCTATGACTAATGATTGCGATGACATGTCGCGATAAATTGAAAAAAATAGTAAGGTATCAATAACAATTCCTACGGTACTAGAAAAATAAGAAGCAACGATTCGATAAAACTTTTTTGAAGTAACCAAAAACACAACTATAAGATTGACATTCAATTTTTATTATGATAGACCATTTATAGAATAGGAGAAGTAAATTGCAGGGAGGGTGAAATCCTAAAATGAAAAAGTTTTCGAAAAGTATTTTATGGAACGATCGGCAATATTTATTTCTGCCTATGTTTACAACAATTTTGGTGGTTTGGATTGGAAATAATTTCGTGGATTCCCAGAAATTTACTAGATGTTACTAAAATTTAAAGAAAAGGAATAAAAATGATCATTAGTTTAGGATTAGACCACCGGGCTGCCCATTTACGCGATACGATTATCGAGCATCTTGAGGCACTGGAATTTGAAGTACTCGATCGCGGTACAAGTGATCCAACGCCGGTTGACTATCCAGATATTGCTAAAAAAGTAGCCAAAGATATAAAAACAATGCAGGCTAATTTTGGGATTTTAGGTTGCCTATCCGGCATTGGTATGTCAATTGCGGCTAATAAATTTCAAGGTATTCGGGCTGCTTTAGTCCATTCAGAATCGGATGCACGATTAGCGCGCGAACATAATGATGCTAATATTATGTGTATCGCGGGTAATAAAATGACTCCCGATTTGCTGATTCAATTGCTCGATATTTTCTTTATGACAGAATTTGAAGGCGGACGCCATGAACGACGACTTAGTAAAATTGTTGAATTTGAGTTTAGCCAACGCTAGTAAGCTACTGCCATGAAAATCGGTGGATTACAACGTTTATCGATGATTGATTTTCCGGGAAAACTGGCAACGGTTGTTTTTACCATCGACTGCAATTTTTGTTGTCCCTTTTGCCACAATCCCAAACTTGTTGAAGGCGATATTAATTTATTCCCAGAGGAGTCCTTATGGGACTTTCTATCGACACGAACAAAACTTATCGAAGGCGTTGTAGTTAGCGGTGGAGAACCTACTCTACATCGGGATTTGCCGACATTTATCAAAAAAATTAAAGCCCTCGGATTCTCCGTTAAACTGGATACGAATGGAAGCAATCCTGAAATGCTAAGTGAACTCATAAACGCCCAATTGCTTGATTTCGTGGCCATGGACATCAAACACATTTGGTCGCGCTACGCGTTTTCAACGGGCCTTAATATTGCTCCAATTGAAAAAATTCAACAATCGGCAATATTTCTTTTGAATAGTCATATTGACTACGAGTTTCGCACAACTGTCATTAAAGATTTTCATGATCCAATGGATATTATAAACATTTCCAGGCAAATTTGTGGTGCTAAACGCTATGCGGTACAAGAATTCATTCCTAAGAAAACACTCTCAAAGGATTTTGCACAGAAATTGCCCTTTGAAAAACAATCCCTCGAAGCACTTATTCCAGAAATTTCGAAATATGTCCAATCTTTCGAAATTCGCCAATAGGAAATTTTAACCACGGTTATGACTATTTTGGGCACTCCAATGTACACTCATATAGAAAATGCTTGACGTTTACAAATTGAATCGTTTCCTCTAAGCATATATTTTCATTTTATGCAAAAAACAAATAAGTCTATTGCTAAGCGCTTTAAAGTCACTGCTTCCGGAAAAGTTCTTCGTCGAACTGCCGGTGTTCGACATTTTTTAAGAACCAAGACTGTGAAACAGCGCCGTCGGGCACGCCATGACAAATCCGTATCAGCCGGGTTTTCAAAGCAGGTTCTTAGGGCGATTGCCGCCGGATTATAAATTAGAAAGAGGAAAATATGCCAAGAGTTGTTAATGCAGTTGCAACAAAAAAACGCAGGAAACGTTTATTACGTAAAGCACGTGGTTATTTTGGTAATAAATCACGCCTATTTCGCTATGCACGCGAGGAGGTTCGGCGAGCGGATGCCTTTGCCTATCGTGATCGCAAACGAAAAAAGACCGCCATGCGTCAACTATGGATCATAAGGATTAATGCAGCCTGCCGTGAATTGGGTATCCAGTATTGTCGTTTTATTGCCGCTATCAAAAAATTAAATATTAATCTCGATCGCCGCGCATTAAGCGAATTGGCCATCCGTGATCCAGAAGCATTTAATGCTGTTGTAGAACGTGCTAAAATTGCAATTCTTACATAGCCACAGTATTCTCTTTGGATAGTATAAGGGCAGGGCTTATGTTTTGTTTATCTGTTGAAATTGATAACTGCATCCTTGCCAAAGCTCAGATCAATGCGTTCTACGGGTAAATTACTTTTGATTTTTTGTGTGCTTAGGATGAAACTTAGACGCTTTAGTTGTTCATCAAAATCACTATCTTTGAAAATTACTGCAGCAGCACAATGGCAGCGTATATTGATTTTGGACCAAGGAACATTTTTTTTTCGTAATTTTTCAATGGAAATCACTTCCATTTGGGCATAAATTGGCCAATATTTTGTCTTTGCCAGTGTTAAAAGCTCGCATACTTTTTCCAAGTCCCCCACATTCTCATATTGTCCATCGCCCGTGCGTTTCAATGTTGTACCACTCAAAAATGGCATCATTTTACGATCAATCTCCGCAATTTTTTCACAGGCAAATATCACACCTTTTCCGTCTACAAACATTTCCCGATGCAATTGTCCATCACGTACTAAAATTCGCAAAACGGGAATGTATTCCGTAAGTGTCACTTTAATTGTATCCGGAAATTGCCGTTCAATGTGAGCTTCTTTGACCTGCGAACACTGCTCCATTTTTCGCTTCATCGCGAAAATATCAACGCTCATGATATCTATACCCCGTGGAAATGCAAGAAAAGATCGAAGCCATGGCTCATCTAAAGTGCCATTGGTTTGAAACTTAATTTGGCATACCGGCTGCGCAAAAATTAATTTTATATTTCTTGTAATCCAATAAAAACCTTCAAAACCGGCATAGAGCAACCCACTTAGCAATATTATCGACAAAAAAAACTTCAAAAATCCTCCCAAAGAAAATATTCTGCCGGATAATATTTCTTTCTTGCACTGACCCTTCGGTGCAATTTGCTTTACTCCAGGATTCGACTTTTTACAAAAAATCCACATCTAATATATAGTACTATGTACTAAAATGTTACCCGTTTCAATAAATTTTTGCAGCAAATGCAAATTAAAAAAACTGAAAAACAAACATGAAGTACGAGACACTTTCCTAATTTTTTTTAATTATTCATTTAAACTTCACCTAACTTATCGGCTATTGCCAAACAATACTTTATTAACCATTCTCAAGCAAAGATTGAATTATTATTTCTATCTGTTGCAAAAATCCCCAACTAGGTAATTGAAATAGCCACGGAATCCTTAAATGATTTACCACTATGCTTTCTTTCACATGCGAAATCAATCATTCGCCGGCAAAGTAAAGGAAAATTGATACCCATTGCAGCCGCAGCTTTGGGAAACAAACTCGTTGCCGTCATTCCTGGACTTGTGTTGATCTCCAAAAAATTAAATTTACCTTGGTCGTTGAGAATAAAATCCAAGCGTCCGAAATCACAACAACCGCAGGCTTGAAAAATCTGCTCCGAAATACTTTGAACACTCCGCGTTTCGAACTCCGTTATTGGCGCTGGAACTCGATATTCGGTTGCATCGGTAGTATATTTGTGCGCATAATCATAAAATCCTCCCCTGGGACAGATCTCAATCACGGGCAAGACGCATCCATCAAGAATACTCACCGTAATTTCACGCCCCACAATGCACGGCTCAATGATCCACTGACCTTGTACCCAATTCTTTCTACAGCGCAAAAAATCTTCAGCCGTGTAAATTTTCGTTACGCCAACGCTACTCCCTCGATCGTTCGGTTTCACCACAAATGGACCTTCGGCAAATGCCCACAATTCTTCAAAATTTTGCCCACCGTAGACACAAAATTTTGCCGTCAAAATACCTAATTGCTGTGCAATCATCTTAGCTGCACTCTTATCCATGCAAATCCGACTTGCCCTAGAATCACTCCCAGCAAAAGAAAATCCTGCCAGCTCCAATAAGTGTTGCAACTGACCATCTTCACCAAACTCTCCGTGAATAAGAGGAAAAATAACGCATTGTTCCGCATCGAGAGTCTCCGGTAAACAATCTTCTTCTAACTCGAATAACTCACATTGCATCTGAGTTTTGAGTGCTTCAAAAACCGCTCGTCCACTACATAGCGAAACTTCCCGTTCTGAAGTACTCCTTCCTCCACTTAAAATCGAAACTTTTTCCATTTCCAGTGGATCATCCTTGTATGCTAAAAATTATTTCAATCTTAAAATCTAGCTAAGGGTTGCGCGCGCTTAGAATCCACACCAAAGGATATCACCTAAAGTACGGCCCACACCACAAACGCTGCCCGTGGTAGGGGTCAACTGAGATCCATTCGCCCATGGTACGCCACAAATGGACAATTTATTGACCGTATACCGGGCCAAAGGATTCCGCCTCCTTGCGGAACAAAGGGCAAAACCATTTTCCGAGGATCGGGAACGGCACTCCAAGCTAACCTTTTATTTCAGCTCTGAATTAGTATCAAAATCAACTATTTTAAAATTTTCGACGTGAAATACAGGATCCGC
>JAIRRZ010000031.1 GCA_031255715.1 Puniceicoccales bacterium
CTATTGGACATTGTTTCCTTCCATTGATCAAATTTGTCTTTGGGAATGCTTTGGGCATGGGTATGCATATCTTGGCATACTACGCTTAGATTTTCGATAATATTTGAGCAGGTGAAATAGTCATCCATGGAATGAAATTCTCCCCGTGCTTGTTCTAAGGCTATTCTAGCATTTTTCAAATAGCCGTTTTCTTTACGTAGGGTTTCGATTGAATTTAATTCTTCAACATTTAATGCACTTTCGACCGTTGCCTCCGTGAGGATTGTATTTAATGCTTCTACGGCTTTCTTGATTATTGTCATCATGTTTTCCATTTGATCTGCTGAATTGATTTCCACATTTTTAAGGAGCAATTCTTCATCATTGGCAACGGCACTCGGTAACTGAAATTCAAATTTGATGTTTTTAAATAAATCCAACTGTTTAAGTAATTCTTTGCGACTTTTTGAGTTAAGCCGCCAATCATAGTGAAATTTTTCAATTTTAATAAACCAATCCTCGAAAATTTTGACATTTCTTGAAATTACAATGGATGCAAGTGCTCCATCTAAATTATTTAAATTTTCGATTAACTTGCTATACATTTTTTTCGTTGACTCGGGTAATACTGCATTGGGTGTAAATTGTTCTTTGCTGTCGAGCTTGCCGAGATTAGCTTCTGTGACAAGTGTTTTAAAATTTCCAATATAAGCGCGGGTTGTCATTGCATTGTAGCCTCTTTTTTGTTCTTCCGTTAGCGCATTATATTGCTGTAATAGATTTTCTAATTGCTGTTGTGTTGCCGTGAGGTCATCGACAAGCGCAGCCGTTACCGTTGTCTGGTTATCGAAGTCTGATTTTAGGATTTGAATTTGTCCCAAAATGGTATTCGCGTTGGCGATCCGCTCGTTTTCTCCACTTTGGGAGCTGGGCAAGATATATTTGACATTGTTGTTCTCGTCGAGTCTGATGTATTTTAGCATTGTCCTTTGAGCCTCTGTTTCAGTATCTGATTCATTTTCTACCGTTACTAAGGACCAACTCGTATTGTCATCGGGTGCCGCTTCGGTGGAATCGTCTAGATTTTCTTTCTTGGCCTTGCTTACGGGCGGCCATGCATTTGAACTGAGATGGTCGCTACCGTTTATGTATTCTTGTAAATTGATTTTAATATATTGGGCGGCGTAGTCGACGACGGCGTTATACCATTTTACAAGGGCGAGGGCAATTAATTGGTCAATGCTAGAGGGGCGTACTCGGAAAATATCAATTTTTTCTTTTAATTCATTTAAAATTTGAGTAATTTTATGGAAACCATTTTTGCCGATTCGGTTTGTTAAATTTTCCAACTCCGACGATTGATTTTTGATATAGGTTTCGAAGGAATCTTCGCCGGTATGCTTGAGGTTATCGAGGACGATTTTAGCGGATTCCCAGGCCATAGTTGTGATCGTATCCTGGGGAGGAGCTACGAAATCGAAGGGTTTTTCGATCGGTGTTAGGGCGGTGACCTTCGTTATTGAAGCATTATTTTCAGTGATTATCTGTTTAGGTAGTAGTGTGATATCTTCGGTTGTTCCGGTGGCCTTTGGTATACATTTTGAAGGAAAAAGTTGCAATTGAAGGATGGGATATTCGCAAATTTTATCGAATAGGTCTGCAAAAAATTTCTTGGGCTGCGCAAGAGTTCCCCAGTTTCCTTTTTTACTTTTTGCGAATGCTTCTTCCGTCATATTTGTTTTTGTTCTATCGCTATCGAAATTCACGTTCGTGGCGAGGCGGTAACATTCTTTTAGGAGTCGCATGTGCGTATCGGGATTAACTGTCCAGCCGCTAAAGAGGATTTGCAATTGGATCATCTTTTGAGAGACCGTTATCCGAGAATCGTCCGGTGATTTCAAGGTTGCATTATAACTGCTAGAATTTTTCCAAATGGAATAGAGGCTGCCATTGACTTTATATTTATCGACGTAGTGGTAAATTTTATTGAGTATGAAATCATCGCCATTGCGGCCATCTTCCTTGCGGTCATCTTCTTTGTTATTATCGCCATTGCCGTTGAAATTAATTGTTCCATCCGTATTGGTATCGATAAGTTTGTAATAGCTTGGATTAACTTGGTCTATTGATCCGGGTTTGGTCATCAAATTTTTTACGGCACTGATCATACCTTGATGTTCGACAGGGTCGGAGCGCCAATTTTTGTATCCACTTTCGAGGACATTCATTTCTGCAAAGAGTCTTTTAGCCTGGGTCTGATATCTAGCGGAATTTGCTGCATCTTTGGCTGCAGTAACACAATTCTGGAAGTCTTCAAGTGCCTTAATTAATCCATTGCTAATGGGACCGAATCCATTGCTAATGGGACTGTTAATTTCAGCCGGCGGGTTCAGGTGCTCTAAAGCCTGTATGAGTACGGGAATAAGTTCCGTGGCGGTAATTTCAACAGTCTCAGCCTTTGCTTCCCGCTCACTCGATGGGGCTGTTTCGTACTTTTCGATGGCACTGATAAAATCTGCAAATTTATTAGTCTCAGGTTTTAAATAGAGCATAACCTTTAAGGCTGCGTTAATATCATCTACACTATAGTGATAAGTGTTACCATTCCAAGCACTAAAATCACAAGTTTCTGGAGTACCTTCAATTTCAGGCAATACACTTTCCTCGGAAAGGCCCTTTACACTAAAGGATTCCAATGCCGTGATCACATCCTTCCATTTGCCTTCTTGTATTAGTTTGATAACCGTATTGAGTGCCTCCGTACATTCTACAACCGATGGACCACCTGTTGCTTCTGTATTGGTTCCGCTCTCGTTTTGCCCGTAAGCTCTTGCAATTGCCCTGTACCCGTTTTTCAATTTATTAAAACGTTCCACGGCCACATTGCACCATTTTGCTATCGTGTGTGCTGCATGTTCGGCTCCTCCTCCTGCAAGTTTGCTAGCATTGCCTATCTTCCCGCTAGTGTTAAGTACCTTAGGAGCATCGTCTCTACCTATGTCTGATTCTCCTTTTCCTCCTCGCATACTAACATATTGAATGGAATGCCAGTCATTATGCGCGCTACCTCGTGTGCAGTCATTAAACGAATATCCGCCATCACCGCCACCAGGGCCATCATGTCTAACCCAAAGACCTATTGTGTTATTAACATCGACTCCTATCGTCCAACCATAATCTTCTTCAAGAGAAAGTGAAGAAAAAGAATGTGAATTATTACCCACTATCCATTTAAAAACATCCCATGCCCTCGCAGTGAAGTAAGCTTGACCACCAGCTTCAAATCGATGTCCGTTAATGGACGAAGGACAAAATTCATTATAAAGAGATAATTGGCCGCTGTCATTTAAATACCGTGGTTCACGCTGATTATAATACGTATTTCCTATCCAGCTTTCGAGATAGTCTATTTTACCGTAAACCGAATTGTAATATGTCCCTGTCAGAAAATAAGGATTGTCATTTTTTATTTGATTTCTCGACGAATCGAAGGCATTATCAATTTCCTTTTTAAACTGCATAAGGGCATCTCTCTTTGCATCCTCTAGGTTAAAAACAGCACCCGCTTTAACCGCTTCATAGGGTCGATTCATGAACTCTTCGGATCTTAAGGCAGCCAGAGAAAATTTTGATTTGAAGAGCATCTTATCACTCAAATAACTCGCCAAATTCCCTGCTTGTACCTGCTCCTTGTCCTTCGGAGGATCATCGTCCGTCTGCGGCCAACCCTCTGGAATATCACTCGCACGCGATGCCAGGCTCGTTACTATAGGCTCCGTCGCATTCGTTATCGTATCGTACTGGTGCAAATCAATTTCCGTAAGTCCCGTCGCATCGCGAAACTGCACCTTGGTCATTTCTTGAGGCTCGTAGGCCGATACCGGTTGCTCTCCCAATTTCGGCGTTTTCTGCTGTATTAATTCCATTAATCCTGGATCATTGATCTTCTTCGCATCGAAAAAACAAAGACTGTTCTTTGCCATGTAAATCGGTACCTCCATGTTTTTCATCACCTGCTCCATATACAAATACATATGGTCGTCATTCGGTAACTTCTCCTTCGTTAATTTCCATAAATATCCATCGACTTTTTCATTTTTTACCTCATCCTTGTAGCGGAATAAATGCTGAAATCCATCGTGGCGTACCACATCCTTGAACAGTATTCCATCCGTGGTCCAGGCTTTCGCATCAGTCTCCCCCATTGCCGCTATCCAATTGCATTTTAAAGCTTGATCATCCCAGCTATCCGATTCGTATCCTTCCAAATTCACAACACATTTTTCCACACGCCCTACAATATTGTTGTAGCGCAGTAAAAATTCCTTCTGAATATCCGTGTTCAAATAGTCATAGAGATGCAATACGTGTGTCCCATCGGATAACCTTGCAAATTGTATCGAAATTTTATTCTCCATATGCTCAAAGGTTTCCTCATCATCGTAAAATAAAATCTCATTCCCAATTTGCCCATAGTTATTGTAAATATATTCCGCTATGGCCGTTTTACCATAAATTTCTACCTGCGCTTCAATAATTTTAATCTTCTCTGCAGTTATTTCCTTCAATTTGTTAATGATCATCATTAGGTGTTCCTTTAGCGCTGCCATCTCTGCGGATACGATTCTCTTCTCCGCATCTTCCCAATCCCAGCTCAATTTCAAGCGCTCCAATGCATCGACCATCTCCTCGAATTGCTTGTAACACTGATCGTAAACATTGCTATTAGTATCCTGAATTAACTTTGCCAATCGGCTTACCGTAATCGATAAATCTCCACCAAAAAATTCCTTGTGTGTTACCGAATTTCCCAAGTAATCATTCAACGTCGTATTTATGGATGCCAAACGCTGATCAAAAATGTTTTGTTCCTCCGATGATACCCTATAGTTCACTAACTCATCTCGCACTTCCCGATAGTAATCTACCCAAGTATTATCCTTGCTGATCCCGCTGCGTTTCGTGTATTCATCGAAAATTTCTGCCAAAGTACTACCGCCATCGGACTTATATTCCGGATTATTCTGCAAGGCAATAATCCGCAATTCATCATTTAGATTATATTTTGAAACATCGGCCGCAAAGCTATCGAGATTCTGATTAATATTTGATAAATATTGGGTAAGCCCCTCCTCAACCTTTTCATATAATTTCTTGGTATTGATGTCGGTATTGTCAATTTTACTAGCTATTTTTTCGACAGTACCTTTAAACGATTTAACATAAATATCCGATGTTACTCCCGGCAAATTACCTTCTGCCATCATAACCAAATCCTTTACGGGAACATACTCCAGTTGCTTTCCCTTTACCAGTGTTTTAGACTGATCATAATAGTGGCCATCGGAACCCTTAAGCTTCACCTGATTAGCGGTACAATACTGATCATCCTGCTTATTTGCAAAATCTCCTTCGTATTTGTAATACAATCTATCGAGTCCATAAGTGTTATCAATTTCTCCCAAACCAACATAGTCAAATCGTGTGCCATAAACGTATAATGCCCCAGTAGTAATGCTCGATACGGAATAAACATTCTCCGTTGCACTTTTTGTGTAAAATACATCGCGCAATTGAATGAAATTGGGACTATTTTTCACACTATTCCAAGGGAAATATCCCGTCGTTTCCGCTCGAACATAGTTACCATTATTGCTAAGACCATAGAGCGCAGCGTTCCCATCAATGGTCATCTTTTTAGCCTGATCGAAATAACCACTGCCATCCCTTTCTGTTACCTGATGACATGCAATGGTACCGCTACTGTCCAATTTATATAAATCAACTAGATTATTGACAGTAATTTGTTTTTCATAGGCCTCGACAAAAAAGGATTGAATTCTTCCCGATATTCCTGAATTGTTAGCAACAATGTTATCCCGTTTGATGTATTGATTATTGACCATAATGCGATCTCCCAGATTACTCGCCGTCGCATAGATCGGATGCTGTGGATAAGGGATGTCTTTCGCACTAGCTTTAAATGTATAGGATCCCGTAAGGAGCCTATTTGTGTTTCCAACACATAGCTGCGAAGAATCTTCTCTTTTCGTTACATAGAATTTTCCATCATTTCCTTTTACAAAACGACCCTCATCAACTTTAGGTGTGTTATCGTCCATATGGACAAACTCATAGAAATTGAAAAGATCATCCTTGGTAATGGGTGTATTGGTACTCTCCCCTTTCTTGGAAAAGGCAAACCCATGGAACTTACAGGCAGTACCATCTATAAATATTTTTAAATTTTTAGCCTCAGAGTAAGCGTTATCCGATCCCTTCAGAAATATTTCCGTATCATCCGCCGTCGCCAATGTACTTTGTTTTTGTTCTTTGAGAGTATAGATTCCAAAAGACCCATCAGCGGAATTATAGTCAGTTATTTTTATTGCCTTCGAAGCATCGTAATACTCAATCTCACTCTCTCCAAGATTCGCTGGAACAAGATAGGGGGACATATAAACGCCATTACTGCTTCGTAGTGCTAAAATGTCTCCATCAAATTTCTGAAGTTTACCATTTTTTTTGACAACAAGTTGCCAATCTTCCATGCAGTAATACTTTGCCCCTGCCTTAAGAGCCGTTTCTTTTCTCGATGCTTCAGTTTTTTGCAAATTTTCATACCATGATTTATAATTAAAATCCTTCGAATTAGATTGTTTTTCAATTTTATTTTTGAACCATAAACCGGAACGCAATTTAGTTTCATTTTCTAAAATGGGAGCAACGGTTATTTTTGAAGTCTCTGAGAATTCCAAGTAAATCGGAATATTGGGATCATTTTGATCCAGAGCTCTGTACATTTTGGAGGAAGCTTCCTTATTTTGATAACATACTTTTAGGGTGATATCATCGGAGGTCTTATCATAGTATATATTCTCCAAGTAAATGTAATTTCCCGTAGAACTTTCCAAAACCGTATACTGTTCCGAGGGCTTGGGGGCTTTAACGAGCGTTCCATCGTTAGCAATCGCATAAATATTACTTTGTCCCGTAGCATCATAGGCATCACCTATATCCTTATTCGTCCAAACTCTTACATCTTTTAGTTCGTGTAAGCTTCCCGTATTATCTTCAACGCAAACCGTTTCCGGTTTATAAAAATTTTTATCTTTTACCGAAACGGAATAGTTATCGTTGGGACAAACGATAATTCCGGAATCTTGTAAGGCAATCGATGCAATTTTTTTCTTGAGAACAGTTTTATTATTTCTGTCTTTGATGGAAACATAAACATTATTTTCGCTTATACTGGTAATAAGATCCGTATCAAGATTATCCGTGTTGGTGACAGACTTCAACTTCACATAGCGCCGATCGGTATCGCTGACTTTGATATTCTTATCGTCTGAAGGAGAAATGTAGTTGCTGCCCTTAATGAGAAGGTTTCCATCTGTGGTTTCGATATTACCTGTGTCGACTTTTTTAACGAGTACATATTTTCCTCCATAGAGCACATATTCTTGTATTTTATCATCCAAGGTCTCTAAATCAAGTATGCCCTTTTCGCCATTTACAATAAAACCTATTCCCGTATCTAATCCTAGATTATAGTCGGCATAAAGCTTATCCGAAAACGGATAATATATACCATTCTTACCTAGAACATATGTTCCATTTGCATTTTTTACAGGTGTTACAAATGATTTCAATTCCGAAGCATTGCTAATACTAGCGCGAATTAAACTATTGTTATCTTCAATGAATAAATCGTTGAATGGGGTTTCTTCTAAATTGTAAAGTTGCCAATTATTAATTTTTAATAAATTATTTGAATCATCCGTAAATTTTGTGCCATTAAAACTCATTGTACCTCCCGATGTTTTGATCTTTGTGGCACTCAATGGATAATATCCTCCATCATTCGCTTGTATGTAAAAATTACTTAAATTACTTGAATCACTTGAATCACCCTGAATCGTGCTCTCTGTTTTATCCATATGATGTATATCGCTACTAATTTCGAGAAACTTTCCATTGGTAAAGATATAATCACCCAATAGAGCTCCTTCTTTTGCTTTTTCATACTTTGATTCCGGATGGGGCACATACAAGTATTCCTTGAATAAGGGATCTGAAGCATCCGATTGATAAACATACCTTCGATCTGGAAATTCAATGCGATAGGTTTTTTCATCATTGCTTTCACTTCGGGTAAAATAAAATTCATGCATATTGCCTATCTTGCGATGTTCTTTCGTAATATCGGAATAAACGAACACATCGTCATCATCTTGAGTGAAGTTTTGCAAATTTGCAACTTGGTTGGCTGGAACAAATTGACTAAACTCTACGGGAGTGACTAAATTTTCATCATCCTGAGCAACGTAACGTTCATCCACACCCCATTGATACAATTTTATTCCAAAGAATTTTTTCCCATTTTGCGTTGAACGATAGTATAAAACCGTATTGGACCCCTTCTCTCCATCAATGACATCGCCATTCTCAAGGACATACATCGTACTATCATTATTTCCCTTTGCTTCCAAATTTTCACCAACTACCTTGTAGTAGGTTCCCGGAGTGGTATTGTCATCATTTGCGTCGGTTGTTTCCGCTGGTTTGTAAACGTAGCGCGTGTAAACATCATCCGCCTTATAATACTGCCCTTCATCGCCATAAATGAAATAATCCTTATCATTGGCAGGTCTCCCATTCATATTAGGCAATTCGGCTTCGGGAACTTCCGCATACCCTCTTTTCGTTGCCTTATAATAAATAACCTCTTCCCGTGGAATGTTTACATATTTTACATTTCCTCTGTCGTATACTTTGTACTTGAGTGGATATTTTGAAATAGCATAATATTGCCCATTTTCGCCGAGTGCCCACTCTGGGGATGTGTTGTTTTTGTCGGAAATGGCTACAAATTTATTGTCCTCACGCTTGTAAAGTTGATGGGGCGTTAGGATGCGAATATGCTCTTCGGGAGATAGTTGAATAAAAGCGACATCATTTTCAGCGAGTTCAAAATAGGTGCCATTACCGTTGATGTATTGCACATGTTGATCCACGTCGAATTGGATGTAATCATTTTTCTCACTTTGCAGACGGTACAACCAACCCGTATCCTCATTAGTTTTATAAAACTTACCTTCGTTACTGTAATAAATTACTGAGTCAATTATTTTCAAATCACCTAAATAACTTTTAATCTTTGCGAAAAGCGCAGAAATGTTCTCCTTGCCATTAGCATTGTCCCCACATGTGAAATAATTTCCGAAACCTATATCATTTGTGATCTGTTCATATGCCTTTTGTACCGCTTGCAATTGGTTGTCCGTATTATTCCAATCGGGATATTTTTTCTGTAAAAATATCATGAAGCATCCCATATTGAAAGCACGGAACATGTCCTTAATCGTATCATGTGCGCTTGCTGTACGATCGAGCAATGATTTTAGGGCCGCATATATTTTAGTTTGTTTGTAGTCACTAGCGGTAGCGTTTTCAGAACTTAGTTCTTCCAGTCCCTCCTTAATACTGCCTGTCCCATTAGCCGTTAGAGCAGAACGTATGATATTGTATAGATCCTTTAGCTCTTTATACGCTTGGATTGCCGATGTAGCAGCCGCTCCAGTTGGTTGAACTTCTAGGAGTTTTTCAGGAATTTCACCTATACTATCTAATGCTAAAATGGCCTCTGATATTTCATTTGGACTATTATTTTGCTTGTTGAGGATATTCCAAAGCAACTTACTTAAAGTTTTAAACTCTGTATTTACCTGGTCGAATGCTGAAAAATTGACAATTGCTCTGTCGTTAATCTCGTTGCTAAATGTGGTAATGTTTATCAATAGATTGTTATTTTTAAGAGTATTCGAACTTAGATTGGCAAAATGGTTTAGTAGCGTTTCATTGGTCCCATAGCCGAAAATAAGACTTTTGATAATCTCACTAATTGGTTTTACTATGTGAGATTTTGGTTCCTGACCTTCAGGAAGAAATTTTCCTTTGTA
This sequence comes from Puniceicoccales bacterium, assembly GCA_031255715.1. Classification (GTDB taxonomy): domain Bacteria; phylum Verrucomicrobiota; class Verrucomicrobiia; order Opitutales; family LL51; genus LL51. The sequence continues at coordinate 9,942 of JAIRRZ010000031.1, forward strand.
TTGAGCAAGCAAATTTTGTTGTTCACTACTATCTTTGTAATCATAAATTCGCGAAAGCATGGCGATGTAGTATTGTGGTTGAGCGTCGATAAATGCTGTTTTAAGGTCCGTAACCATTTTCATAAATAGCTCATTGGATTGTGGAATATGACCTGAAGCATCCTTTGAAAGCGTGTCTAGGGTGTCTATAACCGTGTCAAAGGCCGCATTTACATTATCTGCTAAATTTTGCAAATTGTCATTCTTCGCTTGGTGAAACGTTCGCCATGCGTTATTTAGGTCGTCAATTGCCTTATTGACTGAATCCTGAACCGTATTTGCTGCCGCCAATTTTTTGAATTTTGAAATCAATTCAATTGCAGTGTCTTGTATTTCCTCGTGTAAAAATTTATCTAGCGAAACATCTGCAATCATTTTTATATTTTGCATGTCGTTGAGGGGGAACTGATTATCGAAATTGGAAATCACACTAAAAACTTCTTTCAAGCTAAGAATACAATTATCTACGGACGATGAATATTTATTAAAAATTCCTGATACATTTACAAATTGATTTTTACTCCCATCCGTTAAAGACTTTTCAATAAAATTCAAATTAACATCCCCTACCTGTTGGCCTTCGTTATACTGTGTACAAATAGTTGTCGCCAAATCGCCGCCGATAGTATTTCCAGGAGGATTATTACATTGGATATAGATTTTATGCAATAGTGTCTTGAGCGGTTCGGTATCTTGAAGGTATATTTCGGCAAGATTGTTAGAAGTTTCAAGTTGTTCCCAATGGCCAAACATTGAACGTAGTTTCACAATATCTTCCGGAGCGAATAATCCATTTTCATTTTTTATATCGATTTTTGCACCGATAATTCCCAGATATAATACCGTCACAAAACGGTGTAAACTTTCAATGAGATATTCAATGTAGTTGTTATGTGCCTTTGCTTGGGCCTCTGAAATTTGTTGGCCATTGAGTAACCAAATATTTTGGCTTCCTCCAGTAGCCAAATAATTTCTCAGTTGCGCCGCTCGGTCTAAAATTTCTGTTCGCAATTGTTCATATGCGAGGAAACAAATTTCCAAATAGCACGATTTTAGGGTGGCTTGGGTTTCTTTGTTTTGTATTTCCTTGAAAGCATATTCAAAAATAGCCGCCACATCGCTAGTTTTTAACAAATTTTCTAGGGCAGATTTTGGGGCAATACAAGCTTCTTGTGCATCAGTTATTTCTTGTGAAGTATAGTAGCCGGAATTTGCTTTCTTTTGTTCGTAATTCTCATAGACTCTGAGATAGTTACTAATTTCCGTTGGAATATTGCTGTTAGTATTGGTAATGCTTCCGCTCCAGCATGCATTACTTTTAAAAAAATTGACAATACTATTGTAAGCCGTTATCAGCGTATTAACACTATTCTGTTCCTGCATTGTGGTTGCGGAAAGCTGAGATGGGGTCAATAATGAAATGATTTGATTCAAATAATCGAAAGTCTTCGTTGAATCAGGATCAGTTTTAAGCATTGCATCCGTGAGTTTCTGAAGAGCATCTGTAAATGCGTTTCCTGACAGGATGATGATGTCTTGCGCCACTTTCATTTCGTAAAAATCCCTGATTTTCGGAATTATTGTATCGTAAATGCCATGAAGCGAATTGTCCAATTTTTCACCTTTAATAAGATCGTCAACAAATTGTATTTGTTTTCGCAAAAGAGCTTCACATTTTACTTCATCCGATTCACTGAGTAGTTCCAACACAGTTTCTAAAACATTGTACGCTGCATTTTGTGAGAAAATATCTATGCCATTGCCTTCTTCGCTGTTGAATAAAAATTGCTTCAGTTGTGTTTTTTCGGTTTTATCCAGATGCTGGTTATCATCGCCCCATTGCTTTTGAATAGCTTTAAGTAACAGGAGTTTTTCAACTTCGACACTCAATGGCATAAAATTCGACATGCTTTGGTTGATAGATCTGTTAGAAATTTCTTCCGTGGAGTTAAACTTGCCTAACTTGTCATTTAATTGGTTACGATAGGTGTTTAATTGCTCAATATTCGGTTGGCTTGAAATATCCGCAAAAATTTCAGATAATGTCTGTTGACATTGTTTGATATGGTTTTGCAATGCTTGCAATTGTCTAATAATATTACGCGCAATATTCAGGCAATGTTTAGTGACAATTTTACTGCCCATTTCTTTTTCTATCTCATTCAATCTGTCTTCCCATTTATAATCTACAAATTCCTTTAGTTTGGATTCCCCATCGCTAAACATGGGTGTGACGCTAAAAATATCTTTAAAGTTTGTAAAGGCATCAGCAATTGCCTGCATAATAGTTCCATCAGATCCTAAAATTCCCGTACTTAGGGCTAGGAAATCATCAATTACACTTAGAAGGTTATGCGGCTGCATTTTGGGAAAGATTTTATTGACGCCTACCATTTGCTTGATCGCATCTTTTATAGTTTGTAAATTCAAGTCATTGCCCCTTACCAAGCACAAACTTTTTAAAATTTGCATACGCAAACTATCCCTTATTTTTCCAATTTGGTTTTCTAGTTTATTCTTCTTTTCGTCATTATAAGTCTTTTGGTATTGATCCATTTGACCCTCGGTAAGGGATATGCCTGCAGGGAAGATCCTTTTAATTGCTGAGATTTGGTCCCAACTCATACCAATTTCTTCAAGTTGCTCAATGCTAATTAGCGGTTCGGTTACTTCTCCAGGTTGCTCACTGTTAATTGTTTTCCATTCCAGACCTAGCAATGTTCGTTGATTCTTGTTGATCATTAGCAGTTCCGGTATTTCGTTTTCCGGTGTTTTGCTTTTCAATATGGTTTTGAGCGTTTTAAAGTCTGCGTCACTAATAGCTAAATCTTCTTTGGTTATAATTGCGTTAAGTTGTTCTTCTTCATCATTATTATTCGGTTTGCTATTCAATGCTTGTCTAAGTAATTTTATTAGTTCTTTATCCAGGCTTAATAACTGAAATTGTTCCGTGCTAACGGTTGACAATTGTGACGTTTCTTTTTTGAATATTTTTCCAATATTCTCAATATCATACTGATCTTTGATCGTTAATGTTTCCGCTAATATATTTTTAAGCACCGCAACTTGAGCTGGTATTAGATTGAGTACTTTATCCTCATCGCTAATGGATGAGGATAGATTGGCTAATATTTTCGCCACAGTGTTTTTCGATATGGTTCTAAGTACTTCGATTATGTTATTATCCAACTTGATCACTTGCCATTGTTCTGAGCTAATCTTTATTTTGTTGCCTTGTTCCTTTACTCCCAATACCTCCTTAAGCTCTTCGATTTGTGCAACAGTCAGCTCACTACGTTGCACATCGGTGGTGGGTGATTGTGACGCTGCTATGGCTGCAAGTTTCTCAATTAACTGTGGAGTCAAGTTGAGTACCTTCCGTTGATCTTCGCTAATTATCACGCTGCTTCCCAATGTGGTTTCTACTCCAGGGAGCGACTTAAGATCCGCATCGGTGATGATGAATGGCGCATCGTTATCTTTTTTTTCTTGTACTATCGCGTGAAGTCTAACGCCTTGCGTTGAATTACTTTTGTAATAGTCGAGTATTTTCCATTGGTCTTCGCTAATTATCACGCTGCTTCCCAATGTGGTTTTAAGTTTGGTGATAGCATCCTCATCGAAAAACTTTTCCTTAAGATCCGCATCGGTAATGATGAGTGGCGCGCCTTTGGCTTTTTTTTCTTTTACTATGCGTTGGAGATCAGTGGCTGACTTTGAATTCGTATAATAATACTCAAGTATTTGCCATTGGTTTTCCACCATTTGGTTTCCAAATAAGTCTTTAAGCGTATTGATTGCAGTCTCATCCAGGCGGTCAACTGTCTCAAAATCTGCAGCGTCAAAGGTATATAATGGCGCACCTTTTTCTTTTACTATGCTGTAAAAAATACTGCTTTTCTCTGGATTATTTTTGCAATAGTTGAGTACCTTCCGTTGATCTTCGCTAATTATCACGCTGCTTCCCAATTTGGTTTCGTCTTTAAGTTCGTTGATTTTGGCCTCCTTATTATCCGGAGCGACTACTCCAGTGAGAAGCGGCTCAAGTTCCGCATCGGTAATGATGAATGGCGCGTTATCTTTTTTTTCTTGTTTTTCTTGTACTATCGCGTGAAGACTAGCGCCTTGCGTTGAATTACTGTTGTAATAGTCGAGTATTTTCCATTGGTCTTCGCTAATTATCACGCTGCTTTTCAATTCGGTTTTAAGTTGGGTGATAGCATTCGCATCGGAAAACTTTTCCTTAAGTTCCGCATCGGTAATGATCAATTGCTTTGCAGCTTTTTCTGCAGCTTTTTCTGCAGCTTCTGTTGCAGCTCTGATATCCAATGCGGTTTTACGTTGGTTGAATTGATCATCATCCAGGATCAATATTTTCCGTTGCTCTGCACTAAATTCAAATGGAAGATTTATTTCATTTTTCCATTCGGTTATTGTACTTTTCAATGCGTTTATAACTGTTTTGATTTGCTCAACATTCAGGTTCAATATTCTATTCTGTCCTTCGCTAAAGACTAATGGTTTTGTTGTTTCTTTTTCCAATGTGGTTTGGATTGCCACGATTTGTTCCTTAAGTTTTTCGATATTTTTTATGTCCAAGTTAAGGATTTTACATTGTTCCTTATCAATGGACAACGAACCATCATCCTTTACTCCCAATGCATTTCTAATGGATTGGATTGTTTCGTTTTTACTCACGCCCGCTGCCGCAAATTGCGCATCGCTAATGGTTTGCGGTTTTGTTTTTTCTTCTTCCAATGCGGCTTCCAATGCGGCTCGAAGTTCTGGGAGATGAGAGTTGTTGCTATCCGAACTCAAATCAGCTATCCATTTAATTATCCTCGCATGGTCTTCGAAAATCGTTATTTGGTCTTCGTCGATTTCAAAACCCAATACGTCTTTAAGTTCGTTGATTTTGGCCTCCTTACTTTCCTGAGTGTCTTCAGGGAAAAGCGACTCAAGTTTCGCATTGGTAATGATGTATGGCTGCTGATCTAATATGGTATTGAGCTCTTTGATTATTCCAAAATCCAATTGGAGGATTTTTCGTTGGCTTGAGTTTAAGGAGATCGGGGTCGACGGATTCACGCCCAATGCGCTTTTAAGGTTTTGGATTTGGGTTTCAAGTTGCTCCCCAAGTTTCTCCTCAAGTTTCTCCCCAAGTTGCGCATCGGTAATGGTTCGCGACTTTATTTCTTTCAATGCGGCTTGAAGTGCTAAGAACTGGTTTTCCTCCAATTTGCCGATTGTCTTTGCCTGTTTTTCAGAAATCTTTACTGGCGAACCAGACGAATTTTCCAATACGTTTTTAAGCGCTGTAATTTGTTTTGAACTCAGGATCCTTTCCAATGTTGACTCATCGATGATGTATGTTGAGTCTTCGATGGTGTATGATGTTGGAGGATTTGCTTGCAAAATGTTTTTAAGCACACTAATTATATTCCAATCCAGGCTGAGTATCTTTCGTTGTTCTGCGGTTATTTCGACGTAGTGGTAGCCGTAGTAGTTGCTGTAGCCTTGGCTCAATATCCAATCTTCTAGACCAGCTTCCGTACAATACTTCATAAGTTGTGCTTCGGTAATGCGTATTGGTTGCGTTGCAGCTGCTTCCGACATGGCTTCTAATGTATTTTGAAGCGCTTCGATTTGATCCTTCTGCAGATTCAATACGTTATGTTGCCCATCGCTAATGGCTAACGGTTCCGTTTCTTTTATTTCCAATATGCTTTTGGCTTGTGTGACTTGATCTTTAAGTTCTCCAACTTTTCCGGGGTTGCTCGATGTCTCATCCGGAGATTCATCGAGCAAATTCTTTAAATGAAGCAGATAAAGTTGGTCTATGTCAAATTCAGACAACTTACCATCATATGTTTCCCACAATTTTTCTTTAAGCGCATTAATGTACTGTATGCCTTCTATTTGTTGCTGTATGCCTTCTTCCTCCTCATCCTGCAATGCCGTTTGAAGCTCCTGCAATGCCGTTTGAAGTGCCTCAGGTAAGTCCGTTTCAGTTCCCTCCAATGCCGTTTGAAGTGCCTCAAATGCCGCTTGAAGCGCATGCAAAAGTGCCTGCAAATCAGTTGAGTCCTCATCCTGCAATGCCGCTTGAAGCGCCAGCAATGCCGCTTGAAGTGCCTGCAAATCAGTTGAGTCTTCATCCTCCAATGCCGCTTGAAGCGCCTGCAATGCCGTTTGAAGTGCCTCAGGTAAGTCCGTTTCAGTTCCCTCCAATGCCGTTTGAAGTGCATGCAATGCCGTTTGAAGTGCCTCAGGTAAGTCCGTTTCAGCTCCCTGCAATGCCGCTTGAAGCGCCAGCAATGCCGCTTGAAGTGCCTTAGTTGAGTCCGTTTCAGTTCCCTCCAATGCCATTAATTCCGTTGAAAGCTTCGTCAATTTCACCAATGTCTCTTGAAGATTTTTCTCCAATGTCTCTTGAGGCTCATCCAATATCTTTCGAAGCTGCTTATCGGCAAGAATGGTTTTGTCATCCAATATGGTTTTTATCGCCGCGATTTGCGTTTCTGTTAGGTTAAATTCTTTCAATTGCTCAGCTGTAATTGTCAATGATTCCGATATTGCATTTCTTAATGCATTTTTAATATCAGTAATATTTTTTTCACTCAAACTAAGCAATTTTTGTTGACTTATGCTAAATTTTAATTCATCTTCATTTAGTTCCGGTTCCAGCGCAGCCGTAATTATTGCGCGTTGACCACCATCCAGTGTAGCAAATTGCGCATTGCTAATGGCTATAGGACCTGCCTCGGTTATTATGTTCAATAAATTATCATATTGCACTTGCAGGTTCGTAAATAGTTCTTCTTGTTCAGGAGAACCATTAACTCCATGCTCGGCAATGGACTCTTCTAATTCTTTCAACGCCGCATCGAAACCCTGTTTTTTAGATTGGTAATCATCAATTACCTGATTATGTGCGATCGAATCGAGTGTATATTGCAACTTTGTTCTAGCATAGTCCGTATCGATTCTCGCTATGCTGTATAAGTCGGTAACATCGTGAGTGAAAGCGCTTGCATTAGGATAATCAATAAGCAATTTATTGAGGACTTTATCAACGAGATTTCCAGAATGCCCTAGTATGTTACTTAGCTCCGTTGGGGATGGTGTACCGTCTGCCGTTACTGTATATAACAATCCATTTTTTTCTGCATCCGGACTGTCATTCTTTAGGATGGTATTTTCATCAAAATTTTCCAGCAATTTTCTTAATTGTTCTACATTGTCATCCGAAAAATCGGGAATTTCTTGTTGTATTTCTTGTTGTTTTTCTTCCAGTTTCTGTAAAAAAAGATATTGAAATGCTTGCATGTTTTCCGGTTCTTCAAATGCACAACTGTCTAAATCCGTTTCGATGATATCTGTAAGAGAATGACCTTCTCCACCTACTTCGCATTCCCAAAGCCCGTTAAGGCCCTTGTTTCTTATCAAAGTATTAATGTAAGAATTTATGATTCCTTGCATTAAATCTTCACGCGCGGGGTCATCACTTTGGGCCCAATTTTCATAATTAAAATTAGTGCTACTTGCAAAAAATGTACTTGCCGAAAATGCCTTTGTACCATACTGTTTTAATTTTTCAATCCCACCGATAAATGGGTCAGTATCTGCAAATATTTTAGGACCTATAATATTTCCTTCAATATTTAATTGATTTTCTTCAATATTTAATTGAATACTGCATAGTAATTGTTCAAATTTTTCTAGTTGATCCTCTGAATACTCGCTCAGAGAATTTAGATCTGGATTCTTTAGAGCATTTGCAATCCTATAGCGCAAATTGGCCATAAGCTGGCTAAAAAGAACGTTTGTCTCCTGCTTTGCGTATTCCTCCTGCTCGCTATTAAACGCTGCCCTGACCGTGAAACCACCTGTTTCTTCTTCATCGTTCATGAATGTTATTTCAACACCTTGTTCGGATTCTAAATTATCTTTAAGCTTAGTAATACCTTCGAACAATTGGTTTATTAAACCTGAAAGGGTTTGATTTAAACCTGAAAGGGTTTGATCTACATCATCCGGTTGGGTTGTTGCAGAGTCAGTGTGCCAAGTGGCATCCGCTAAGTTACTCAGTCGCCAATCTATTAAACCCACTTGATCGCTGTAATTATTATAAATATTTACCAGTTCAGAGTCGATGTAATCCATTGCCGCCTGCGTCTTTACCTGTGCGTCGTTTACTGTTTCCGGAACTAAACTCTCTAGTGTATCAAAAAAATCCGAGAGAGCAAATTGCTTTTTGTCTTCTTCATCGATACCGGTGGCCCTATCTGCGAATACAGCCGTTTCTGTAAACTCCGCTAGACTTAATGGACCAAGCAATTTTTTAACGCTTTCCTTAGTAGCATTGACTATTGCTAGATTTTTAAAGGAATAGGACGCATTGTACATTTCGATTAGCGTCAAATCTTTTTTCTTTACCAAATTGTTCACCTGATCTAAAAATTCTGGTGTTATGATCGATTTGGTCCTATCAATGATGTAAGTCTTTAAAAATTCCGATGTTGAATAGGTGAAAGATGATTGCTCATGTATCACTGAGTCAACGCTACCCTCGTAGTCCCCTACCCTATCGGCGATGTTTAAAGCAATATTATTACTTAATATTTGGTATAATTCGAGCTGCGCCTGAACAAGGGTACTCAATTTATCAAAATCACTCTCCGTTAAGTAAATTTTATGACTTCCTTCCTGGATTAGGTAAAACTTCGTACCACTTAAAATATCTTTAAATTTTTGTATGTAAAATTCACTTCCATTTAATGTAACTTTATTATTTTTTGGCAAATCGTCATTCCATGGTACCCCAATGGTTTCCTCTCCGGTGTAATCATTGATAAGAGACGTAAATAATTCAACGATTGGGATTAATCCATTTGTTCCGCTATCTTCTCCAATAATTTCCTTTATCTGTGCATATAAACCGGTTGTTGGATTTGTGAAACTTGAAATTAAATCGCGCTTAATTGCGTCGTTTTCTTTATCGTTGCTCAAATCGAATAAAATGTTGACATAATTTACCAATGACATGGAACCACTTTTAATACTGGCTGCGCTGCGAAGGTATGTAATCTCTTTTTCAACAAAATCGTGCAAATTTTGAATATCATCCTTTTCCAAACGAACTCTTTTAGCCTCACTTTCAGCCACATAGAATTCCGTTGAGGTGAAACTGTTTTGGAACTTCTCTAAAAAAAATTCAGTACCATTAATGTTAATCGATTGCGTTTTCTTCATGTCTATCGCATTAATATCTACCTCCCCAATATCTTTCGCTTCAGGATCATTATTTATAATAACCACATCTTTATAGTCATCATTGATAAAATCTCGAAGTATCTGAACGGCATGATCTAAGTTCGATGTTTCGGTATATGTATTCCCAGTAGTTTCCTTCTTAATGACTTCCATGATTTGCGCACATGGACCCGTAAATTGAAAAAAATTGTTTATTGTAGCATTTTTGTCCATTACATCGGCTAGGGCAATGACGAAATTTGTTAAAGTTGTAAAATTGGTGTTATTGGTGTTATTGGAAAAATATTCATCCTCTGCCACAGCTAAATTGTATAAACTTTGAACATCATCCTTTTCCAAGCGAACACTTTGAGTTTCACTTTTAGCCATATAGGATGCCGTTTGAATATCACTTTCTTGAAATTTTTCCAAATTAAACGTGAAGCCATTAAATATGATCGTTTGTGCTTCGACCATTCCACTTTCGACAAAAGTCTTGAGCATTTCTATTGAGTTCTTCAAATCAAGATCAGGAGACTTCGTTGTTATAGCAGCGAGATTAGTGAATATGCCAGAGGGGTCTTCGATTAAATCACTTATTACGGGAGTTTTTAAAGCATCAAGAATATCGGTGTCAATTGCTGTGGTTCTATTCACAATTCTATTGTAAGCAGCTGTAAATTGCCGATTTAACCAGCGAAAACGATCGTATTCATTATCATTGTTGGGCTTTTCATCTCTGACAAGCCCCACAATATCGTCAACCGCGCTGAACTTTGCCATTTGACTTGAATCCCCGGTAACGATATGATTAATCGCCTTATACAATTCTTGAAAATCTTCGAACTTTCTATAAACACCCTCAACATCTGATATTTTACTATTATTTTCATCTATTTCGTTGCCCAGGACAATGTTTCCAGGCTTTTCATTTGTGATTATATCAATCTCTTGTTTTACATGAGAAATATTTGGATCTTTCGGCACATCTGGATCGGTCGATGCATCAAATGCATTAAAATGGGCATTGACATCAATGGCCTCGACTAAATTCAAGTAGTCGCTTTGAGAAATTGTAAAAACTCGCGTTTCATCCGGTCGGGTGATGTACTCTTTCAGCTTATTCCGAAGCACTTTAAGTTGCTCAAAATCCGAATTCCAATTTGGATATATAGTCGCTAAAACATTGGAGAAAAATGATTTTTGATTCTGCTGAACGATGTTTAATACCCCATTCAATAGCTCCGTTGTTTGCATTGCTTCCATTGCGGGAATGGTGATTTTATCATGGGGTCCTTCTGTGACGGATGCAAGCCTGACGCTCCTAAAGTTTTCGACGAAAACAACTAAAGCTTTTTGCATCTCTTCAAATTTATCTAAAACTGATTCCGGATTAGTTGAATTTGTAGTAATTTCGTTCAAAAAAGCCCGAATTTCTCCACTCTCATTTTGTAAGAATTCTATAATATCATTGTAAGCACCGACGACTTGATTGGCAATGTAAACATGTAAATTCGTTAGATCAACGCCATCCGGATTTTTTTGGGTTCCTATACTTCCTGTTAGCAACGGAATCTTTTCCAATTTATTAATTTCATCATCCATCTTACCGAAATTCGGTGTTGCCGTTAGATCGAAAAATGCTCTATTAAGTTGTGAAAGTTTCTCATCATATTCTGTAAACTTTCGATTAATATTGTAATTCAAGTCGGTAAAAATTTGTCTTGAACTATCGATATGCCAATTCAGTAGCACTTTGTTTAGATTAGGATATCCTTTTAATGGCAAAGTATCATTATCGAAATAGTCAAGCATAGTATTAGTGTTATTATTATTAATCGATCTAATCAATGGTCTCAAAATGGTTTCAATCTCCGGATTGGATGATTGGGATATATCTACATAGTCATTTAATTTACTTATAAGAGCGCTGCGGTTTCCAGTATACCACGTGGGATATTGTGATTCCATCAAGTCGAGCAATAGTATAACTTCAGCGTGATTGATGAACGTTTGAAGGTCCTGAATTGCTTTTTGTAAACATGCCTGATTAATATCCTTCATCGGCTTTTTGGTAACTTCGGTAACTTCGGTAATTTCTTCGTCAATTTTTTTAATTTCTATGCGAATGACATCTAGTTTTCCTTTTATGGAGTCAAATTTTTCCTGGTTTATAACACCATCAAATTGTTGTCTAAAATTTAGATCTTTAACTCTGACAGCGATTGCATTATAAGCTTTAACAAATTGGTTCACCATATAAGCATAGTCGTTTTCGGTATTAATAGTTAACTCGGCTTCCTGCAAAGCATTTAATGAACTCGATAAATTGTTATACCTTGATGGGTCTGTGGAAGATGGTTGTGTTGTCGTTAAAAATGTTGAAAATGCACTTCTTAGTTTCGTCACTTCAGTTATGCAGATGGACATTTGATTTTTAATATCATTCGAAGCATTGGTTGCGATGTTCTGTACAATACTTTTTATCCCAGCGGGAACATGGATCGTATTTTTTATCGTCGGATAAACACTGGCAAACAAAGTTATTAAAGAGAAGTCGATATTCTCAGAACTGATATATTTTGTAAGCGTCGAAAATAATGATGTTCTATTCGTGTAGGGAATATTTTCTGTTGAGGTCAATAGATACTTTAACTGCGATAATAATTCCTCATTTTGATATAAATCAGCGCCTTTATAGGTTTCAATCGTATCCAGGATCTGCGATACAAGAACACTAATATCCTGATCAATGTTATATGTTTTTATGGATTCTAAAATTCCGCTAACGTAAAGATAGCTTCCCGCATATTCATTGTATTCCTTTTCGCCTTCAACCGTTAGCGCATTCAAGATCCTTCCCGAACTATATGTCCTATCGCTATTAATACGCATAATTCCATGATCAACTGCAATACTATAAATCGTATTGATCAACGATTCTCGTTTAATCGCATCCGTTCGCCAACCTGCGATAACGGATCCGGTCATGTGTTCCCTTAGTTCTTGACGAAATTTCTTTGTTATATCGTATTCTTCGAACAATTCAATAGCCTCTAGCTCGCGTTTTAAAGCAATTTGCTCATCCTGTATAGCCTTAAATACGGCTTCGGCGAAAATATCATCGCCTTGTCTAAGGTCCGCATATTTTTCTACAATTTTCGACAATTCGATACTATAATCACTGATATTGTATTTCCCACGCTGGGTATAGCACGGTTTTCCGTAGGTATCATATATTGTGTGGTAATCTGCTAGAACGTTCGCAATGTTAAGTGCTGTCTCTTCGTTTGTAAAAGAAGACATGAATAGTTCATATTCATTAACAAGTTCCGGATAGCGGGAATAGCTATTAGGGATTGATGTTAGGCACACCTTACCATGGTGAGGAAATTGTTGAATAACTTCGTAGTATATCCCGTACTGTTTTCTCAGTTCATCAATTTTTTGGATCAGTAATTGGCAGGCATTTGTCGTGCTGGTTTTATCAAACCAGCTGTTGAGTGATTTGGCATATTTAACAAAATCATTATAAATAATCGGTGTATAATTATCCTTTAAAATTTTTGCATAAACGTATTCTAAAAGGCACTCCATTTCCTTTTTCTGTGCGGAAATTGTTATGTCGTTATAGGTTTCCGTTATTGGCTCCATAATAATGGATTGCAATTTATTTAACTGTGCCTCGGTTCGTGCTTTATAGGCCAAAACAAGTGTTTCTTCGCTGATTTGCGCTGCAATTCTTTGCACCAATGGCGAATCATCCTCATCATAGGAGTCATCCAATTTTAAGGTCCCATAGAGCACCTGGCGAATATCATCTTGAAGCTCACGATCTTCGAAAAATGCGTACTTTTCGGCATCCTCTTCTTTCTTTACGGTACCCTCTCCCTTTAAGAAAGCCTCTACCCCATCTTTAATCCAACTTTTAATCGGTAGCTCCGTTGTTTTTCCATCCGCTATGGATATAGTTAAACTACCGTTTTCCTCCGTTGTTGTGACACTCAATACCCGATCGACGATGGATGCTTCCAATTCAGCAATGTGCTCCTTTGACAGCGCGTAGCGCACATCCTCGCATTCGCTTAGCGTTAAAGAACGCGCGCTCCCTTCATTTTCATTGCGCTTTACTGTTTTTATTGCCGTACGAATTTTTTTATCCGTCAATTCCGAATTGATCACACTATGAACCGTTTGCGTGATGGTCTCTCTCACTTCGCTATCGACAAATTGCTTGATGTTAAATACCTCGCCGTTAAGGTACTCTGTTAGGTGCAAAAAGACTTCGTCCGATGCTTTGGAAGGATTTCCATCGATAATGTCATTTACGGTCAATTGCTCCGGAATATGGTTTTCATTTTTAAGAAGAATCAGGCGACTTTCGATATATTTTAATGGTTCTTTCAAATCTTCAATGGAAATTATTTCTCCAGTTTGAAAGGTTACTGTCTCTGTGGAAGATAATAGTTTATTAATTGCGCTAATTTGGCTTTGTAGTTTATATTTTCTAACTTCCGATAGCACTAAATCGCTGACAAGCGAAAGAAATAGGCTACGAATTTCCATTTTTGCTTGGGTTAAAATTTCCTCTTTTTCTTCAATTTCAAAAATATTTTGGCTAATGAATTCCTCTGCAACTTTTTCAAAAAAATTTGCTACCGTTTGTGTTGCATGGAAATTTAAAAGAGGTATACTATTCGTCTGACCTTCAATATAATCTCCAATCGTTTGGGAAATTTTGTCCTTAATTACTGAATCGGATAAATTGTGGGTCAACTCACCTCTTAGCTGTTCCAGTGTTGTCGCAATACCTATCTTAATAAGATCTATACAGAGATCTTCCGCTGCCATTGAGGCATCGGATCCCGATTGTATGAATTTCCCATCGATGTCCTTTTGATATAAACTATTTAATATCTTACGAACATTATAGGACTTAATGGCACTAATTTTATCCTGATACAGCAATAGAGACGTTTTCTGCATAATTTTATTCATTAAATGCTCCAGGACAGTTGATGTGGGTTCTGCAGTTGAATTTTCTTCCTCGTCTGTAATTAAAGTAATCTTATCCGATTTTGGGATAATCATCGTTTGTCGATGCAAATAATTCTGTATCATGTGATAATTCACATAGGCAATGATCTTTTCCCAGGATGAAGTATCCAAATCGGGCGCAAAAATGATTTCTTTAGGATAGTCTTCAATGGTATCTTTCCAAATGCCGTTTGAAATTTGAAGTGCTCTATGTGTCAACCGTTCATGCATGGAGACGTCTGCACTTAGTAGCTGCGTATTATTAAGTTGATAGAGTGACCCATTGAAATAGGTATCATGCGATAGAAAGGTATACCACTCGACATTTTCCTTTGAAAATTCATATATTTTCGGATCGCGCCAGGTATATTTTTCATCGGTGGGCTTGGGATTTTCCGGTTTGGGTGTTTTGAGGGATAAATCGGAATAGCCGGGACCATCGTCTGATGTTAATGATTTGTCGACGGGATGTAAAACGTAGTTTGGTAAAGCACCAATTGTGCTTGAGAAGTTCGTATCAAGTGCATTTTTTCTCGGTCCAGGTACCCCATCCAAAATGGGTTGTTGGAATGTCGGAAACAAATCATTAACGATTGCCGCCGTTACTTTAGGTGGTGCAAATGTGGGTGGCTCCGAAAGTCCAAGAGAGTAAGCCGTGGGAACTTTACCAGGATTGTCGACAAAGTCCGGCTTTCTCATAGGAGCATTTTCCCCTTCTGGAACTATCATTTGCACCTCATAAAAGGCAATATCCTTATTCGGATTAAAAGGATTATTGCTCGGAGTATTTGGACTTGTCATGTCTGGAGCAAGAGCTCCCAATGTTCCTTCGGCATATATTTTTGGATCAATTTTTATCATTTTTTAACTCCTTATTTTAAATTTTAATTTTATAAAAATTTTTTTTTCGGTCCTGTTCCTAAACGACGAATGGGAACAATTTTCTCCATTTCTCCATAGCTTCCCTCACTGGGATCATTAAAATCTACCACCATTGGCGTTTCCGACAACTGCGATGAAGCGGGATCAGCAAATGGATTTGGATTATTTTCTCCGTGAAACGGTTCGGCTAGAATGGTGACTTGGGAATTTTGTTTCCGTTGAATTTGCGATTTCAAGGCTGAAATCACGATGCCGTGGTGTGGACGTATATTCGACATTTTCTTTAGCGTTACTGTCCTACAGTCTGCCGCAATGGATTCTACAACCTCTGGGGCTACAACCGAAATGTTTTCTTCAACTTTTTCTGAATTTTTTACCGTTTTTTCGATGTCAGCAAGAATCTCCTCCGAAGAACGTATTTCATTTTCTTTTTTAGGCGCATCTGCCAGTACCGGAGATCCCAATGGTTTGTCTTCCTCTACGGTCGTATTCTTTTGGACTATGGATGGCGCACTTGATTCCGTTGTTACCTTTTTCAAAGGATCCGGATCGGTGAGAATGACCTGTAACTCATCGGCATAGTGATGCGCCGTATGTGCTTCGATTTGCCGTTTTTCCTGTAAATTGGGCAATTCCGATTCCATCTGTGCCGTAGAATTGCGTTTGGGTAGTGGTGGCAATGACAGTGTTTTTTTCTGTTCAACCATCATTTTTTGCACATCTTCCAGCGCTTCGGATAGTCGCTTTGAAATAGCGGCCACTTGTTCCTCTGCACTGGTATCGAAAATTTTGTCGAGATGAATCTCTTTGACCTTTTCAGGCTTCATATCATCGGATAACTTTTGGAGTACCTTTTCCGCATTGATCGATTTTTCGAATGGTAAGGCTTTCCAACCGTCACGCGGTTTACCGATGGTGCGTTCCAGTTCCTCACGTTCGCGAAACACATTGAACATAATTTCCTGTTGCCATTCCTGAATGATTGGCATTTGGAAAAGTTCTTCCTGTTTATCTTCGGTTAAACCAAAGCGTGAAAAAAATTGTTCCGTTTTATCGACAATTCTCTGTACCTGCTCCGTCAATGTGCCCGTTTCCGTTGGCTTTTCCGGTTTCCCTTTCTCTTCCTCGGCATCCAATATGCTGATAGGAAGTCCCATTTTCTTGGCAAGTTCCTCTGCTTTTAACCGAATTAGTCGTTCATGTAATGTTTTCATAGTTTTTTATTGATTATGTTACAGCGATTCTACCCAAGGGTTGTATAGTAATTTCCTCAGTAAGTTCCTGATGAGAAAGCACCGGTAATTCGTACAATTCTAACTCAATTAATTTGCGGACATAGCGGCGAATATCCATGGAAGTGAGTAGTACGGGACGATTCGTCTCCTGTGTAAAATCACCCACTTCTTCTTTTACTGTGGTAACGATTTTTTTCGCCGTATTGGGTTCCAATGCCAAATAACTTCCCGCTGAAGTTTGGCGAATGGATTTGCGAATAATATCCTCCGTAACCGGATCCAATAGGTAAACTCCCAAAATATTTTGCCCACCGCTGTATTTGTAACTGATGTAGCGCTTCAGGCTCGTACGCACATAATCGGCCAGTAGAATGGGTTCTTTTTCCTTTTGTCCCCAGTCGATGAGGCATTGCATGATGAGGCGCAAATTGCGAATGGATACATCTTCCTGGACCAGTCGTTGTAAAACTTCGCCGATCTTTTGAACGGGTAATACGCGCTGCACTTCTTTGACCAGTTCCGGGAAATTTTTTTCAAAATTCTCCAAAATAAATCGTGTTTCCTGCAATCCGATGAATTCGGAAGCGTATTTTTTCAAAATAAAGGAGAGATGGTAGGTCAAAATTTGGGGCGATGTCATGTAATTGATGCTCGCCTTATCCATCTGCGGAATGAGATCTTTTGAAACCCATAGTGCCGGAATATTGGGCAAAAATGCTTTTTCTTCCTGATAAGGAATGTTTAGAATACCGAGGCTTTCCTTTGTCTCGCGAACGAGCACACTTCCCTTTAAAATACGTCCCTGAGAAACCGGTACCTCTTGCAATAAAATTTGATACATCCCATCCGTTAAATTTTCATTGAAACGCAAATGAATGCCGGGGAATGGTACGCCTAGGTCGAAATATAACGCCTTACGGACCTGAATTAATTGGTCGTTGAGAACCATCGGATCTACGGATTCTTCGATGGAAGTCGCCACATCGAGTAGTAGCGGTACTGTAACCGAAAATTCACCCTTTTCTTCCTTAAACGTGGGTGTGTTGGGTGCAATATCCGAAGGCAATCCGGTATTCTTTGCAACCTTAGCAATTTCGCCTGCTCCCTGAGGTTTTCCCTCCGTTTGCATCAGTGAGCGACCGGTCAAAAGGATTAATGTACCGATTACTATGAAAGGAACCTTTGGAAATCCTGGAATGAGCATAAATCCAATACTCATAATACCCGCAATGACCAATGCCTTAGGCCGCGATAATAATTGCTTACCAATATCATTACCAAGCGGTTTGGCATCACTGGAGCTTACGCGGGTTACGATGACACCGGCCGTGATGGAAATAAGTAGCGACGGCAGTGTGGAAACGAGACCATCACCGATGGTGAGAATCGCATAGGTTTTAATCGCCTTATCCACCGACATTCCCTTTTGAAAAACACCGATAACGAGACCTGCAATGATGTTGATGGCGGTCATAATTAGGCTGGCAATGGTATCGCCCTTGACGAATTTCATTGCCCCATCCATGGCACCATAGAGTTGATTTTCCTGTTCCAAATCCGTACGTTTTTGTTTAGCCTGATCCGTATCGATGCTCCCTGCCCGCAGATCCGCATCGATACTCATCTGCTTACCCGGCATGGCATCCAATGTGAAACGGGCTGATACCTCAGAAACCCGCTCCGCACCTTTCGTAATGACAATAAATTGCACGATGAGCAGAATACCAAAAATAACCGCACCGACTACGAAGTTTCCTTGGACAACGAAATCGCCGAAGGTGAAAATGATTTCACCGGCGTCAGCGGTCAACAAAATCATTCGCGTACTGGTAATATTCAACGCCAAACGAAAGAGTGTCGTAAACAGCAAAATACTAGGAAATGTCGATATGTGAAGCACGCGCGGAATATACATCGACAGCATCAATAGACTGATACTCATCGACAGATTGAGCGCCAATAGTAGGTCAAATAGGAACGTTGGAATTGGCACGATCATTAACATAATGACGGCGACGACGACCAATGCCAAAAAGATATCGTTATATTTCGATACCGTTGCCAATATGCTACTAAATTTTGTACTAAAGCTCATGATACGGCCTTTGTTTTAGATTTTGGACAGGCAATGGCTAAACGAAGATCCTGTTCCTGCATGCCAAGAAAACGGGTATAAGCGGAACGGGCATCCATATCCTGGCCCAAAGCCCACAGTGTTTTACTTTTCAAAATAAAGAACAACTTTTTCTTATCCCTTGATTTAGCGAGAGGTTCTGCAGCTTTAATAGCATCGAGGGCAGTTCCCGGTGTTCCCGTTTGTAGGGCGGCGAAGGCGAGGGAGAGATTCACCTGCGAATCCTCAGGGAAGTACTCAGCAAGGATCAGCGATAGGGCAAGCGCCTCATCGAATTTATTATAGCGCAGAAAAAGGTAGACCAGAATTTCTAGAAATTCCCTTTGCGTATCGTTCATAGCATCCATCTATGGAGTAAACATACAAATGGATGAAATTTTTGCAACTTTTTTGTTTACGAAAATAAAAAATAAATAGAGATTTTACTAAAAAATCAGAAACTTTCTGGTTTAAAATCTTCGACACATTACTTGGATTATTCCCATCTGAACGTTTTTAATTAATTAGAAAACCCTTTTTGTATTCCTTTCCAACCACTAACAAAAGTTTCTTTTATGCCTTTAGTAGTCTTACCGATGCCCCAACCAATGAATCCTCCGATTTTTTCTAGTATCGTACGTTCAGCATCTAATTGTTTATTGCTTTTAAACCCTTTTCCATGGGTATAATTGACGGTTTTTTCTTTAAATTCTTTCAGAAAATTGATGATTTTTGGCTTAGATTCTTTCAAAAAATTAAGAACTTTATCCCCTTGATAGGTCAGTATCATTTTTATGCCATAGGCATTAGTCCAATAGATATATCCAAGTAAAGCAATAACGGCTACTTCGGCAATTGTTTTTTTATGGTTATGCAATATATAGGCAATTCGTTTAGATACCGATACTTCGGTTGCAATAGCCGGAGCAACTTGTAATAAATAAAGAAAATTATTATCATAATCTCCTACTAAAAAAATAACACCATATGGGTTATCAGACCAATCTTTCATCCAATTGGAAACACTTATTTCCGACGCATTTTGGCTCGGTTTTCCTTTTTCCATAATGCTGCCTTCCCATCCGCCTAAATCCTTCTTTTTCAAGATAGCTCGAACTTTATCATCCTTCAAACTTCGTTCACAACTAATAAATTTGAACGGCTCTTTTTGGCTTCGATATATTTTGAGTTCTTCAAAAAAATTAGTTAATAATTCGCTATTGAATCGGGTTCCATTTTTTACCTTTAAAAAAACAATTATACGTCCCAATTTTTCCGCTAATTTTCTCAATAATTCATCTTCACCTTGAGAATATTGTCCCAAATTTTTGAAAGACTTTATTTTCAATGCATTCTTTGTGCTGATTTGATTTGAAAACAATTGTTGTACGTTTTCTTCATCCTCCTCGTGCTTCACATAGGCGAGCAACATTAGCAGTATCTCTCGTATCGTATTTTTCGGTTCATTATTTCCAATTTGGATTTTTACTAGCTTTAATGCACAATTTTCAATATTATTCGGATTGGACTCAGCAAATGTATGCCAAAGTTCTTTCAATGTGACCTGCAATTTTCTTTCCAATGGCGTAACTTGCCTATCGTTTTGTAAATAGATAACAGGACATTTTTCCTCCTGTGGAACAGAAGAAATTCCATTGATCCATGTTCCAATAGTCATGATCCCTATCGCCATTGCTTTTTTTATATTACAAATCATTTTTATATTATTTAGGCCTTTCAGATGTTAAATTATATTTTCATATATCGGCTAGTAATTTATAAATATTTTCAGTATTTACAAGTAATATTTTTACGTTTTACGTAAAATAAAAATAACATAAATTTAAGCGTCCCAATCGCTTTAAAACGCCGCTCGAACTTGACTTATTATTCCACTACTTATGTTTACTGTTAATGGTCTTTTTTTTAAAACCAAAATCCCCGGAAATTGCCGATACGCTTAGACGTAAAGACATTCCCAAAGATATTTGGGTCAAGTGCCCCATTTCCGGCGAAATGATCTACTCCAAAGAACTCATTAATAATTGGATGGTTGTTCCCAAAAGTAATTATCATTTTCCCCTTTCTGCGCGGGAGCGCATTCGACTTCTCGCGGACCATAACTCCTTTTTAGAATTTGATCACCATCTCATTTCTTCCTCCTTTCTCGGCTTTGGTGATAAAATTTCCTATATCGATAAACTGGCTCATTCTAAAAATAAAACTGGGTTAAATGATGCCGTCATCACGGGAACAATGACACTCAATGGGATAGCAACGTGCATTGCTATCATGGATTTTAGTTTTATGGGAGGAAGTATGGGATCCGTTGTGGGAGAAAAAATTACCCGAATCATTGAGTGTGCCGTGAAGAAAAAATTACCGGTAGTTATCATTTCAACCTCCGGTGGTGCGCGTATGTTTGAGGGCATTGTTAGTTTGATGCAAATGGCTAAAACAGCACTTGCTGTTGCAAAACTGGCGGAAGCACGCCTACCTTTTATTTCCGTACTGACCAATCCTACCATGGCTGGCGTTATGGCCAGTTTCGCTTCTCTGGGTGATATTATTATTGCCGAACCGGGAGCTCTAATCGGCTTTGCCGGTCCGCGTGTTATCGAAGAAACGACGCGCCAAAAACTACCCAAAGGGTTTCAAACGGCAGAGTTTTTATTGAAACATGGATTGATCGACCAAATTGTTTCCCGACTCGAAATGAAAGCTCGTCTCACTTCCTTTCTAAAATTTATGCTCCATTAGGTGACTTTATAAAACCATGTACTGTCAAAAAATAATACAATCAATAATACCGATAAAAATCTCCCATCAAAAGGCTGATTTAGTCTCAGTTATGGTTGTTTGTTTGGAGTAAAAATTCAATTTAACTTATATTTTCGACATATTGCTCTTGATAAGCTATTTCCATTTATACACAATAGCTAAAAGTATTTTCTAGGTCTCTTGTAGTTTGCGAGAGCGGAGAATCCAAAATCAAAAGTCATATGAGAATAGTGAGATATATTTTTGTTACCTGTTTTCTATTATTTTTTGGGCTTTGGTGGATGATAGTATACGAAACCTATTTAAAAAAAGACTGTGGCCCAAAAATCAAACTTGGTATTGATGTTCTCCAAGAACGCGGGTTTGATATTATTAAGGGTAAAAGAGTTGGTATCTTAACCGATCAAGCGGGTGTTAATGGAAATGGGATATTGACATGGCAAATATTAAAGGATACAAATAATGTTCAATTAAAAGCTATTTTTGCACCGGTGCATGGATTGGAAGGTAAATATATGTCTCTGGAAACTTTTTACGATGATGAGGTCGATAACATTCCAATTTATTCCGTTTTTGCTTCTAATTCGCGTCCCAGAGATGAGTGGCTTAAAGATCTTGATGTGGTTCTAGTTGATCTCCAAGGCCTGGGAATTCGCTATTACAATTATTGGGCTTTTATGCTATATATGATGGGGACTTGTTTTAAAAATGGTGTCGATATCGTAGTGCTCGATCGTCCAAATCCTTTAGGTGGACATTACGTGGGTGGACCGAGCATGGATTCTGAAAATATTTCCATATGGGGTCCCGTCGCAGGTATGCCCCTATTTCATGGAATGACGATTGGAGAACTTGCGCGGTATTGTAAAAGCCTCCTAAATGGAATTCAAGTGAATGATTTAATTGAGTCCGGTGTTCTCCATCCGGGAATTGTTATCCCTTCGGAAGTTCTTTCCAAAGGTAATCTTACCGTAATTCCCATGCAAGGATGGAGGCGTAATATGCGGTGGGAAGATACGGGACTGAAATGGACTGAAACTTCTCCCAATATTGCAAATTTGCAATCAGCTTACGAATATGCCTTTATGTCGCTGGGGATTTTTGCTTCCATAAATTATGGATTTGATAATTGTAATTTTATTAAAATGGAACCTCAATGGATTGAAAAACTTCCTTTTCATAGTTTTACATCCAAATATATAGTGGCGCATAGAATTATTCAATATGCAAAAGAATCTTTACAGGAATCTTATACGGGATTCTCCCTATCTGTTAATTCTAAAAATAGAAATCTTATCGATGTTAACATTGAAGATCTGCGTAGAACGGTACCCGCCGCGTTTGGATTAGTATTGCTAGCGCTTTCCCAGGAATATACACATTTTTATGTTATAGGTGACGATAATTATCGGTTTTTAGGAACACATTTTGGCGATGGTGAACTATTAAGTGTGTTGGCCAGTAAGCAAAAGCGAATTAATATAAGATATTTTATAGACAAATGGAAGGAGGATGCTAGATGTTTTGTAGAAAAAACTAAAGATTTTTACCTTTATGATTAGTAAGAAATTTTCTTCACTGTTAGCTTTTGCCATGTTTTCTTTGTGCGTCCCTTTGAAAGGGAAAGTGCAGTTAGGAATCGATATTTTACAATCAAAAAATTTTTCAATTATCAAAAAGAAGAAGGTAGCGCTTTTGACTAACTCGTCCGCCGTGGATAGCGAAGGGAATTCTGTCCTCGACATTTTTGCAAAAAGTAAAGATTTTCAGTTAAAAACTGTTTTATTGACGGAACATAATGGCAATTTTGATGACAAAAAACTAGAAGAGCTTAAAAAGAAAGGGATTACCATTTACTGTACCCATACACCAACAGGACGTTCGCCTCTCATAGAATGGATTAAAGAAGTTGATGTCGTTATAGCTGATATACAAGATATTGGGATACGCTATTATACATATTCTTCCAGCGTGCTCTATACCATGATCAAGGCTTTTGAAGCCAATAAAGAATTTGTTATCCTTGATCGGCCCAATCCCTTGGGAGACTATATGGGGGGACCAACCATGAATGAAAAATATACCTGCTTTTTAGGACCCATTCCAAAGGAACCTCTATTTCATGGCATGACGATCGGTGAAAAAGCAAACCATATTAAGAATTGTAAAAAAGAATTTGAAGTTAAATGTAATTGTGGAATGATAGGCTGTGCCCATGGTGTTTTTTGTAGTGCTACGACTTTAAAAAAAGGAAAATTAACCATCATAGAAATAAAAGGATGGAATCGAAAAAAAACACTGGTAGAGACTGGACTGCATACCATGGATTCTCCTGTATCGATGTCCCCTGCTATTCAAAATGTTGCTTCAATCTTTGAATATGCTACCATTTCACTTCCCCTTTTAGCGGGATCAAGTTATATAAACTTTTTTGCAGCCGTCGAAAATACTTGTAAAGCGAATTGCCGGTTTAAATATCTCTATTCTCCTTGCCTTTCACCCCATTCACTGTTAGACAGAATTAATAAAAAATATTCCTTCGCCCTAAAAGGTTATGAATTAACGGCTGCCCAAATCGATAGGGTCAATGGAACAAAGATGGATTGTCTAGAGCTGTCAGTTACTAATTTCTCTGCCTCAGAACCTGCCGGGTTGGGGCTTGCACTATTAGCTGAAGCCCAGGAATGGGTGCCGGAATGTGACTGGGAAATGTTTGAAAAAGAAGCTTCATCCATAGCAAGTTCCCAGCAAATAACACTACTTCCAACACTCTCTGCTCCAATATATGATTCGAAATCATCGGATTCAATGGCAATCCCAGTGCATTCTGCCTCGATATATAACTTGGAATCGCTAGTTCAACAAAAAAATTTTAAAGTGGAAAGATGGAATCGAATAACAATATGGCAATTCATGAAAAAATATATCGGTAATAATAAATTCAATGAATCATCGAATTTCTTACAAATGATGGCCACTTTAGTCGCATCATCTCCTGCTCCAATACGTGATTTGAAAAATTTAACATTGACTCAGCGAAAAGCTTTACGGAAAGCAAAATGGGATCGATTGACAAAATTGCAACGTGAACTGATCGCAAAACATATCGGTGACGATGAATTCGTGAGTAATTTATTCGATGGTGAATCAATCGATGTGATATATTTCCGTAATAAGTGGCGCCGAGAAGCAACTAGATTCTATAATAAAACCAAAAAACATTACCTCTATTAACTTTTTCGCATTTCTAAAAAAATGCTTGTCAAAGAAACATTTAAAGCGATACTAGAAAAGAGTTTTGGCCTGACTAGCTCAATCGGTAGAGCAGTTGACTCTTAATCAATTGGTTCGGGGTTCGAGTCCCCGGTCAGGTACCATTCGTTAGGAACAATACCGGAGTTTTGGGTTTTTGGTTTTTTTATGGCACTTTATTTTTACGAGAAAAATATTTCTCAAATATATTTGACAAATTAGATAATAAGTTCAAGACTGAAAAGTGTGGGGAGGGGTGAGGATCACGTTTAAAATGCGACCGCTTTTGATCCGTTCCTAAAAATGATCATCCATTCTTTTCCAATTAAACCGATGTGGGGGTTATTCATATGTCATTTGGAATAATCAACAAGATCAACGATCAATCCATTTTAAAGAAGCAGCATTAATCAACCCACGCTTTAGCTATTTTTCAGAAATTGCTGTTCTCTTTTGAATTTCATTGTCTTCGATTAAACCTGTGAAGAATGCGCAAAAATTTTGGATCTAGAACTTTGCAGTGCTTTACTAGTCTCCATAAGTTGACTCATTCGGTCGAATCTTGAATCTCTCTGTACTTTCACAGCTAGAATATAATTTTATAAATAAATTTTGCAATATTATTAAAGATAATTTTGCGGATCACTACGTATTTTATGATTTTTTTCCAATGTAAGCAATTTTTGCTTTAGATCCAAACCACCTCCGTAGCCAACGAGATCTCCCGAAGTACCGATGACGCGATGACAGGGGACGATGATCGGAATTGGATTGTTGTGATTGGCCATGCCGATGGCGCGGGCACCATTAGGAATTCCGCTTTGTTGAGCAATTTCCTTGTATGAACGCGTTTCGCCATAGGGAATTTTCACGAGCTGTTCCCAAGTTTTTTTCTGAAAAGGTGTACCTCGCAATGCCATTTGAATGGCAAAATTTTTTCTTTCGCCGCATAAATATTCTTGGATTTGGATAAAAATATTTTCCATTTCCCTTGTTTCTCGCTCGATGAACTTATCATTTCTCAGCGAACTAAAGCGATATTCATAAAGAATATTTGTTAAAAAATCTTCTTCCATTGCTACGGCAATTTTACCAATTTCGGTTTTATAAAAATAAATATTTTTCATTGTATAATTAAAAAAAATGGTTTTATATAATACCACGATATTTTATACAATTGGAAATTAAAAAACAATTACATACCCTTATCGATTCGGATTATCGAAAATTTTCACAAAAATTAAATCCTGATGGGAAAAATATTTTAGGTATTCGGTTGCCTGATTTGCGAAAAATGGCCAAACAAATCGTAAAATCCGATTGGAAAAATTATCTTAACGCGGCTACGGATGATTCCTTTGAAGAAATTTTACTCCAGGGACTTGTTATTGGATACATTCGCATTCCCATCGCAGAACGCTTATTGTTAATCAAAAATTTTGTTTTAAAAATCGATAATTGGGGAATTTGCGATACCTTTTGCGGGGCAATAAAAATTAGGTCCGAAGACAGAGCTATTGTTTGGGATTTTTTACAATCATTTTTTCAAGATGAACGACCATTTTTTAAGCGTTTTGCTGTCGTTATGCTTTTTAAGTTCATCGATGGAGAATATATTGCTGATATTTTTACGATTATTTCAAGGGTTAATTCCGATAATCGCTACGTTAAACTTGCCGTTGCTTGGTTGATTGGAGAGTGCTGTGTTCATTTTCCCGAGAAAACAATTAAATTTTTAGCGTCTAAGATACTGGATCCTCGGATACAAAATATCGCCATTCAAAAAATTACGGAATCCTTTCGCGTTGATGTTTGCATAAAAGTTAGTGCGAAGCAACATAAATGTAAATAAAGTTCATTCGATTGTCGATCGAGGACTCAAGTGAATAGCAAAGAAAAGTCTTTATTTAATTACAATATTTATTGCCTAGTAATCCATGGAACCTCCATTGAAAAGTATTGAGAAGCGGCAAATCGGCTATCTTCTCACGGATTGGTTTGTAAAAAATAAACGCATTTTGCCCTGGCGTACGAATCCATCAATTTACAATCGCCTTGTTTCCGAATTCATGCTACAACAAACGCAAGTCGCTACGGTTATCCCCTATTTCAATCGCTGGATCGGACAATTTCCTTCCATTGAAGTGCTTGCCCAAGCTTCCGAAGAACAAGTTTTAAAAGCATGGGAAGGGCTTGGATACTATATGCGTGCCAAAAATTTACACAAAGTTGCAAAGGAAATGATCAAAAGATCGGTTAATTTAAACACCACAGAACTTGATATTTATCCTAGAACACCGAAAGAATGGAAACAGCTACCGGGTATCGGTGATTATACGGCTCATGCGCTCGCTTCGATTGCCCAAAGTCAATGCGTTGCGGCGGTCGATGGCAATGTAGTTCGTGTGCTTTGTCGTATTAATGGCATTCAGCAATCCTTTGAAAGTAAAAATCAAGCCGTAAAATATGTTAAAAACATTGCTCATTTTTATATTCCATTTGATAAAAGTGCAAGCTATAACGAAGCAATTATGGAATTCGGTGCACTCATTTGTAAACCTAAAAATCCTGCCTGCGATCGCTGCCCTATCGTTCTTCATTGCTGTAGTTTTCAAAAAAAACTCAATTGCTTGCAAATTCCAAAATTTAAAAAAATAGTTTATGTAAAAAGAATAGTTCAACGTATTTTTATTTGCAAAGGACAAATTACCATTTTAAAGAAAACAAATACTAAGCGTTTACACGATATCTTTGAACTCCCATTGATCGACGATATTGATAAAAAAATGTTTATCCAAGAAATCGCTAAGATTAGTCGTTCCATCGCCTATGAACGTATTGAAGAAATCATCTTTGAACCACAATACTTACCTGAGGATTTAAAAATTTTAACTCAAAATCGTCCCAGTTTGATCCTTTTGCCCATCTGTGAACTCAAAAATATTACCATTTCCGGCCCACATCGCAGATGGTTAGATAGGCAGTTGCTTGCGTATTTGTAAATTAATTAAGAAAAAGACCGTGCGGTCAAGGAGTCCGGACTCCTTGCGGGGTATGGGGCAGCGCCCCATATAAATACTAAGCTACAAATGGAAAATTTTTAAAATAATTACTTTCAAGAAATACTCCCGTTGGCGGTACTTCGGAGAACTTCAAATTTTTAAATTCAGGAAATGATTTTTCCATAAAATTCCAAATATTTTCAATAGATTTGAACTCAATTTGAGTTTTTCCTGTATAAATATTTTTAATCATAGCAAGCCATTCCCAAAGAGCTCTCGCTTTGGTCTCACGAATAATTGCCCGATGGAAACGTTGGAGAAGAAAATTTTTGTTAATGAAGTGACCATCTTCTTCGAAAACAGTACAGATGGGCAAAACGATATGACTATTTTGTGTGGTTTCATTTTTATGGCTCGAGAAAGTAATTGAATTAATGGTCGCAAAACTTTCCTTAGAAAACCCTAACCCTAAAATGTCTTCATTAATAATGATAAGTGTCTGAATTTGATGATTGAAAATAAGTTCTTCAATCACAGAAAAATCTTCAATCGCATCTTTTTTAATTACTTGAGTTACGAGTGCACTCCGAATATTTGTATTTTTATCACTTGAAATTAACCAGTTATCACCTTCCTGACAATGATTTTTTACAAAAATTTGTGCTCCTAAAACATCTGCTAATTGTCGCGTCAATAGCATACTTTCCAACGAAATACTGCCGTTACAGACTATGGCACAGCGATACTTAAATCCAATTTTACTTAGAAAAAAAAGTATTGTTTCCCGTTCTTCGGTCTTTTGACCATGAAGGGAGAGCGTATCCACTCGATTAAAATTATTATGATGATGCAAATCGCGGGCAATGTCAGGAATTACATCGCCGATATGTGGATTTTTTCTCGGTTTAATATAAGCTATTTCTCCACCATGGACAAAAATTGTTATGTTATTTCCCGTGCTGCTTTCCGTCGAAATTCCATTAAATTTTTGTAATTTCCAGGATGGATGATGGCCTAAGGACATTCTGTCAATAATCGCATTGTAGGGACAAATTTCGATTAAATTTAGAAGATATCCTTCCCTGTAGGCCACACCAGGATAGAGCTCTAAGCGCGGTTGACCATCGAAATTTAGCACACTATGTAAAAAATCTTCACCTAATTCCTCCCGGCAATAGGTAGTACAAGCACCGCAGTTTGTGCATTTTTCACGATCCAGGCAAAAGCGTAGCGATAGGCAGGAAATAACTGCTTTCTTTTCCTTTCCATCTGCGATTGCTCGCGTGAAACCAAACTTTGTTTTGTTGTAAATTTTTTGCAATTCGCAATGGCCAAATTTTTCACAAAAATCGCAATCACATGGATGGGAACGCAGTATTAATTTTCCAGCCATTTCCCGAATCATTGCAATGACTTTGGATTGAGTACGAATTTTTATTCCAACCTGCGGCGCAAGCATACATGCGAGAACAGGTACCCATTGCTCCGGTATAGAATCGTCATACATTTCAACCGTACACAGCCCACAATGTCCCGGCGGCGTCAAATGCTCTAAGGAACACATTTGCGGTACAGAAATGTTATTTTTGTTGCAAATTTCTAAAACTGTTAATTCATCGGTGTAATTAATTGCAATTTCATCAATAAAGATCAATTGCTCGCCATCCATTGGCCTTAATTTAGTAAATTTCACCGTAACGTCAAGATTGATTGAATTTTTCCCTAAGGGCTGCGCGCCCTTAGAATCCCCGCCAGGGGATCCATCCCCTGGACCGGGGTTGCGTCCGGCACCTCGGGCGGCGCCCGTGGTGCCGGACGACCGGGGGTCCTAGACCCCCGCCCGCGGCGACGCCGCGGGCGGGGTCTTTAATATTTTTAATTAAAGACCTGTGCGGCAGAACCATGCGAAGTTTTCGCATGGTTCGGCCGCGTACTGAGGTCAAGGAGTCCATGACTCCTTGCGGGGTATGGGGCAGCGCCCCATATTCAGCTCCTGCCTAAGGGCTGCGCGCCCTGAGGGATCCCCGCCCGGGGATCCATCCCCTGGACCGGGGTTGCGTCCGGCCCCCCGGGCGGCGCCCGTGGTACCGGACGGCCGGGGGTCCGAGGCCCCCGCCCGCGGCTTCGCCGCGGGCGGGGTCTTTAATATTTTTAATTAAAGACCTGTGCGGCCGAACCATGCGAAGTTTTCGCATGGTTTGGCCGAATACCGAGGTCAAGGAGTCCGGACTCCTTGCGGGGTATG
>JAIRRZ010000009.1 GCA_031255715.1 Puniceicoccales bacterium
GCCAAACCATGCGACGTTTTCGCTTGGTTGGGCCGCATAGGTCTTAAATTAAAATATTAAAGCCCCGCCCGCGGCGACGCCGCGGGCGGGGGTCTCAGGACCCCCGGTCGTCCGGCACCACGGGCAACGCCCGAGGTGCCGGACACAACCCCGGTCCAGGGGATGGATCCCCTGGCGGGGATCCCTAAGGGCGCGCAGCCCTTAGGACACATAATAAAAATTTGCCAAGGCACAGAATATTTTCAGCATAAAATTTTGTGGAAGGAAAAGTTAATAGTTTTACATTAATTGAATTAGTAACGGTAATCGCATTGATATCGGTATTTTTATTTTTTCTAATAAAATTGAATATTACAGCGGGTAACGAAAGTCGACAAGTTAAAACAGCAGCATTGCTTCTCGCATCGGGTTTTGACGACGCACATGGACAAGCGATTGTAGGTAATACCTACGTAAAACTTTTTATCGATACATCATCACATTGGAAGTTTCAACGAATAGCGATTATGAAACAAAAGAACAATGCCTGGGAAGTAGAACGCGAAATTTTACTCCCCGAGCGAGCGTTTATCTTACCTTTAAATGATTTTTTGCAATATTTCGTTGACGGGAAAAACCTTTCGACATATACTTATTCTGAAGAAAGCAACACTTTACAGGGAGAGACCGTTAAGGGTTATCGCTTCATTTTCGATTCGGAAGGACATCTATCCCCTGCAGCGGCAACAATTTTGGGAATTGGTTATGGTGCGAAGGTTAGCAATAACATAGAATTAAAAAAAGACATTAACATTTACGGATTATTTATTACAGCGATGGGAAATACAATAGTATTGGAGTCAAAAAGTGCAATAGAAGAAGCAATATGAGACAGGGATTTTCATTATTGGAGGTAATTTTGGCCATTGGAATTTTAGGCCTTTCATTACCAATACTTTTGACGTATATGGCAGAAAGTGCGACAAAAACAGAGAAACGGATACAGGAAATCCTCATTGTCAATATGGGAAAAAATGTGCAAAACATTTTAAGTGCAGTGAATAAAGCACCGATGTTAGATGATAATAATCGGGCCTATTGTGGGTATAGGAATGGAATTTTTACAATAACGAATTCGGCAACAGGCTTTGGAGAAGCCGTTTTTGTACTAGGCCAAGAAACAGAAAAAGTTATACTTGGAGGAAAGGTTAGGGAAATACTTTATAGACTCTATTCTTGGAACAGTAAAAATCAAAGTTTGCGATTGATATTACCACATGCCGAAGTATGGCAATTCATTATTATGGATAGTGCAGAAACCGTCGCATGGATAAATAAGGCTGTTTTAGGGGATATTTTACAGAAGGCATCAAAAATTCAACCGAACGGGTAGTTTTCCTACAATGGGGCTCAAACAATGATCCAAGAAGCCATTGATGCAGCTTGGAACTTTATTTCTAGCGATAAGCAATACGGAAAAAGCCATAAAAATATGGCCAATATCTACCGAACTATCTACAAATTTTTTTATTACTTCATCGGTTAAACTTACCTTTTTTCGAAAAAATCTGTAACATGCATACATTATAATTCTGCTTCACAATGCGCCATTAGATGCCTAGAGTTAAACTCATCTCATGAAAATCGATAATATTAAAATCTATGATTTTGAGGAATGTATCGTTGCCAGTGGATTACCCATGCTTTCTGCCTACGATGAAAATGAATTTGCCGACAACGTTATGCAATTGAAAAACAATCTTGCCCAAGGTCTGAGCAGCAAGCATATCTCCCGTGCGCGTAAACTAGCATCTAGCGACTCCGCTTCTGGACATTGTAATTTCCTCAAAGGTATCCTTGTGGCATGCAATGTGACAGGAACCCAAGCCTGGTGGATACAGGCTGGGCGCTATGGCCACTTCGTCATCGATTCAAGTATGTCCAAAATGCATCGCCTGAAATCCATGAATCTGGAAACGTGTTGCCATCCAAAAACATCTGTAATTTCACGGCAGGAAGTCGAAAAATTAGCTGAACTTGACGATATCGAATCACTCATTTACGCCTGTCCCATGGGGCTAGAACTTACCGCTCGGATCAATACAAACTATATGCAATTACGTATCATGTACCACCAACGTAAGGCCCATCGACTTTCCGAATGGCATACCTTTTGCCACTGGATTGAATCGCTTCCCCTTGCTAAAGAATTGCTCGCTACTGATACAACGGAATAAATCAATATTTTTTTAGTCCAATAGAAGGACAAAATCCATTTCTATTGTTCAACAATCCAAGCTTAGTATTTTCTTGCGTAAAAGGGTAAGATCTTTTTTGCGGTCTTTTCCTTCAGCCAATTTATTTAGCTTTCACCAGTCTTGATCACTGATACCGTGATTTAGGTACCGGTTTTTTCTACTTCTGTTTGCTGTGGAAGACTATTTTGTTTTTTATATTTTGCCTCAATTGCATCAACTTTTTTCTTAGACGTACTAACCCACCTTTTTGCAGGCATCTCATTAACTTGTTTAACAATTAATGCAAGATCTTGTTCCACATTCTTTGCATTTGAAGGAATTTTAAGATCACCATATCCTCCTTTTGAAATTTTTTCTTCAAAAGCATCCGCTTTTATCCATACTTCAATCGCCTTTTGTAATTGCGTTACTATTGGAATAACTTTATTTTTGAATCTGAGAGACTCAATTGTATTGAGTGAATCGGTCAGAGTTTTGATATCTTGTTCGACGTTTAGAAGACTTTTGCCATCCTTAGAGTTACCATATTTGCCTTCCGAAAATCTTTTGAAAATCGCTTCCGAGCGTATTATTGTCTTACATTTATAAGCAAATTCACTTAATAACTGACCTTTTCCATCTGGTTTTGATTTCACTGCATTTACAATGTTATCAATATCAGAACAAGCTTTTAAAAGATTGGGTGCCTGTGCTCGCTCACCGTATTGTCCACTTAAAAACTCTTGCATAATTCCTTGAATTTGGGCCTGTGCTTTACTCCTTTCGGCATATGCTTGAATCCACAAACTCAAGGCAGAAGACTGTGTTAATTTTTGATATTGCTGTGCGACGACATCGATTTTTTCGCATATTACTTTTTTATTGTCCGTAGCAGACGTTTTGCTAACATTGTTTTTCATGTTTGTTAGAATCCCCAATATTTTTATAGCTACTTTAGCCTGAATTGCGGAGATTGTAGTTTCTGATTGTAAGTTTGAAGGGTAACTTTTCATCACCATATCAACTGCATTGAGCGCTTTATCAATAGCATCGGCAGAATTGGTATCGCCATAATGCCTTTTCCGGAAGCTATTTACAATGTCCCCGCATTTCATTTTAAGCTCTTTTCTTCGTTCAAGTCCAGAATCCGTACTCTTGGGGTTTTTGTCGTTATTGGTCAATTGTGGCGGTCGTGCATCCTTTAATGGTCCAGCAACACTTTTTGCCTTTGATTCAAGAGCTCCGCTACGAGAAATCCACTTTTCGGCATTCGCTTGGGTACTTGGCCCATGACCGGCTTGTAGTGTATTTATCCATAGCAATCCTAGAACAATATTTTTTTTATCCATATCTTTCCCTTTATCTCAAACTACAATTAGCTAAGTAGTTATATATTCTGTACATGACTTTATAATTGTCAATAATTTTTCACATAAGATATAAAATAAAATGATAACATTTTAAGTGTAACGTAAAAAAACGAGTGAAATGCATCACTCGTTTTCCAATATAGTTCATTCTTTTACCGCAACTAAAGAAACTGGATCACAATGACTTTTTAAAGCCCATGATATAAATTTCAATTGCTGGGAAAGTATTCATTATTTGTTTTCTTATTAATATCCTAAGATCCCTCAGCTCCTTCAATATTTTCATCGGGTTTTGAAGTTGGTGAAGATTCCTGTTGCGGTTCAAAAGAAACTTCAACCGGCTCACAATCCAGTAATGGGGACATTACTATTTCTGGAACCGAAGGAGAAGATGCCTGATCGCAAGCTCCCCAAATGTTTTCTGTAGCAACACTTAGAACTAATAATTCTAAACCAATCTTTATTATTTTAATACTCATATTTAACACTCCTTTTTAGATATATTCTATAAATAGAATTATTTTTCCCTAAAATAACGAGAAATTATTTGTATCTATGTTCTTTTTTTGCCTATCGCACCTGTTTCATTAGGCGTTCATAGACATTACTAATTTCTTAGGCTTTTGCCATAGCTTGTTCTATGCTTGTGTATTCACATTCCGGTTTACCTTTATTTAGTGCAAACTTATTGGAATGATAACTTAAACATAGCTCGCCGATAGGCTTTTTTTATTTCACCCTGCAAAGCTCCTTTTGAAATTCCCAGAGTATGTAGTCTTCACCGCTTGCTTGGCTCACTTTTGTCATTTGACCACAGACAAAATATGGAGACTGCTTAATTGTATCCGCAGCATCAAAAAACATAACTCTCTTTTCTCCTGGAATAAGAACCCCGGGTTCAGAAGAATCCAATTTCTGTCGCAAAACTCTTTGTATTGTTTCTGGAGTTATTGGTCTTACTGGCAAGCCAAATATCGCAAACGCAGCATTTACTTTTTCGCTTTGTAATAAAGCATTCAAATGCTGAACATATTGGGAAAGGTCCTCTACGGCCTGTATAGCAATGGGAAGCTCCGTATAAGTTTTATTAATTCCATTGGAGACTTGTTGTATAACATATATATCATTTTGCTCTCCGAAGGCACCAAGCACGTAGGGTTGATAGAATCTTTCTTGTATTTCTTTACATGTCAATAAAGCAGCCGCACGCATGGCATTTTCCTGTATGCTATTCCTTATTTGGTCTATGACTTCCTGTGCGTTTACTTCAGCAGAACTTGTTTGCACCTGTCCATTAATTAACATTTTTATCATTTTATTCATACCCTTTAACTTGATAGAACAGATTATAAATATTTTAAGATAATTACAATGTGTTTTTTTATTTCTTATATGATTTATTTTTACGATCTGCGGAAAGTATTATTTTTTTAAACAGAAACGAGAACGTTTTTTCGTTCTCGTTCTATTAAAATTTAAGTTTATTTATAATATTGCTGATTTTTTACACTTTTCAGCGGATTCTGATAGAATAATTTTTATGATCAATCAAAGAACTCAGAATCCTCGTCGCTATCTTCATCACTATCTTCCTCATCGCTATCCTCTTCGTCGCTACTCTGATCCCAATCATTAATAGCTTTTAAAGGTCTGATCAAATGTGAATCATTGAAAGCGAATTCTGGATTCAACCGACTATATTCGTTATACCTTTCTTGATCAAAATTCGCTCTATTGCTAGCATCTAAAGCTAAAGCGCTACCAGTAATGATCAATCCATAAACCATCTTCAAGATTTTTTTTCCCATATTTCCATCCTTATTCTATATATTGTACTATTAACATATTCACAAGAACTCCTTGCGAGTAGGCATTACCTTCGAAAAAAATCTAAAACCGTCAATCATTTTTTAGTTTTTAATAAATCGCATCCCATTTCACTGTAAAATCAAAAATGGAAATCTTTACAATAAATTATAAAAATTATTTCATTCTATTATATTACAATATTCTTGCGAGTCGCTCACTTATCTTTACAACTAAAGGCATGGCTGACACTATCCTTGATCAAATTCGTCGGGAAATTTTTTCTACGGAACTTGTAACAACTAAAAAAAATGTCGGTACGATTCTTTCCATTGCCGATGGCGTTGCCGTTTTGGATGGCCTTTCCGGAATAATGTATAACGAAATGGTTGACTTTGGTCATGGTATCTTTGGCGTTGCGCTTAATCTCGAAGAAGACTTGGTAGGCGTTGTTATTTTCGGCGATGGATCAAGCCTAAAAGCTGGCGATCAAGCAAGCACCACCGGAAGATTACTTTCCGTTCCCGTCGGAAAAAACCTCCTTGGCCGTGTCGTCAATGCCATTGGCCACCCCATCGATGGTAAAGGCCCCATTGCCTCCGAAGAATTTTATCCTGTCGAAAAAGTTGCCCATGGAATTATGCCCCGACAGTCCGTTTCACAACCACTCCAAACCGGTATCCTTACCATTGATGCTATGATCCCCATTGGCCGCGGACAACGGGAACTCATTATTGGTGATCGTGCGACAGGAAAATCGACAATTGCCATTGATACAATCATTAATCAGGCAAACATTAATCGGGAAGGTCTCGCTTCCGGCGATCCGAACTTTCGCCCAGTCTATTCCATTTATGTTGCCATTGGGCAAAAAAATTCTACGATTGCGCGCACCATTAAAACATTAACGGATTACGATGCCATGGAATCTACCATCATCGTCAATTCTTCCGCCGCCGATAACCCTGCTAACCAATACATTGCGCCCTATGCGGGCTGTGCAATGGGCGAATGGTTTATGCATAACGGTATGGATGCCCTAATCGTTTATGATGATCTTTCGAAGCATGCGGTTGCTTACCGTCAAATTTGTCTCATTCTAAAGCGTCCATCTGGTCGGGAAGCCTATCCGGGCGATGTTTTTTATTTGCACTCCAAACTCTTGGAACGAGCAGCTCGACTCAATGCAGCCCATGGTAACGGTTCACTTACGGCACTCCCGATCATTGAAACCCAGGCTGGTGATATTTCGGCGTACATTCCGACAAATGTAATTTCGATTACGGATGGCCAAATTTTCCTCGATACGGATCTATTCAACAAAGGTGTGCGACCGGCGATTTCCATTGGTATTTCCGTTTCGCGGGTAGGCTCCGCGGCACAAATAAAGGCATTTAAACAGGTCGCGGGTAAATTGAAGTTGGAACTTGGTCAATATTACGAATTGAGTTCCTTTGCACAATTTGGATCCGATCTCGATGCAAAGACGCAGCAACAACTTGATCGTGGAGCGCGTATTGTAGCATTATTCCAACAGCCAGCCAATGCACCGCGAAGTGTATCGGCTCAAATTATCCTACTTTGGGCAATTAGGGCAGGCATTTTCGATTCCGTAGCGCTTTGCGATGTAAATATCGCAGCGGAGTCTCTCCTCTCCTATTTCTTGACTGGTGGAACAAAAGTTTTAACGCAAATTAACCTAGAAGGCCAATTGACGGAAGAAATTGAAAAAAATCTTTTCGCAATTACCGCCGATTGGCAAAAAACTCAAAGCTAAACTTTTGGGAACACGATCAATTTCTTCACGTGTTGCGTATTCTACTTTAAAAATAATTCTTCTGGTGTAAAAAAACGTTTCAATTCCGCCTGGGCACTAGCCTCGCTATCTGAAGCATGAGCAATATTGCGCATCTTATCCGTTCCCCAATCACCACGTATTGTACCTTTGGGAGCGGCTGTAGAATCCGTTGGTCCCAGTAAAGCGCGAACTTTAGTGATGATATTCTCTCCTCTTAATGCGATTACAATGACCGGCTTCGAACGCATAAACATAAGGATATCCGCAAAAAAAGGTAGAGCTACGATGTGGCCATAGTGCTCTTTTAGTAAGTTCTCAGACAAAACCATCATTTTGCAACCCACGATTTCACATCCTTCTTTGTTCAATCGTCCAATAACCTCCCCGGCAAGCCCTTTTTCCATACAATCTGGCTTGAGAATAATCAATGTTGTTTCCATTTTAATTTCTTCTTTCTTTAACATCTTCGTCTCCTCCTTTGATACTTCCATTGCTTTTCCCGGTGCTACGATTGAAGCAATCGATGTATTTGCTGAAGTATGAACAACCCAAAAACTACCCATAAAAAATGATATTCCTGCAAGGCAGCCCCTAAAAAAATCCATGAACTGGAAAATAAACTGCCTTTCACTCTAATCAAGCAGAAAAATTGCGTTCTAACAAAAACCGCGCTGGGAAGACTCAATTGCTTGAATAACAGTATCGTAGACTGCAGAAGTTTGTTTGCAACATTTCAATTGTACCAGTGCCTCAGAATGGTTTTTAGTGGAATGAAAGAGAATGCGATAGATATTTTTTACGTGTTCGACATCCGCTGCAGAAAATTGATGGCGTTGCAGATTGATCTTATTGAAATAACGTGTTCTTGCCGGTTGTCCTTCGGCAATCATAAAGGGCAAAATATCCATAACCGTTTTGGAACTTGCCGCTAGCATCGCGTAATCTCCGATGCGGCAAAATTGATGAACACCAGAATTCCATGCGATATTTACATAATTTCCAAGGATAACATGTCCGGCCAGGGCCGCCAAACTACTCACAATAACATGGTCGCCAACCGTACAATCGTGCGCCACATGGGCATAGGCTAAAAATGCATTGTGATGGCCAATTTTTGTAATATTTCCTTCCTTCGTAGCGCCGTGAATTGTCACGTATTCGCGAAAGATATTGTGATGGCCAATTTCAAGTCCGGTTTGTTCGCCAGTATATTTCAAATCCTGCGTCTGGCCTCCCAAAAAAGCGTAGGGAAAAATCACATTATTTTCCCCTAAAATGGTATAACCATCGACCGAAGCATGGTGTTGGATGACTGTCCCAGAGCCGATGGCAACATTTTTCCCGACGAAAGCAAAGGCGCCGATCGACACCTTTTCTCCAATATTTGCTCCATTTTCAATGATCGCTGTTGGATGAATATTCATGATGCTTTGACCACCGAAAAAACAAGTTCCGCCGAAGATACAACCTGACCATCTATTTTACATTCCGCCGATGCAACACCGATTTTATCGCCGCGATATTTTATGATTTTCACGGAAATTTCTAATTGATCTCCCGGAGTCACCGGCTTTCGAAATTTTACTTTATCACAACTCATAAAATATGCTAGCCGTTGTTCATATTGGTAGCGTTTTAGCATTAGTATTCCTGCTGCCTGAGCCATTGCTTCGACCTGCAAAACCCCGGGCATAACCGGATGCCCTGGATAATGCCCTACAAAATAGGGTTCGTTAATGGTTACATTTTTCACAGCTCGAAGTGAATTATCATCGATAAATTCTATTACGCGATCGATTAAAATAAAGGGATAGCGAT
Organism: Puniceicoccales bacterium; assembly: GCA_031255715.1. GTDB lineage: Bacteria > Verrucomicrobiota > Verrucomicrobiia > Opitutales > LL51 > LL51. The sequence continues at coordinate 9,009 of JAIRRZ010000009.1, forward strand.
GGGGTAATGTATTTAGAATTCTTACAATATCAAAGGCCGTATTTCTCACGATCGAAGTTTTAAGTTCGGGTCTTTGCGCTATCGTTTTCGTACCTTCCCGATGTTGTCTCCAAATTTCTTTTGCCAACTGGACGTTAAACGCATGGCCGGGGCGAATCGCAATAATATGACAACGTAAATCCATTCCCAAAAGTGCCATGTCTCCTATGATATCAAGCATCTTATGACGCACAAATTCATCGCTAAAGCGTAAAGGTTCTTTGGATAGAACCTGATCGCCTTTAATAAGAATAGCCGAATCCAGACTTGCACCTTGAATTTTTCCGCATCGCAAAAGAGGTTCTATATCCTCATAAATCGCAAATGTTCTTGCCGGAGCAATATCACTTGTATAACTTTCAGGATAAATGTCGAGTGACAAATGCTGAGTAAAAAGTCCCCGATCATCGGCTGAAGTACAGGTTATTTTGAACCCGTTATAGGGCAATGCGATGAGTGAACGATTACCTTCGGTAACGGAAATAGGTGTGTGTAATTTAAAGACTTTCCGCTCGGCATCGAGTTCCATAGGTTCCGCTTCGTAAAGCAAATTGACATAAAATTTTGCCGATCCGTCGAGGATGGGTGGCTCTTCCGCATCAATTTCAATGAAGATATTGTCAATATGCAGGCCACTAAGGGCACTTAAAATATGTTCAACGGTGTAAATTTGAATATCATTGGACGAAATTGTCGTACAGCGGATCAGATCTCCCACCATTTCCACTGATGGCCGTAATTCCGGCTTATTATAAAGGTCGACGCGGCGAAAAACAATCCCCGTGTATGCAGGCGCTGGTTTGAAGACGAGCTTGACCGTTTTACCCGTATGAAGTCCGATACCCTGAATAGAAATTTCCTTCGAAATGGTACGCTGTCCCATAATTTTTAATGATTATGTAAAACCTTTTTCAAATGGCCCACATTGCGTTTAATAACTTCATCATGTTCCATCATGTTTTCAACGGATTTGCAAGCATAAATCACTGTCCCATGGTCGCGACCCCCAAAAGCAAGACCAATATCGACGAGCGATTGACTCGTCAAAGATCGACTCAAATACATCGCAATTTGCCGCGCCATAGCAATATTCGCTGGCCGCCGCTTCCCTAGTAAATCAGCTGTTTTTAAACTGTAAAACTCTGCCACTTTTTGCTGAATTATATCGATGGAAGGGCTGTTACTTACTGTCCCTCCATGAAATAAGTCCTTCATAAACATTTTGAGCGTAGGGATATCAATCTGTACCTTTGTCAGTTCCATGTAACTCGCAACGCGTATTAAAGCTCCCTCGAGTTGCCGTACGTTACTCGAAACATTCTCCGCCAAATAACTCAAAACATTGGGTTCAAGTATTATTTTCAAGTCCTTTGCCTTTTTGGCCAAAATCGCGATACGCGTTTCCAAATCCGGTGGCTGAATATCCGTTACTAATCCCCATTGAAATCGGGAAACAAGGCGACTTTCTAACTTAGAAATTTCCGATGCAGGACGATCGCTACACAGAAAAATTTGCCTTTGCGCTTCAAATAATTCATTAAATGTGTAGAAAAATTCCTCTTGAATGCGCTCTTTCCCCGAAAGAAAATGAATATCGTCCAGAAGAAAAACATCGATACTACGATATTTTTTGCGAAACTTGGCCATCGAATTAAGCTGAATGGCCTGAATAAACTCATTGGTAAACTTTTCCGTCGACGTGTAAACGACGCGCGCTTTCCTGTTTTTTAGAAGAATTTGGTGGGCTACGGCATGCATAAGATGGGTCTTTCCCAGTCCCGTCGACCCATAGAGAAACAGAGGATTGTAGGCTTTTCCAGGAGCGTTAGCAATGGCAATGGAGGCAGCATGAGCCATCTGACTTCCAGGCCCAATAACAAAATTCTCAAAGGTGTTTTTGGGGTTTAAAATATACCCTTCTTCGATCTCGTAGGCCTTTTCATTGCCCAGATTTTTGGTAGCATTGTTTTCAGTTTTTGGCGAAGAAAAAAGATTGCCATCGTCATCGGTTTTCAGAGATATTTTAAGTGATTTTCCGAGGGCCATTTGCAACTTTTGTGCAATCATATCCTTGTAATTGTCATTGATCCAAATAGCCGCAAAATCATTGGGAACACCGAGAACAATATGATCATCTTCCTCGCTGAGAAGCGATAATTCTTCGAACCAATTCTGGTAAATATCACCCTGAAAGTCCCTTTTTAGTTCCGACTTCACAAAGCTTAATGCACCACTTACACTCGTCTGCTCAATTACCATGTTATTCACATTCTACCTCCAGAATTTTCCATACTCACAGAGTTCTTTTATAGATCAAATAAGTCTTTGAACTTATCAATTAAAAAATTACTTCATTTTTTTAGTATCACCAAGAATCGGCATAAACCCTAGAAAATTTGAACACGAAATTTTGCGAAAATTATTTCGAAAAGCTAAATTAATTGCGGAAAATAAAAATGATTTCGAAAAAACCTCCGTCAAAGATAAAAATATCCACAGGTTAATAACATTTCAATGTGAATAACTTTTCCATGGTCTCTGAAACTTAAGTCTTTAGGATTTGGATTATTTTTTTGTATCGTGAAATTGATAAAGTATATTTATGCCCTTGCCATAAAAGAAAAAATTTCTATTTGATCTTGAAGAAGTGTATCCCCACAGGCTTCGCTTCATATCTTACAAGATTAGTCAGAGGGCTTTGCCCTCTGGACCCCCGCAAGGAGTTCGGACTCCTTGACCTCGATACGCGGCGAAGCCGCGGGCGGGGTCTCAGGACCCCGGTCATCCGGCACTTCGGGTGTTGCCCAAGGTGCCGGATGCAATCCAGGTCCAGGGGATGGATCCCCTGGCGGGGATTCCTAAGGGCGCGCAGCCCTTAGGGAGCCAAATATGGGACTCTGCCCCGCCCCATACCCCGCAAGGAGTTCGGACTCCTTGACCTCGATACGCGGCCAAACCATGCGAAACTTCGCATGGTTTGGCCGCACGGTCAATGCCCGCCCGCGGCTTCGCCGCGGGCGGGATAATCCAGGTAATCCAAAAAACAGATTGCAAGTTCTTGAATTTCCGCAAATTGGCAATAGCTGAGAATGGAAGCAATCCAGGAATTATATCAGGAAATTATCATCGACCACAGTAATTGTCCACGGAATGAGGGAAAAATCGAAAATCCGACCCATATCGCCGAAGGTTATAATGCAACTTGTGGCGATGAATTGACCATTTCGTTATTAGTAAAGAATGAAATTATCGAAGATATAAAATTTCAAGCCCAAGGTTGTTCCATTTCTAGGGCTTCTGGATCCATGTTGACAGAAAAAATTAGAGGAATGTCCTTTAATGGAGCATTGAAGTTTTCTAATAATCTCCGAAAAGTGCTCAGCAATGATTTCTCGGAAACGTTCGATGAAAATGAAATGGGTGATCTCGTCGCATTACTAGGTATAAAACAGTTTCCCATGCGCATCAAGTGTGCTACATTGGCCTGGCATACTTTTGAAAACGCATTAAAAAATATCACAAAGAACATCGTGAATTGATGAATTTTTAATATATTTTTTCGAGATACTGGAATGATTCCTAAGTGTTAGCCCATTGAAAATTGATTTTTTCAGGATTTGGGTGAACTCCTAGCGTTTCGGTTACTTCCTGATTAATTATACAATAAAATTTGGGATATTGTACAGGAATATGTGCCATAGCAATTCGATAGCGACGATGTATGTTGACAATTTCAGCGGCGAGTTGCCCGCATTCCCTGTATTTGGCAACCGTTCCCATAAGTGCACCGTCGCAAATCATACCCTCTTTTTCGCCAATCATCGCTATTTTTTCCTTACATCCGAAATCAGAAATGACTTTACTATTTTCCGTAAATGGTGATCCTGAAGGAATATAAATCGCATCAAATGGAATGGAAGCTGATTGAATTTTTGTTAAAGCAAGAAAAATTTCTTTTTCATTGGTCACATCAAAACGCTCAACAATAATGCCAAATGATGGAGTAACGTCCTTGATCATACTTAATGTATCCAGACTATTCTGTTCCTGAGGATTGACTAGAACAGCCAAATGTGTCACTTTCAAGACTTTTTGCATATTTTTGAGCTGCATGAACATGGGCGCCGCAACACCTACACCGGAAAAATTTCCCCCATCATTAATACTATTATGTCCCATATCATCTTCCACAAGTCCCGATTTTGCTGGATAGCCTACGGCATTAAAAACAATGGGGACCTTATTATTAACATATTCGCTGACAATCAATGACACACGTGTTCCAAAAGTGTAAATGTAATCATAATCTTCGCAATTGATTTCGAAATGTAGGGCTTGTCTAAGATGTTTTAAGTCGCGATCGGCATTGATTACCGTTAGTACAACCAGGTAGCCCATGGCCTTAAGAGCGGCTAAAAATCCCCGTTCCGCATCGGTTTCTCCATGCCATAGGACCATTAAAACTTTAATCATCTTACTTTCACTCTGTTTCAGTGATTGCAAAATTTTTTCGTCACTGGTATTGGCGAAGATTGAATCCGTTTTTTCGCTGTCCTTTTTTTGAATAAGGGAAATATAATTTTCGGTGCAAAGCAAATCACGAAAATTCGATGACTGTTGACTCTGAGATTTCTGAGATAAAACAAAATTAAATGTCCGAGGTGTTTTGGACCTATTTTTAATTTGCAAACCTTGATTTCCGTAAATTTCGTAAACCATTGTCAAAAAAACAAAAAACAATGAAAAATTTTTCACCCACTTCCCCATCGGGGCTGATGATAGAAAATTTCGTAATAAAATCAATAAGTATTTTACGCCTCTATGCGAAATGGAAGGGCTAAACTTTTAATTTTTTCGTAATTGAAATTACAATTTAATTGTTCGGAAACATTGCGCCGAATTTGGCTACCATCTTCGCATGTAAAAACTAAAACACTTTCCGTTATTCCCGAATTATGGTAAATGTAATCCCAAATTTTATCGAGCAATATGGAATCTTGAGGATCAACAATCCAATGAACTTTTTTTATGATTTTAGCGAGAGTATTCCCCATATTGGCGATTTCTTGCACAACAAATCGATCATCGTTTTCCATTTTTTTCCGATTGCCGTTTACCACGATAATATTTTCATCAATGAGTAGATGGCCATATTTTTCAAAAACACCGGCAAAACAACTTAAAATAAGTTTTTCCGTCAACATTTCCAATTGGAAAGTCGCCCACAGACGGCTGTCCTTTTTGGTAATACGCTTCTCAACAAGCCCTACAACACCACACAATTGAAATTCAACTTCAATGGCTGCTACGGAAGATACCGAATTAACTTGATCCAGCACATCGCTATAGTCATCCAAAGGATGGCCTGTAACATAAAAACCTAGTAACGTTTTTTCATAATTTAACTTTTCAGCTTTCAACAATACGGGCCCCGTTTGGTCGATGGCATTGGAAAGTAGAGGTGTTTCCGTTGCCAACATGTCAAATAGTTGGAATTGGCCCGCATCGCGGTCCTTTTGCAGCGATGACGCTTCCGACATCATTCGCTCCAGAACTTGAGCTAAATGTAACCGATCGACACCAAATTCATCGAAGGCCCCACTGAAAATTAAACATTCTGCTACGCGTTTATTAATTATTCGTAAGTCAACTCGACTAATAAAATCGGAAAAATTTTTAAAATCACCGTTTCGCTCCCGCTCTCTGATAATATTTTCTGCGGCAATATCCCCTACACCTTTAATCGCGCCAAGGCCGAAACGGATACATTGCCGTTGATGATTAGGTGTAAAATTGTCAAACGATTGATTAATATCAGGTCCTAGTACGTCGATACGCATACGGCCGCATTCGGAAATAAAATAAGCTACCTTGTCCACATTGCCCAGTGCCGCAGATAACATCGCTGCCATGAACTCTACGGAATGATTGGCCTTAAGATAAGCCGTCTGATAGGCAATAATAGCGTAGGCGATGGAATGGGATTTGTTAAATCCATAACCGGCAAATTTCTCCAGTATGGAAAAAATCTCCTCCGCTTTTTCCCTAGAGATATTGTTGTGTTTTCTAGCACCTTCAACAAAGACACTGCGCTGCGCATCCATGACTTCGACCTTTTTCTTTCCCATCGCACGTCGCAAAATATCGGCACCACCAAGTGTGTAACCTGCGATGATACGGGCCGCTTCCATTACCTGTTCCTGGTAAATCAAAATGCCGTAGGTCTTTCGACAAACATCTTTTAAAAGTGGATGAGGATATTTTATTTTTTGTGGATCTTTTTTCCCAGCAACATAATCGTTAATCCATTCCATGGGCCCAGGACGATAAAGAGCACTGATGTCGCTAATTTCTTCCACGCTGCGAATTTCCAAACGCTTGCAAAGGGAGCGCATTCCCGCCGATTCCCCCAGTTGAAAGACGCCAATGGTTTCACCATTATTGAGTAATTTATAGGTGTTTTTGTCATCATAGGCGATGTTATTCATGGAAAATTCAGGATCGTATTTTTGAATAAAACGCTCGCTATCTGCAATGATAGTCAGCGTAGTTAGGCCTAAAAAATCCATTTTTAGCAAACCCAAATCCTCAACGGCTTCCTTGGCATATTGGGTAGTAAGTACCCCCTCTTGGAGCGTGATGGGTAACATATTTTCAACGATATCCTCCGTAATAATAATACCGGCGGCATGGGTACCGGTATTGCGAACTGTACCTTCAATAATTTTTCCATCTTCTAAAATTTTTCCAATCCTGGGATTGAGATGAATTTCTTGTTGCAATTCTTTAGATTTTTCCAAAGCAGCATCAATGGAAATATTGAGTTCGTCGGGAACCATTTTAGCAATGCGATTAGCCTCAACATAGGGAATGTCGTTGACGCGGCAAAGGTCACGAATCACCATCTTCGCACCAAAGGTACCAAAAGTAATAATATTGCCGACATGGTCATTGCCATACTTTTTACGGACGTATTCGATAACTTCACCGCGGCGGCGCATGCAAAAATCGATGTCGAAATCGGGCGGCGATACGCGCTCCGGATTGAGAAAACGCTCAAAAAGTAATCCGAATTTCATGGGATCCACATCCGTAATGCGAATCAAATAAGCAATAATTGAGCCCGCTCCAGATCCTCTTCCCGGACCAACCGGTATGCCCTGCGCCTTTGCCCAATCGATAAAATCCCAAACAATTAAAAAATAATCCACAAAACCAGTCTTTTTTAAGATCGATAGCTCGTAGTCCAAGCGATTGCAAAGTATCCATTCCTGTGACTCTGCCACACGTTCCTGTGGATCGACGTACTCAATGGTATAGCGCATTTTTAGTCCTTCGATACACAATTTTTTGAGGTAATCGAAATTGGATTCCCGATAGGGTACTCTTTCAGGACTTCTGGAAAGAATTTCAGATTTTTCGACTTCCTTGGAAAGCCCAGCGGCTACGCCGCTGGGCTCTTCAAAAGGCCCGATCCCAAAGGGATCAGGCAACGAAGTTGCCTGCCCGGCACTTTGTGCCGGCCGGGCCTTTTGATCCGCCGGCCACGACCGTAGGTCGTGGCCGGCTCTGGGTCCAGGGGATTCATCTCCTGGCGAGGTCTGGGGCAGAGCCCCAGAAACTATTTCCTGTCCGGAATCTTCATTCTCTGAACCTTCGCAAAAAATTGCCTCGGCTTCCGATATCGATCGAAAAATCGACACAGCTTGCCCAAATTCACGGACTGAATAATCTGATCCAAGGGATGGATCTAAAAAAGAACTACGAAAGTCCTGCCCCATTTGTTCCAAATTTTGGACGGAATGAACGAGAAAATCACTGGCTTCTTGCGAGGTCTGGGACGGTATCCCAGTCTCTACCTCAGAAAGTGATCGACGAAAGACCGGGAAATGATTTTCGCCGTAACGTAGGGTAAAATCACACATATCGGCAATAAGCTGCGTATGGTCGAGGCATTCGGAGTGATCGCTAAATATTCGTTCCATTTCTTCTCGGGATTTGATGTAGAGCTGGTGCGTACTCATACGGAAACGATTGGTATCGGTTACCTTGGCAACGGTTTGGATACACAATAGCTGGTCATGGGCCTCCCAATCTTCCTGGAAAACATAGTGGGAATCATTGGTTGCGACAGTTCTTATGTCATTTTTTTCGGCTAGATCAAAAAGTATGGGCAGAATAGTTTGCGATTCGGGCATACCATGGTCCTGGACTTCGATAAATAGGCGATCTTTGCCAAAAATTTTTATAAGCCAGTCGAGTCCTTTCTGAGCGGACTCGACATCATTTCGCAGTGCCATGGAAGAGAGATAACCTTGATAACACCCCGTTAAACAAATTAATCCTTCCCCATGAGTTGCAATGGTTTGCCAATTTATGCGAGGTCGATAATAAAAACCTTTCGTATGGGAAAAAGAAACGAGTTTCGATAAATTTTTATATCCCACTTCGTTCATGACTAGGAGTCCCATGTGGTAGAGTGGAAATTTTTCTTTTAGAGTATAATCTTTATCGAAGGTCGTATAAAGCTCGCAACCAATAATGGGTTTGATGCCGAATTCTTTTGCATATTTGAAAAAATCGGGAACACCGAATAAATTACCGTGGTCAGTCATGGCGAGGGCATGCATACCCAATTCTTTTGCCCGTGCAAAGAGGCGATCCATGCGACAAGCTCCATCGAGCAAACTATAATCGGTGTGCACGTGTAGGTGAACAAAGTTTTTCGCCATGGATCGATTATACGAATTCCTTCCAATATGGGTCAACGACAAAAATATTTTAATTATAAATTTTATATAAAAAGCTTTACGATATGTAAATTATTACTATAATCAATCCCATTATGTGGGATAAATATTACAAAAATTTGGGTATAATTTCTTGTTTATTGGGAGTAAGCTTATGCGAGATCAAAGCAGGAACAGCTATGAAATGCGACACTTTTTCATCTCAAGACGTTAAAACTTCACTAAAAATAAATGGCCCCTTGCAAACCTATGCAGCGATTACTGCTAAGGTGCAGGAGATGTTAAATAAAGTAAAAAATAATATAGATTGGATCAATGATCTAACGGAAAGTATAAATGAAGCCTTAAAAAACCGACCTGAAGTCCGCCCCGATCTCTGCGCCCTAGAAGACAAAAGAAAGCAATTAATTGACGCTTTTACTCGGTGCAATAAAGAAATAAAATATGAGCCTCAGGGAAATTGCAGTCCACTCGTTAATGCTATAAAAGATCTTAAAGAACTTCAGTTAGGTATCCAGGAATTTAAGATTACTACAGATAAACTTTTGGTAGTCATCCGTCAAATTATTCAAAAAAATCAATATACACCAGTAATTCAAAGTTGGTATAATAGTAAATTGGAACTGAAACTCATCGACCGACATGAAAATGAAATAGAGGAAACAATCAACCAAACCATTCAGATAGTCATTGTTTCTGTGGAAGCTTATAATGAAGCAGCCTATGAAGAACGTAATCGTGGCTCCTACACAACGCCATCTCATCGTTCGCTTACGCCGTTTTTTAATTCCTATATACAGACAATGGATTGTTAATGGCGAAAATTCATTGCTCTTTCACACTAATTCATGATGAAATAAAAAGATACAAGATAGAGCATGAACAAAATAAGACCATTAAAACGATCGATAGTACGTCTTACTGCTAAAAAGAAGCCCATTATGCTTGTTAAAACTACAAAAAATGGAATCCCAAAAAGACGAAAACGATTCTCGATACGCAATGGACAAATACAAGCACTTGTTCCCGCAACAATGAGAATATTAAAAATATTAGAACCAATAATATTGCCAATACAAATGGAACCATATCCGCGAAAAGAAGCAATCAACGATGTTATAATTTCGGGGAAACTGGTACCTATGGCAATAATTGTAAATCCGACTAAAGAGTCGGACCATTCCATTTTATTTGCAATGGCAATACTATAATAAATTACAATTTTTGCTCCAACTAAAAGCAATCCAATTCCCCAAAAAAATGTTCCAAAGGCTCTACCTAGATGAATGTTTTTTGTTATTTTTTTGACAATTCTATCTTTTTGAGGATACAATGTTCTTCGATCCAATCGACAAACGTAAATGATATACAAAAAACCTAATAAGCAAAGAAGAATTCCTTCAAAAGCCGTAAGTTCGGAAATAAGGATTAAAATACCAAATATACACGAAATTAAACAAAAAAAAGGAACTTCTTCGATGCGAAAAGGAATATCGAAGGGTTTAATCAAAGCAACTAATCCACCTGCTAAACCGATATTTACGAGGTTACTACCGATAACGTTACCTAGGACAATTTCCTGATGATTATCTAATGCAGCTACGATAGAAGTGATGAGTTCCGGAGCAGATGTGGAAATTGCAACAATAGTCATGCCAATAACAAACTGACTTATATGCAAGCGCATTGCAATGGCACTGGCACCACAACAAACGCGATCACCTCCATAAATAAGAAGTAAAAAGCCGACAATAACTAGTATAACAGTAAGGTACATACTCCCATTATCCGAATGATGGTAAAAAATAACGCGCTTGCAACCCTTGATCATAATGAAAAAAATTTTCTCATAGGTTAGCCGCACAGGTCAACCAGAGGGCTCCGCCTATGGAGCTCTGCCCCATACCCCGCAAGGAGTCTGGACTCCTTGACCTCGGTACGCGGCCAAACCATGCGAAGCTTTCGCATGATTTGGCCGTATAGGTCATTTTTTTAATTAAATATCTTACGAGGAATCTTCAAATAATTATTTTCAACATTTTTTCCTTTCTCGCGGAGCAAATTCGAAACCAATCTTGCCTTCCGCGTTAAGGGTTAAAAAAGCAGCAAAAATTCGACCAGTACGTTTGGAACAAAAATTTTCTAATAAATCACTTTTTCCTTCCTCGAGTAATTTCTTAGCCTGAACTTCATCTATGCGTTGTTCCAAAATACGTTTCCCAAGTCGTAGTGGACATTTTTTTTCATTGACAAAATTCTCGCAAATATAAGCGCTTTCGGTCATGTACACATTACTACCGCAGCAACAACACTTGCCAAGGAAGGAATAAGTTTTCAATTTTTCCAAAGTTAATTCTTCATCGGATTCAAATTCACGACTATTGGGAAAAGAAAATTTGATTCCATTATTTTCATCCAAAACTAATTTTGCTGCATACACTTTTCCGATCTTTGAGCGGAACCCTTCGATCGGACCTAACTCGCCATTTTTTAGTAAAATCTCAAACTCTTCCTCGAGCATACGCCGCCCAGAAACTACCTTATTTAATGTCATTTTTCCATCCTGAGATTTGTAATTTTTCCAATATTCCCACATCGGCAACCTATCCGTCGGTGAAATTAAATTTGATAGTTTTCCGTGCTGGTCGGTTTCATTAAAATTCTTAATTTTATCCACAATTTCGCAAGTTAATTCCCTAATACCTTCCATGAACATAAAACGATCTAGCTGTCCCTGTTCCATCTGGCGCAATTTATATTCCCACTCTCCAGTCATGGTCGGATTTGATAGGGTCTGCACATTGACCACATCTAGATATTCAAACAGTCCTTCGGCTTTCGATGTCGGAATTAATTCGCGCTTACTACGTTCCATGTAATTGAGGTCGATAAGATGCTCAATAATTTGAGCCCGCGTTGCCGGAGTACCCAGGCCGCGTTCCTTCATCGCCAGCGCCAATTCCTCATCTTCAAGCATTTTTCCCGCAGTTTCCATCATGGATAACAACGTTGCTTCGGTGTATCTCGGTGCAGGTTTCGTCAATTCCTCGATTTTTTCCACATGGACAATGGTGGCTTTTGCAGGGTCGCCATCTTTTTCTACATCGAGGGCAGGGATAATTGTATTTTCCTCCGTATCTAAAGTTTTTCCGTACACCGCAAGCCAACCCGGTTTGGTTAGGACCTTCCCTTCTGTCAAGAATTCGTATTCATCGACCTTAGAAATGCGTGTGGTAACATCAAATTCTGCGGCAGGATAAAAAATTGCTAGAAAACGGCGCACGATCATCGTATAAATTTTATTTTCATCATCACTTAATTGATTTGTAAATTTCGTAGTTGGAATGATGGCAAAGTGATCGCTGATCTGTTTGTTGTCAAAAATTTTTTTATTCGATCCATCAATCCAATTTTGATTTAGAATTTCTTGAGCAAATTTCGTAAATTCTCCTCCTAAAACACCCATTACACTTTTACAAGTATCAGGATAATCTTCAGGTAAAACATTGGAATCGGTTCGTGGATAGGTAACACATTTGTGCTTCTCATAGAGTGATTGGGCAATTTTGAGTGTCATACCAGCCGGCATTCCATATTTCGTATTGGCTTCCCGTTGAAGCATCGTGAGATCGTAAAGTCTAGGTGCACTTTGTTTGCTTTTTCTTTTCTTTTCGGTAACTATGGCGATATTCCTACCATTTATTATGGATACAATTTGATCTGCCAGGTCTAAATTAAAAATGCGGTCAACGCGATCCGTATCGTCTACTTTCTTGAAACTTGCTTGCTGATAGGTTCCTTTGTAATTGCCATTGGTTACAGCAAACTCTGTAATTATGCGAACATAGGGCTTCGGTTTAAAATGGCGAATTTCATGTTCCCGCTTGAGCAACATCGACAAGGTGGGAGTTTGAACGCGACCGATCGTCGCCACCCCGCCACTTCGAGACATTTTTGCTGTTACCGCGCGCGTTCCATTAATGCCGATTAGCCAATCTGCTTCGGAACGACATCGAGCAGCGGATTGCAAATTTTTCATTTCGCTGCTAGGTCGCAAGTTGCGAAACCCTTCGCGAATCGCCTCATGGGTCATTGATGATAGCCATAGACGCTGTACCGTTTTCTTACATCCAGCTAATTCATAAATATATGTAAAAATAAGTTCTCCTTCCCGTCCCGCATCACAGGCATTAATAATCGTATCGATATCTTTGCGTCCCATTAATTTTTTCAATTCTTGAAACTTTGACTTATTTTTAGTAATTGGCTTCGTGTGAAACTCCGTAGGAATAATAGGTAGCGTATCGAGGGACCAGCGCTTTAATTTTTCGTCGAAATCCTCTGGCATAAAAAGTTCTACGATGTGGCCCACCGTGGAACTAATTACAAATTCATCATTCTCAAAAACATTTTCCGTCTTACTAAAATCGCCGATAGTATTCGCAATATCCTGCGCAACACTAGGTTTCTCAGCGATGACTAACTTTTTCATTGAGTCTGCACATAATAATCAGATCCGCATTTTGCAATCCATAAATTATAAAACATCAGCAAAAAGCAACATCCGAGAGTTTCAGGATTTCCACCCTACATGGTAACTTTGGGAAATTCAGTGGTGTTTTCTGATAATAAATTATAAAAGGAAAAGAACTCTGAACTACCTTCTATTTCCTCTCCAAGAAGTAAGACGTGGGATCCAACGTGGGACATTATATTTATAAATACGATAATCATCTCCAAAACGCTTTTCCAAATCTTTTTCTTCAAAAAAAGGGAAATAAAGCATATTACCCAATAGAAATAATCCAAACAGTCCAAACATAATCCATGAATTAAAAAGTAGGGCTTCAGCGATCTGCATCATAAACACACTTGTAATCATTGGATTTCGGACATGAGCATAGGGACCTTCGGTAACGAGTTTCCTAGGAGGATTCCAAGGAGCGGCCGTACCCTCTCCCCTATGAGCGAAAAGCCACATGGTCCAGACTGCTAATAACAGTCCTGCGATAAGGAAGATATAGCCTAAAATCACCAAGAAAAAGTAATTAGACCTATGGGTATAACCTGTAAAATAGAGGACACATGCAGGAATGGTTAACAAAACATTAACTGGCAATATAGCAATTGTCTTTATCCATTCTAAAATCATCTCAAAACAACTAAAAATATTTCTGGAACATTTTTGAAGTAAGTCAACCGTTTAATAATGTTATTATGTCAAAAGGCATCTACCATTTCAAGCCCAAAGGGTATTGAAAAATTCAAAATTCTGGCCTTAGAAGACTCAGTCGCATTATCAAATGGTTTTATGAGAATAATTTTCTGAATCTAGTAAGCTATGGAATGCATGGTAGTGGAGTAATGTACAGCAACACCGCATAGGCAATGGAAAATTGCCATTTTAAATTGGCCTGAGGTCGATGGAACATAAAAGTTACAAACGTGCCGTTTGCTCCCACCCTCTACCTTTAGTTTCAGAAACAAGCCTACTGTTGTCAACATATTTTCAAAATACTTACGTTTCTCATTTTCCGGAATAAAAAGACTTTAAATTTCGGAGAACATATTCCTGATTGGCATAGATAGCAGTAGAAAACGACGAAAATTTAACTTTAACGCACCGCTTACTCCCTTTCTTTGTCTTCCAGTCTTGGAAGTCCAAAGGGCTAGAACTTTTTGGCAATAGGTAGCTGTATGCTTTTAGAATCTCTGCCAATGGTCTCCCTTGGACCTAGATTGCGGCCTTACCACGGCGTAATCGGCAGGTCTATTAAATGGAGAAAAAAACAATATTTTTCATAAAGCTTCACTATATGATTACCTTGACAAAATTGTTGAAGTTTCAATTTTTGAGAAAGAGGTTTAGGTGGTGGAATTGGTAGACACGCTGTCTTCAGGCGGCAGTGCCGAAAGGCATAGGGGTTCGAGTCCCCTTCTAAACACCAAATTTTATTTGTATGAACACAGAAAATTCTAATGAAGATTTAAATGATATATTTAAATCCTCCAATTTAGGTGACAAAATATGGCTATTTTTTTCGAAGTATTCACGTATATTAGTGTCGATAGCAATAGTTGTCGGTTTAATTTTGCTCCTTACACTTATCATTATTACTGGTCGAAGTATCTGTAAGCGATCGATGAAGGCAGCATATTGGCAGGCAGTTCAATCGGAAAATAAGGAATGTTTTGCACAGAAATATGTTTCCAATCCATTGGGCGGAAGCATTTATCTGGAATTAGGCGATAAGGCCTATAAGGAAAAAGAATATGAAAAGGCAGCCAAATACTACCATCTCGCACGTATTGGTTTAGGCAAAAGTATTTTTGGCGGACGGGCAGCAATAGGAGAAAGTATTTCGCAGATGCATGCAGGTTTTATTCAAGAAGGAGAGGAAGGATTGAAAAAAATTATGGAAGAGTCATATCCGTCCCATGTTATTGTGTATGCTATGTATCTTTGGGCAATAAATTTAATGTCAAAGGGAGAACGGCGGCACGTACGGGAGTGGCTAAATAAGATTATGAATGGTGATTTCATACAGCCAATGAAGGAGCAAGCACAAAAATTATTTTGTCAGATATAATATATGAGTATTAAATTGATCTATGCTTCGCCGGATCAAGATGCGAATTTGCTTTATTGGAGTGGAATGTTTACATGTGATCCTTTTTTAGCCTTTGAAGTTGAAGGGCAATGTTATGCAATTTCCAATGTTTTAGAAATCGATGAAATGCGGCGCAATTCCAAGTTCGATGAGATTCTTTTGCCTCAAGATTTAGTGGATCAGGAAAATCAGCGAATTATAGACCTCATTCAGCGCATCCTTGAAAAATTTCCACGGCATGATCTTGTTTTGCCTAAAAATTTTCCAGCATATTTGGTTCTAGAACTACAGGAACAAGGTATTAAATTTTCCGTGATTAGGGATGAATTTTTACCCGAGCGTTCCATAAAATCTCCTACGGAAATTACTCAAATTAGGGAAGCTTGTGCCATTATTTCTGAGGCCTTTGGGCGAGTGCGTTCTATTTTAGCGGAATCAGAAATCCGCAATGAATTTTTGTATTATGGCGGTGAAATGGTCACTTCGGAATCGGTATGTGCAGAAATTGCCCGCATCTGCTTTGAACGGGATGCCATTGCCATGGAAACAATCGTTGCCTGCGGTAAAGACGCTGCCTTCCCACACAATCGCGGAAAAGGTCCACTTAAAGCTAATGAATTTATAGTCGTCGATATTTTTCCACGTCTAATCAAAACTGGTTACTACGGTGATATGACGCGCACATTTCTCAAAGGCCGACCTTTGGAAGCGCAGGTCAAAATGTACAATGCCGTTAGAACCGTGCAAAGTCTGGCGATTGAGCAAATTCATGCAGGAAAAAATGCTACGGAAATTCACGAAAATAATATAAAAGCATTTATGAAATTGGGCTACCCTTCCACCGATTCGACGGGATTTTTTCACAGTACGGGTCACGGCGTTGGCCTAGAGTTACATGAAAATCCATCCATTGGGGAACGAAATCATTGCCTACAAAATGGCGAAGTAGTAACCGTAGAACCTGGACTTTATTACCCTGAAATCGGTGGGGTACGCATTGAAGATGTGGTTGTTGTTGCTGAGAGCAGCGCGGAATTATTGTCAAATTTTTCTTACGAATGGGTGGTATAATGTTTTTTAAAAAAGATAAAATCAAAGAAACGGCAAAATATTTGCTAAATGTTGCAAAAAGAATCGAAAACTATCGCAAGGATGTTTTAACAAAAGCGCAATCGGACATCCTATTCCAGGCGCGAATGCAGGTCCAAAAAGCATTAACTTTGCCACGGGCTGAAGCGTATAAAAGCTTTGAGGACATCGATCGATCCTTGAAATCCATTGGTGGCACGATCTATCCGCTAACGGGGCTCGTCGAAAATGCGGAAGTTTTTCTATTCGCAGCGATTTTAGCACTTGCTATACGCACATTTTTTTTTCAGCCCTTTCGCATTCCTACAAACTCTATGTGGCCAACCTACGCTGGTATGACGTTTGAACTAAATAAAGGACGGAGAAACATTTTCGAAAAAATGAAGCGTTGGATGTTTTTAGGCGCATCTAATTTCAATGCTCAGGCCAATGATAGTGGTACGCTACAGATTCCGATAGCACAAAGCCATGACAAAACTGGTCCATACGGGGGTATTCTTTACTACAAGGTTGTCAATGGGCGAAAATTTTTTGGTTTACTTTCGTGTCAGGAAAGGGAATACACATTTGTCGTTGGAGGACGCCATACGACGCTACGCATGCCCTTAGAATTTTCTTTCGATGATGTTGTTTTGGCAACGCTATTTCCCAAAGAAAAATCTTGGAAGGAAGTGTTAGATCATCGCCCTTCCATGCGTTTTAAACAACTCAAAATTAATAAAGATGGGCACGAAGATCGAATAAATTACTTCGATACGGGTATTCAAAAATCAACGGGTGAAGACATTTTTAACTTTGATATTCTATCGGGGGATATGCTATTTGTCGATCGATTGAGTTATCATTTTTCCTTGCCTAAAATTGGTGATCCCTTCGTTTTTCGCACGCGCAATATTAAAGAATTGCGCTATGATGATAAATATTATATCAAGCGGTTGGTAGGATTACCGGGCGATGTCTTGCAGGTTGAAAATTCGACACTATATCGCAACAGCGTTCCCATTGAGGGTGCGGAAGCCTTCGAGCTGAATCGTAAACAAGTCGACCAATACCCTGGGTACACAAATGTGGGGCTATTGGAGCGAGATTATGAAGTTGAAATCCCGGAAAATCACTATTTTGCAATGGGCGACAATTCGCCTTATAGCTATGATAGTCGTAGCTGGGGATTCGTACCGAACCAGGAAGTCATTGGAAGAGCCATTTTCATTTTATATCCCTTTACCCGTCGCTGGGGATGCTCGAAGTAAACTTTAGGATGCGTTGGCGCTGCGAATGTCAATATGATGGAACAAATTTTTGTGGCTGGCAAAGCCAGCCCAATGGCAATACAATTCAAGATTTTATCGAAAAACGCCTAGCGATTATTTTTGGAAAGAAAATTCGCATCCATGGCAGTGGACGTACGGATGCCGGTGTACATGCACGGAGGCAAATTTTTCATTTCGATGGAGATTGGTTTCATGGTCCTACCAAATTACTCCGTGCCTTTCATTCTGGATTGCCAGCTGAAATTCAAATAACAGCAGTAGAGGAAGCTTATACCACTTTCCATGCGCAATATTCCGCAAAAAAAAAGCGCTATATCTATCAAATTTACTTAGGCTACGCCTCTCCCTTTGAAAGGCGTTACAGGTGGTCAGTGGGAGAGCGGATTATTGATTTAAAAAAAATGAATAATTTGGCAAATTGTTTTTTAGGAAAACACGATTTTTCGGCATTTGGAGCACTTCGCGGCGATGGATCCAAGGATGATCCCGTAAAAAATTTATATCAATTGTCATTTTCTCTAAAAGATCGCAACCTAATACTTGAAACGGAGGGCAGTGGTTATTTATACAAAATGGTGCGGACGCTGACTGCAACCATATTAGATGTCGGATTAGGACGAACCAATGCAGATTATGTGTGGGAGTGTTTTCATCAAAGAATTCGCCGCGAAAAAATTGTTACAGCCCCTCCCCAAGGATTATTTTTAGACAAGGTTTTTTACTCGGTATAGATTTTTAGAAAAAACTGAGAAAACTTTATGCCCTATTGGGGAACCGCATTCGCCCCCTGGGCTCCCTGAACTAACAAATTCTTACTTTTATAAAAAATATTGCCTTTGCTTTTCCGAAATGGTTAGACCAACTCTTTCCATTACCTTCAGCATATCTTCCCAAACGACGCGTTTCATTGAATTCGTTCCATTGCGGAGAAGATAGGAGGGATGAAATGTAATCATCAGCGGAATGCCGTAAAATTCATGCCATTTTCCGCGTACGATCGACATTTTTCGACTTTTATCATAGCCCAGTAGTCCGCTCACAGCTGTTGCTCCCAATGCCGCAATAACATTTGGTTTAACAATTTCGACTTGCTCAACCAAATAGGGCAAGCAAAACTGCATTTCCTCCTGTGTAGGAGGTCGATTGCCAATTTCGCCGTCCATTTCAGGACGCCAATTCATAATATTACTGATGTAAACCTCATCCCGAGAAAGCCCCATTGCTTCGATAATTTTTGTCAGCAGCTGACCTGCTCGACCGACGAAGGGTATACCTTGGGTTTCTTCATCGGCACCGGGAGCTTCACCGCAAAAGAAAATTTTTGCATCCAAATTTCCGACACCAAACACTAAATTTTTTCCTGGGCGAACATGTTTTTTTAAATCTTCATTATTGAAAACACGCTTGCGTAAATCCTCCCAGTGATCCTGTTTAGTGACAAAAACACTCGGCGATTTGCATATCGGAACGATAGTTTGCAATTTTTCACTAGGACATACTGCCGGCGGCATGTCTTGTATTAGATTTTGAATGAGAGGAGATTGCTGCGTGATTTTTTGGATAACAAGCGGATTATTTTCTAGAAACGAGAAATTCTCCGCACCAATAGGAACTGTTGTTTGGCCATGATTTCTAAGGTCTTTCAAAACTTCAATCAACATATTTATGGGGTGAATCATACAGAAGGGAATAGGGTAAAAATTGGAACTGTAAATGCATTTTATGCGTTACAATCGTCAAAAGAACGGAACATTTTCGTAGTGAAAAATTTCAAAAATTTCTCCATCGTAGGCAATTTCGATAATATCAAAGCGGAAATATTTCAGATTATTTTGCCGAATATATTCCTGCAAAACCGGTTTTAGAGCTAATTTCTTCTTTTTTGTGACTGAAAAATAGCCAGAAACTAGCGCATTTTTCTGTCGCGTACGCACTTCGGCGAATACGGTAACCTTACCATCCTGTGCAATAATATCAATTTCGCCATTTTTATGGCGCCAATTTTTATCAAGAATTTTATATTTTTTCTTTTTTCTCAGAAACTTTTCGGCCCATTTTTCGCCTTCATTTCCAGTTTCTTGTTTTTGTGTCAACATTATTTCGCAAAAGCAATTTTATTAAAAACCTTACGATTTAAAATTAAAAAATATGATTATTTTAAAAATTCGAGCAACCATACTTGATTTTCATTCACCAAACAAAATATTGACACGAATATATGAAAAGATTGTCCATGTGCTACCTACTAACCCAGCTCCTATAATACCTTCAGTTTCTTCTCAGCCAAAAGGAAAATGCTCCATAGAACAAACATAACATACTTACTAAATAAAACGATGAAAATAAGGAAAATATACTTTTTAATCATAAATATTTGACATATATATTGTAAATATTGGCACCAATTTGTAACAAAAAATAAAAAAATATTTATTTATTTTAATAAAAATTAACAAAAAAACTTGACATCAAAACAAACTTGGACAACACCATACTCACCTATGAATAAAATGAAATACATATATTTTTTGTCGCTAGGGGTAATGGCTTTTGACTACGGCACTTACGGAACTGAGAAGACAATAACTCTCGACCAAGCCGCGAATCAACGACAGTCTGGGATAAACGTTGACAGCTATAACTGGCATACTGAACAAAAAAAAGAGTATACAGCCGATGAGCAACAAAAACTAAATCAGTTGGAACAGGAAATTCTTAAGATGCAAGAAGAAATGTCACAATTTTTTGATGAAAAAAAAAGCACAAGTTGTGCTGCCAGTATATTGCCCAAATGTATGTCAACCTTTTTGGCCGGAAATTAGAGGGGGAAGAATTAAAAAAAGAAGTCACGAAGATCGAACAAATACTTATCAATGGAAAAAATAAACAAGTCGATACGTAAACGTTTACTACCGATAATGACAATAGTCTTTACGGAACGAAAGATTTTTTCAATCAAGTTTATGATCCACTTAGACAGTTGGTTGCCAATGCCGTTAATAAATCAGATAAGGCAGATCTGCAAGATTTTTACGAACGAATTGTGATGTTTTGTGCGACGGCACGGGGAGTTATCGCTCAGGTAGCAGACTCGGAAGATATGGATTACTTTGGACTACCAGTAAAGAACTGTAACACTTGTCTTGTCGAGAGTTTTAGTAATACATTCAATCCAGCACAGATCTATTTTGCTCATTTGGTAGCGTCTGAAAATGATCACACCAATCCCGAGAATGGAAAAACATTCCAACCGAAGGAACATGAAACTTCACTTGGAAGCAAAATAACTGAATACGGGCATATTTTTCATTCTAAAAAAAATATGATGCTCGTTGGTGGCGATCTTTTTAGGGAATGCATAGAAACGGCAAAGTATTTAAAAGAAAACCCAAACAATCAACAAGCCCGTACGAATTTCACACAAGCACTAAAGAAATTTATATATGTTTGGAGTCACTCTTCTACCTTCAAGAGAGGCCAAGCCGCTGTATTGGAAATACTTATAGACGGTTTAGCAAAATTTACAGGCTCCCAGGTCAAGCGACCGGAAGTCCAAGAAAAAGAAAAAACAGTACTCACTCAATTAAACGAAACATTTCCCGATGCGGGGAATATAATAAGCAAAACGGAAACAAGTTATAATGTTCTAACATATCCCTACTTCACTAACGGAACACGGTCGAAAGAGACCGCGTGCTTTTGGAAAGAAAAAAGAATCCAGAATGGATTAAAGCTTTCTATCATCACTACGATGTATTTGCATTGTGCATGCCTAGCTTTGCAGTGTTCAATAAGCAATACAAGCTCGAATTTATTCCGATTAAAAGGCAACTGCCCATGTCTAGATTTAAAAAATCTAGCTTTAAAAAAGTCAGCGATATCGGTGTAAATTTATTTCGATTGAAAGGCAACAAAATACCCGTTAAAAGTAATTAAGGAACATATCTTTTGGAGGAAAAATACTCGATTTTTGCTTGCCTGGCAACACATTTATGCCATCATAGAGAAAAATGAGTCAAAATCCTATGCCCATACCTAACGATGCCTACGATTCTTCTAAAATCCAGAAACTCGAAGGCCTCGAAGGTGTGCGAAAACGCCCTGATATGTACATCGGCGATACCCTCGAACGCGGCCTACACCACTGTGTCTTCGAAATCGTCGATAACTCCATCGATGAAGCCCTAGCCGGCCATTGCAAAAATATTATCGTCTTCCTCCACCTCAATGGCTCCTGCTCCATTGAAGATGACGGCCGCGGCATTCCCGTCGATATTCATCCCAAATACCAAATCCCTGCCCTCGAACTCGTTATGACAAACCTCCATGCCGGCGGTAAATTCGGTAAAGGTGCCTACCAGGTCTCCGGCGGTCTCCACGGCGTCGGCGCAAAGTGTGTCAATGCAGTCTCAGAAACCTTTGAAGTGGAAGTCCGGCGGGATGGCCATGTCCACTATATGGCGTTCTCCCGAGGGAAAACGACGCAAAAAATGATCATCACCGGCGATACAACTAAAACAGGTACCAAAATTATTTTCACCCCCGATCCGGAAATTTTTACGGAAACCCGTGAATTTCGCTACGATATCCTCGCTAAACGCCTCCGCGAACTCGCTTTTCTTAACCCCGGTATCACCATCGCTATCAATGACGAATGCAACGATAAACGGGAAGTCTTTAACTTTAAAAATGGTATTGCCGAATACGTCGAATTCCTCGACCGCGGGAAAACTCCCATCCATGATAACGTGATCGCTTTTTCCGCTTTCACTACGCCGGAAGGTCAAGGCGGCACCGTAACCGTCGACATTGCCATGCAATACAACGATTCCTACAACGATCAAATCTATGCCTATGCCAATTCTATCCATAATATCGAGGGCGGTACCCATATATCGGGCTTTCGCACCGCACTTACCCGTGCCATCAATGGTTTCGCTAAAGCCAATAATCTACTCAAAGAAAAGGATCCTACGCTTACCGGCGACGACGTCCGCGAAGGACTAACAGCGGTTATCTCCGTAAAAGTTCCCGAACCTCGCTTCGAAGGCCAAACTAAAACTAAACTTTCCAATAGCGAAATAGACGGTATCGTCCAAAAAATCGTCGGCGATCATCTAAAATATGCCTTTGAAACTACCGTTGGCCTCGGGAAAAAAATTGTCGATAAATGCCTTAATGCTGCCCGCGCCCGCGAAGCTGCCCGTAAAGCCCGCGAAACGGTTCGCAAAAGTGCCCTGACGGGAGGCGGTCTTCCGGGAAAATTGGCCGATTGCTCCGAAAAAGATCCAGCGAAATGTGAGCTATTCATCGTGGAAGGAGATTCGGCAGGCGGTTCCGCTAAGCAGGGACGTAACCGCTCCATACAGGCCATTTTACCCCTATTCGGAAAAATTATCAACGTGGAAAAGTCACGCCTAGATAAGGTCCTTAGCAGCGAAGCTATCCGCATGGTCATCACCGCCTGTGGAACAGGAATCGGTAACCGCAACGAAATGGGCGGTTTCGATGCAAACAAATGCCGTTACCATAAAATTATTATCATGACCGATGCAGATGTGGATGGCTCACATATTCAAACGCTTTTACTCACATTTTTTTTCCGCCAAATGCGCGGACTCATCGATAATGGTTATATCTACATCGCCCAACCACCGCTCTATAAAATTAAGCGGCGTAAAAAAGAACGCTACGTAGACAACGATAGTGAATTGAACAAAATTCTTCTCGAATTGGGAGCGGAAGATGTGACATTGACTCGAACGGTCGATGATTACTGTTTCGCACCGGAAATGGTTACTAAAATCATTAATATTTTTTCGAAAATTGAAGCATTGGGCGCCAGTATTTTGCGCCATGGCTGCCCCCTACCGCTCTACCTCGACCAACACCGTCCGGATTTCACACTCCCCCGCTTTATCGTACGCATTCGCTCGGGCAACGAAGAATCCTTCAATTTTCTTTTCGATGAAAGCGAGCGGACGAATTTCTACATGGAATATGCCATCGTGGATGATATTTTTGAAGGTTCAATGACCCGAGAAACCGAAATCGATGGCATAAAAATACGTCAACGTATTACAATCCACGAAATCTTCGAAGCGACACAATTAAAACATTTATTAGAACAATTGGCCAACTTCGGTATCGATTTAAGTACCTTCGAAACAACAAAGCACCCTCGCTATCACATCGTTGAACACATGGGGACGGAGCAGGAAAATATTTTGGAGATATATTCCGGTTTGGAAATGGTTTCCAAAATTCGGGAATTGGGACGTCGCGGCCTATCGATCCAGCGCTATAAAGGTCTCGGCGAGATGAATCCCAAACAACTTTTTGAAACAACGATGGATCCCAGAATGCGAAAGTTGCTTAAAGTTTCCATTGAAGATGCGGTAGCTGCGGACTCCGTATTCTCTATGCTCATGGGCGAAGATGTTGCCATTCGCCGCGCCTTTATCGAAGATAATGCCCTCAATGCTACCTATATCGACGCTTGATCAATAGAATCAAGGGTGCATCGGGATTTTTTACGCGACGCTTACCCCACCCCTACGCCACTCAGCCTTGCCATCTTTTTTGCTGCTGTCAAGTCAACTTTTTTTACGCAACAGAAAATAACCGACGCATAATTTGGCACTAAAAAATTAAGCTTGACAAACCGATTTCTCGCACATAGGGTTCACTGGAAATAAAAAATTATGGATACAAATATATATAACAATGACACTGATACCTGAGTTGTGGAAATTTTTTCTAATGACATTGTCTCTTGTGTTGCGACGTACGACATTGCCAAGCGGTTTGAAACTTTAACAAAGGCTGAACGTAAAACAATAGAGAACATTTTCATGCCCAGGCACAATAACAATCACCCTCAATGATGGGCGTGTACTCACATTCAAAGGAGAGATGACTTATGATAAAAAATCTTTTAAAAATATTTTTACAGTCAATGCTATCGATGCAGCTGAGCCATCGTCAGCGTATGCGAATGGGGAATGGATCAGAGAGCAATTAATAGCCAACGATAAAGTCGGACCGAATTTTGTAGGAAAAGTTAATCAGATGTTGAATGAGATTGAAAGAAGTCCATTTAATGCGGAAACATCAGGCCAAAAGCTTAAAAAGCTTGCAATTTTTCCATCAATTGACAATGATAGATTCTTCTATAGAACCATTTATGAAGTATATAAACGTCCCGTAAAACACAAGACAATACGGTTTCATTGTTTGGCCACATACTTAAATTTATATTACCATTTACCTTTTATCGTCCATATCTGTGAACGATAATTTTTATTTTATTTTTATTGTTTTTGAAAAATTTGTAGTTATAATGACAAAAATTTTTAAAGGCGAAAAGAAGTATTATGTCTACAAATTTATTGGCTATTATTGCGGTATTGCCTATTTTAACGGTACTGATACTGATGGTCATTCTGCGTTGGGGAGCCGCAAAGGCGATGACCGTTGCCTGGTCAATCTGTGTACTTATTGCCCTATTCGTTTGGCGCCTCCCTTTACTTTACGTTACAGCACTTAGTCTGCAAGGAGTCATTAGCGCAATCAGTGTCCTTATCATTGTCTTCGGCGCCCTGCTCATTCTCCATACCCTCCAATATTCTGGTGCTATGGAAACAATCCAACATGGCATGCAAAGTATTAGCAAGGACATGCGCATCCAGGCTATTATCATCGGCTACATGTTCAGTGCTTTTATCGAAGGAGCAGCCGGATTTGGAACTCCATCGGCATTGGCAGCTCCCCTACTCCTCGCCCTCGGATTTCCTCCCATGGCAGCAGCTATTCTTTGCCTCACACTCAATTCCTTTCCCGTTACATTTGGCGCCGTTGGCACCCCCATTATTACGGGCTTTGGCGCCTCACTTCAGACTCTAATTGAGCGAGCAGTTGAACAAGGATTTTTTCAATCCAATGAACATTTCTTCAAAGTAATTGGGCAAATCGCAACCTTCATGCATATTCCTATGATTTTTATCCTCCCTATTTTTACCCTAGGATTTATTACCCGGTTCTTTGGACCTAATCGTTCCTGGAAAGAAGGTTTCGCCGCTTGGAAATTTTGTACATTTGCTGCCGTGGCTTTCTCCGCTCCATTCCTCCTCGTCGCATGGCTCGTTGGCCCTGAAATTCCATCCATAGTCGGAGGTTTAGTCGGGCTGTTGATTATTATGTTTGGAACCCGATACGGTTTTTGTGTCCCAAAAGAAGTATGGACTTTCGGCGAAGTTTCCAAATGGGAAAAAAGTTGGTCCGGAACGATCACTTTCGATGGCAATGGAGAATTAAAGCCGAAAATGAGCCAGTTTATGGCTTGGCTGCCCTATATTTTTATCGGCGTCATTCTGGTACTCACCCGTATCGATATTTTGCCTTTGAAGGAATTATTCAATCGATACGGCACCATCACTTTTAGTGATATTTTGGGTTACAAAGGTATCAATGAAAATAGTATCAAATTACTCTATCTGCCGGGAACAGTACCCTTTATGCTCATCGCCATTTTAACCATTTTTCTACATCGCATGCCACTGAAAAAAGTCGCAAAAGCGTGGATCGAAACTTTTTCGAAGATGAAAACGGCGACGATTTCCCTCTGCACATCGGTAGCTCTGGTCAAGATATTTCAGGGTTCTGGAAATTTCACTCATCCGGATCTGATCACCCAATTGACAGCGGAGGGAGTCGATGCTAATATCCTATCCATGCCGCGGGTCATGGCCGAAGCAACCGCCAATGTCATGGGCCCGGTTTGGCCTCTATTTGCGTCCTATGTGGGCGGCCTTGGAGCCTTTATCACCGGCTCTAATACCGTTTCCAATATCCTGTTCGCCCAATTTCAATGGGATGTGGCAGAGTTACAGAAACTTTCGCGGGTTGTTATCCTTGCTGCTCAAGGCACAGGTGGCGCCATGGGAAATATGATTTGCGTTCACAATATCGTAGCCGCATGCGCCGTTCTGGGACTATCGAACCGAGAAGGAGATATTCTTAAAAAAACTTTTTGGCCATTTTTACTCTACGGCATCTCCGTCGGTATCGTGGCCTACATCCTCACCACCATTGGCTACTCCACATTTTAAAATGAACAAACAGTTCATGGGGAAAAACATTAACAAGAAATCAAAAAATTTTCCATATTTTCTCCAATTTTCTCCAAAAATCCAAACGGACTTCGTCCCCTTCCCTATACCTTCCACTCTCGTCATTTTTAGTCATGTTGTCAAGTATTTCCAGTGCATTGATTTTTTCTGTGCAACAGACCAACGTTTTTTTCTCCATCGCACCGCTCACTCCTCACGTATTCAAATTATCCTTTAAACTATTTGTAGGAAAAAAGTGTGATTACATTTTCAATATGTCGTGTCTGCGGGAACAAATCGAAGGGTTGGACGCGATGAATTACATAGCTATGTTGGAGTAAAAATTGCATATCACGGGCCTGCGTATCTGGACTGCAGGAGATATATATAATTTTTTTTGGCGAAAAACACGTCAACTGCCGTAGGAATAATTCGCTGCAACCCTTACGCGGTGGATCAAGTATAACCGCTGTTTTTCTAGCTTCAGGTAAGATTCCGGCGAAAATATTTTCAGAGGAACCGGCAATAAACTGAATGTTATTCACGGAATTATTCACTGCATTTTGCCGAGCAAGCTGAATGGCGCGTTCATTGATTTCGATTCCTGTAATTGCTTCAAATTTTTGACTACCACAAATTCCAAAAACACCAACGCCGCAATACATATCAAGTAAAAATTCGACACCTTCGCCGGATGATTCACGGATAATATAATCCACAAAACGGGGTAAAATATATGGATTATTTTGAAAAAATTCCCCTGCATAAACCTGGAATACCCAATGCCCGATACGCTGGGTAATCATTTTCGATGGATTTGTTTCGACCCCGTCTTCCGTATCACGAAGCAATAAAGTTCCTCCAAATTTAAAAGTTTTTCGATGAATTTCTTGGCGCAAAATTTTGAATTTTTCATTGATCCCATCCATTCCGATGCAGCAATGCTCCACATCCACGATGGCGAAACGGCTATTTATTTTAAGGAATCCGATATTTTTAGCTCCCTTTTCGAAATGGGGCGTTAGTTTCGAGCGATAGTAATAAATTTGTTCCGTACCAATGGTCGGTGCAACTTCGACATTAATATTGGCTAATTTTTGTAATAATTCCTTGACCTGTTGCTGTTTAAGTCTGAGCTGCATCCCATAGCTTAGATGCTGATATTGGCAACCGCCACAAATTCCGAACAACGGACACTTTGGTATAACGCGTTCGGAAGAGGGCTCTAAAATTTCGACAAGATCCGCCTGGGAATAATTGTTATAATTGCGATAAATACGACAGAGAATGCGCTCACCGATGGCCACATTGGGAACCATAATAACCCAACCGTTATGGCGACCAACGCCAAGTCCGAGATTGGTGATATTTTCAATTTGCAATTCAAGTTCCGTGTGATACTCGAAAGGAAATGGATTAAATTTTCGCGGCACAACATACATTTTCAAAATGCAAGCAAAGGAAATTTTTTAATAAAGTGAAAAATGAGCATAGGATCCAGCCTTCAAAAAAAAATTGTATCGAAATACTGCACATATTGCCTAATCCTACTCGCAACAAAAATAAATTTTTATCCATCACCGATCATTTTTTTTGTAATTTTTCAATAAAAAATATTTACTCGGCAGCCCAAACACATAACATTCAATGAATGTATGGGGCAAATCTAATAGGGATAAATTTTCAAAACTTCAGCACGGTGGCCAAATCATTGGCTTACCAGCTAAAAGATGGATATGTAAATGGGGAACGCTTTCTCCAGCATCGGGACCATTATTAATTACCACACGAAACCCTTTCGATAAGCCTTGAGTTTGCGCAAATTTTTGCGCCATCAAAAGTAAATGCCCCAGAATTGGCACATCACTTTCCTGGGCCTCCGCAAGCCGAGGAATATTTTTTTTCGGAATAATCAGAACATGTATTGGCGCTCCAGGATTAATATCACGAATTACGATGCATTGCTCATCTTCCATGAGGATTTCGGCTGGAATTTCATGGTCAATAATTTTTTGAAAAATATCTCTTCCACCATTTGAATTCATGGAAACAGAAAATAGAATTCTAAAGTTTTTTTCCAATACAAATTTTTCTTTTCTTTTTTGTTTCAGTTCTATGCTGGAAGATGTGTTGAGAAATGTATCAATAATTCTCCGTAGCATTTTGCTACCCGATGTGTTGTTGTCGATGGGCATGCTCCATGGATCCACGGCGCAGAATATAGTTTATAAAAATAAAATTGCTGCCCATGTGGAAAATCGCGCAATCACAACGTGGCAGATCAATCAAGAGGCTACTCGCTCGAAGATTAGTCATCGGGAAGCTTTGGAGGTGTTATCTGAAAAAATTTTTATCGTCTGCGAATTTGTCCGCATTCGCGGACAACTACCGGAAAACTATGCGCAAAAAGAGTGCGACAAAATACGAAAAACCCGTTTTGATAACGACTATTTGAAGTTTAGCGATGCTTTAAAGAAAAACGGAAAGACGAAACAAAGTTTTGAAAATGAACTTCGCGAAAAGGCTATCGTAGGATTTATGTATGATTGCAATGTGACCAGGCCTAGCACAGTAAGTCCTTTGGATACTCAAAATTATTACAATGCCCATAAATCCGAGATGAAGCAGGGGCGACAGATAAGTTTTGATCAAATTGCAATTTCAAAAGAGAATCAAAAATCGATCGAAGACGTTAAAAAATGCATAAAAAGCGGAAACAATTATGAGGAAATTTTTGAACGTTTATCGAAAATTCCCAATGCTAATATAAATCGAAACGATGACCTTCTCTGCGCAGATATTTTGCCAACGGTAGTGCAAAAAGTAGAGACAATGGCATTAAATTCTTTCAGTGACGAAGGGATAGAGCTCGGTAACCATATTATGTTTTTTGGCCTAAGAAAAATTAAAGAAGAGCGTCTTCTAACGTTAACCGAAGCCAGTGCTAACATTGAACGTATTTTATTGAACAAGCGCTATCAACAACTGCGTCAGGATTGGCTTGATAGTTTACGGAAAAAGGCCCATTATATCGTAATATAGTTGTGTTTATTTTTTTTATAAAAAGAATTTTTTTAATGTTTCCGGTTTTTCTGGCGGTAACATTTTTGACATTTTTGCTTATTCATTTTGTTCCGGGTGGACCATTCGATACGGAAAAGGAGATGCCCATTGAAATTCGCCAGCAATTAAATGAAAAATATGGCCTTGATGAATCGGTTTGGGTTCAATATAGCCGTTATATCAGCAACGTTTTTATGGGAGATTTCGGTCCGTCATACAAGTATGTGGGGTGGAATGTTGCGGAATTGATTGGATCGAAGGCGCGTATCAGTTTCGAATTGGGAGTATATGGCATGCTATTTGCGTTATTTCTAGGAATTTTGGTTGGCGTTTCTTGCGTCCGTTTTCCTGGGACCATTGATCGAGCACTGAGTTTTTTGGTAACGTTAGGTGTTTGTTTTCCGGCTTTTGTTGTCGGCCCTTTACTGATGTATATCTTGGGCGTACGATTGCGATGGGTTCACGTTGCCGGCTGGGATCACTGGAGCGATAAAATTCTTCCCACTCTGACGATTGGAATCTTGTACGCATCCTATATTGCTCGTCTAATGAAAAGTGCACTGGGCAAGGTTTTGGATCAACCTTACATTATGGCCGCACAGGCACGTGGATTAAGTGAATGGAGAATTTTTTTTGTACACGCCCTGCGCAATGCTTTACTACCCATTGTGGCATATATGGGACCGACGTTTGCGGGAATCATTAGTGGAGCAATTGTAACGGAAACTGTTTTTCAAATTCCAGGTTTAGGTCGTCTTTTTATTCAAGCGATTAGTAATCGTGACCACATGCTCATTCTGGGAATTGTAAATTTTTATGCCCTGGCAATTATGGTTTGCAATACGATTACTGATTGTGTTCAAGCCTGGCTAAACCCTAAAATTCGTTTGCAATGATTGTCGATAGTTTTGTAAAAGCTGCCGTTTTTTTAGCTTGCGGAAATCGTGAGAATTCATATTACCCCTATAGGCTTTAGGAATATGTTTAGTAAAGTTTTAGGAAAATCAATTTTATCGATCGTCGTTTTATTATGGGCTTTTTGGAGTTTAATTCCCCTTAGTGATCGTCCTTTTAACGATTTTATTGCCCATCGCGCAACGGCACAAGTTAATGAATTTTCCGGTTTACTTTCGCAGGCAAAATTGCGAGTACAACTTAAGCAATCGCCTTCCATTTTTGTTGCATTAAAAGACATCGCCCGGATTGAAAAAATTGATCTCTCCTCTTATTTTTCAGATATCAAGTTACAGGATATTAAAAATTTAGACAAAAAGAACAAAATTTTGATGGATACGTTACTACGGGAATCCAAAGGACGCCTCAAACAAGGACTCGATCTCAAAGGTGGTATCGCGTTTACTCTAAAAATTGCGGACAATGTAACCAAAGAAAAAGATTTGAATTTGCGGCGGAGTCAGCTCGAAAAAGCGGCCCAAATTATGCGTCACCGCCTCGACGGTATGGGCGTTGCTGAACCAGTCATTCGCGCGCGCGGTGACGATGAAATCGAAATTCAGTTACCGGGGATTTCTATGCAAGATAATCCAGAAATTGTTGATGCGGTAAAGCGTCCAGCAAAATTGGAATTCCGGTTAGTACATGAAGATCGCCCGCACAGTTTAGATCCTCAAACAATACCTATCGGCTATGAATTGTTATTTTCCGAGTCGGAAAATTACCAAACCGGTGAAATGAAAATGATCCCCTACTATGTCAAAAAGATTCCAGAAATTACCGGTAAAATGGTAAAAAATGCCCATACCACCTTAAATCAATACGGTGGGTTTGAAATTAGTCTCGAAATGAAATCACAGGAAGGCGTCGATCAATTCGCTAAGGTTACGAAGGATAATATTGGTCGCTCACTGGGAATTGTTCTCGATGGAAAATTATATTCAGCACCGCGCATTAACTGTGAAATTCCCAATGGCATGGCAAGTATTTCAGGACATTTTTCCCAGCGTGAAGCACTTGAGTTGACTAATATCCTCAATAATCCTTTGGAATTTGAACTCATTCTAACGGAAATTCAAGAAATCGGACCTTCCCTCGCTGAAGGGGCAAAAAGAAATTCTATGTATGCAACACTTTTAGGCGTGGGATTAGTGATCTTATTTATGATTGCCTACTATCGCATATCGGGATTAGTCGCCGTTTTCACCATTCTCGCCAATATACTCATTGTTCTCGGGCTTATGGCAATGATTGAAGCAACTTTGACCCTTCCCGGCGTAGCCGCATTGGTTTTAACAGCAGGCATGGGAGTCGATTCGAATAGTTGGATTTTTGAGCGCACGCGCAGAATGAGCTCTGGGAAAACGAATGCGTCTGGAACTTGCAGCGGGCTATGAAAAAGCATTTTCAACAATTTTCGATGCCAATATTACAACATTGCTTTCCGCGCTTATTCTGATTTGGCTAGGAACGGGACCCGTGCGTGGATTCGGAGTGATTTTAGCAATTGGTATTTTTGCAACCATGTTCTGCGCCTTGGTTTTAAACCGCGCACTAATGATGATTCTGATCGATCTAGGCTTTGAAAATTTACTGAAAAAACATAGTGGCAAAATTGGGAAATTTGATTTCATGGCCAACCAAAAGGTGGCGTATATCGTATCCTTGGCTATCATCGGATTGGGACTATTTGCATTCATAATTCGCGGCAATAATATCTATGGCATCGATTTTACGGGTGGTGATGAAATGACACTCCAATTTGCAAAAAAACTGAATACCAACGACATTGAACGGTTAGCTAAAGAAAATGGTGTCGACGAAATTGGAATAGTATATCGCAAAAGTGTTAAGGATTCCGATGAAGTTTTATGTCTTCAGACAAAGGCAGGACAAGGAAAATTACTATTTCAAAAATTGACCGATCAGTACCCACAGGCCCAATTAAAAATTATACACGAATCAAGCATCGGATCTTCGATGAGTAAAAAAATTAAATGGAATGCGTTTTATGCGGTAGTGGTTTCCCTACTGATGATTCTCATCTATATTGCCCTTCGATTTGAAATGGGGTTCGGCATGGGAGCGCTGATTTCAACCATCCATGATATCGCAGCGACGGTTGGTATTTACCTGTTTCTAGGCCGGCAGTTTTCGGCACCAATGATCGCAGCCATTTTAATGATCATTGGCTATTCACTCAATGATACTATTGTTGTTTTTGATCGCATTCGCGAAGAATTACATTTCAATCCAATGGCTTCCCTGAAAGAAATTATTAACTATTCTATCAACTGTACCCTATCGAGAACGATTTTGACCAGTTTCACAACGCTTTTAGCGGTATTGGCTCTGTATTGTTTCGGAACAGGAACCATCAACGATTTGGCACTCATTTTTATTATTGGCATTTTTGTGGGGACCTATTCTTCCATTTTCATTGCGGCCCCCATTTTTTACCGTTGGCATAGGGGTAATCGACAAACAGTGGAAATAAAATAGAGACTATTTTCTGAGTTCTTTAGGTAGGAGATGCCATGCAAACAAATTAACAATTATTGGATTTGTGAAATAATTAGGCCATGGTTATGGAAAAAGTTTTGATAGGCTATTATCAGTGATGAGAAAAACCTATGGTACCAATGGTATTTTTGCTGAGAATATTCATATCAAGTTTCAAAATTAATTTGACAAAATCATAGGGAATGCAGACAATTGATATCCTTTCGAATGTAATCATTATTTTTCTCCTATGCCTATCAATCTTAACCCCCTATCAAGTTTTCGTTTTCATTCAAATATCTATAAAATAAAGTCTTGCTAATTTTTTTTAAAATAAATGAATGAAGCAGGGGTTAGATATCTTTGGCAAAAGGTCGTATAGTGAAGTGGAAGTTTTCGGATTGTAACGAAGATCAAAGGAATTTTCTAGCTGCTCAATTAGGTATTTCAAAAATCATAAGCAACATTCTCCTACAGCGAGGGTTTGAGAAAGTTACCGATGCGAAACACTTTATTACACCTAAAATTTCCGACTTAGATGATCCTTTCTTGATCAAGAACATGGATTCCGCCGTTACCCTATTAGATCGACATGTGCAACGGAAATCGACCATTTCCATCATCGGTGATTACGACGTGGATGGTATTACGAGCACGGCATTGCTCATCGATGTATTAAAACAATTTGGTATCTATCCACAGTATTTTGTTCCGCGACGGTTTTCCGAGGGCTATGGCATGTCAAAGGAAATTGTCCATCGCATGCTCAAAAAAAGTAATCCCAATCTCGTCATCGCATTGGATTGCGGCACTAACTCCATAGATGAAATTCGCTCCCTTATTAAAAAAGGTATTGAGGTTTTGGTCATTGATCACCATACGCTGACAATGAATCGGAAGCAAATTGGAACGATCATCAATCCCCATCTAACTGAGCACAATATTTCATTGCAGTCCATGTGTACCGTAGGATTAGTTTTCAAGTTTGTACATGCATTTTTAAAACATCGGCGGACACAAAATGATGAGCGAGCCTTTGCTATTCGCCTCAAAAGTTATTTTGATATCGTTGCCCTTGGCACAATCGCCGATATGATGCCCGTGCGCTATGAAAATCGCATCATTGTGAAATACGGACTACAAAGTTTTGCAAAGGAGCGTCGCCCGGGACTCGATGCTCTCTGCTCCGTTGCCAATATTCCTTCCGGACAAGCCATTACGCAGGCCGATGTTTCTTTTAAATTAGCGCCACGCATCAATGTGAGTGGACGGCTATCCGATGCCCTATTGCCCGTGGAATTGCTGATGGCAAGTGATATTTCCGAAGCTATGGTGATGGCTAAAAAAATTGATCAAATGAATCGGGAACGACAGCGCATTGAACATGCGGTTACCATAGAAGCACAAAAAATGGTTCAGGAATACTATTTAAATGATCCGGGCATTGTGCTTTTCAATTCGGATTGGCATTCAGGAATAGTTGGCATTGTTGCGGGAAAGCTAGCGAAAGAATATGGTCGTCCTGTCATTGTCATGTCTTTGGAACGTGGTATAGCAAAGGGTTCCGGAAGGAGCGCAAATGTTAACTTAGTTGATGTTTTGACGCAATGCACAATGCACACCGAAAATTGGGGCGGGCATAAAATGGCCATAGGAGTTGCTTTGAAACCGGAAAACGTCAATATATTTCGCAGTGCATTTAATCATGCAATTTCACAAATCAACAATGAAACTCAAGTTTTTGAAGAAGAAATTGAAATTGCCCATATTTTAGACAAGAACGATATCGATGAATCATTTGTTAGGGAATTAGAAAATTATTTACAGCCATACGGCCAACAAAACGAGGAACCTATTTTTTGCATTCGGAACGTTCGTTTTACAAAAAACACGGAATTTTTTGGTATCAATAGAAAGCATTTTCGTTTTTGGATTGAGCGCAAAGATAAGCCATGGCTATGCGGAATCGCCTGGGATATGGCTTCCTATTTTCCTGAGTATGATCGCGATATTGACATATTAGTATGCATTGCCTTTGATTTTTGGAACAATGAGCGCTTTCTTCTTTTACGTCTCATTGACTGGCGTTATTCTCTTTAATAATTTCGAATATACATTGCTTCCAATGATTACTTATGGTAGTGACTAGCTGGAATCATGTCAGCCAAATATATCAGATATTCTATTCTTCTTTGCGTGAAGATTTAAAATAAATTTAATTTTTTAGCAAAAAATTTTCCCATTTTCAATGGGTATAGGCGCTACACAAAAACTATATAGATTCTCAGGATAACCTGTAACAATACCTCCATATGTTTCGAACTGATTTAGAAAATCTAAGCAAAAACAATCAAGCAACGATCAAACAATGCAACTATGCGGTAAAAAATAAAAATATCAAAAAATAATAATGAAATAAAATACAACTAAACGATTTAACGGGACAGACATTTAGGAAATACTTCAATGAATTCAGTTTTATCGGGATAATCCTGCGGTTTCACATTTTTCGTATCCAATCGATGGCGCGCCACAAGAAATTCTCCAGCATTTTGAAACCAATTAATCGGAAATTCTTTCACTAACTGTAACCACGTATGCTCTAACCCACCTTCATATTTCTCTGCTTCATCCAAGTAGCGTTCAAAATATAACCGAATTTTTTCCCTTAAATTACCATCATTGCTATCCGAATTTTTAGAAAATTGATGCGCAATTTCTAGTAATGTTTTATCAACCTTAGACTGTGATGTCTCCCCCTGCAGCAAATAGAATGGACTGACATGAAATAACTGGGCAATCTTTTCTATGACAGCACGCGTCCCCGGTACTCTTCCATTGCGCCAGGTACTAATCGTAGATATAGCTGCCCCCGTCGCCTCACTCACATCTTTCAATGTTAGGTTATGATACCCCAACAATAACCGGAATCGTAAACCGAATCCGTTATCTCCATCTTTATCACGCTCCACGGCCATTCCCATAAAATTTTTTCATCTTGAGTAGAATCTTTTTGACTTTTTGCCCGAAAGTGTAATTATTACACTCCAGTTTGCAGAAATGAGTCCTATATTCTTCTTTCAAAGTAAGGTTTTGGAAATTTTTGCAACACTAAGTTGGTCATATTTGAAATTTTGTGCATTCCATGGAAAGTTCGGCCGAAAAACTAATAAAATATGTGCTCGAAAAACTCGAAACGGAACCCGTCGAGGAAAGGGTGCGACTTTATGATGTTTTAGCGGGCTTTATGCCCGACGAAGAAGCCAGCTCAAAATTAAGAGAATGCTCAGAAGAATTACGTCAAATTGACTTAAAAATTCAAGGTCTTAAATCTTTCTTTTTTTTAACTAATAAACATGAAAACTACGAATGTAAATGTTGAATATTTCCGTTTCATGGTCCCCGATCAGGAATGGTTTTCACCAAAAGAGATGGCTAGCATTGTCGGGAAAACAGATCAATATATCCGTGACGCGTTCGATAATCAAAAAATCTTAGGACATGTCGCTAATGGTCGTTCCCCACGCGGTCAAGAAAAACGTAAAACATATCAAATCCATCGTGATGGTGTTCTCCTCTATCTACTAGAAACGGCAAATTACTCTCCGGAAGATTTCGCAGAACGTATTGCAGAAATCATCCGCTCTAAACCAGAAATGACACTCAAAAAAATAAAAATGACTGTCGATAATCTCCTCACAAAGTGGAATTAGCTGCTTTGATGAGCTTTTCTTTCCGAAAGGAAAAAATATCGTAACGCGCAACAATGATATGATCAATGAAACGAATACCCAAAGATTCGGAAATTTTTTCGATTTTCTTCGTTATTAGGTGATCATGATCGGAAGGCACGGAACTACCGGATGGATGGTTATGGGCAATAATGATGGCACTGGCATGCCGAAACAACGCACATTCAATAACTTTTCGTGGATAAGCGTTGGTACGATCAACCACACCTTCTTCAAGTCGAACCACTCCATCCCTTAGTAGCTCCAAACGTGTATTCAAAAGCGCAACTTCGAAAACCTCCCTTTTGTTATCCCTAAGTCGCAATCGCCAAAATCGCTCCAACCGATCGTAATTATCTAGGATACAAACGTTGAGTTCAAGACTCCTCATCAGATAGATCTCCATAAATGTTTTAACAATCTTAAAAGCAAGTGGCGCAACGGTTCCCATGCCCTTCACCTCCGCTAATTCATGGACATCGGCATCAAAAATAGCACAAATGGAACCAAACTTTTGGAGCAATGCTCTAGCCAGGGACTTAACATCTTTTCTTGGTAAACAGAGGGTAAGAAATAGCTCAACAATTTCATGCTCTGCAAATCCAACAAAACCAGACTTTGCAAAACGCTCGCGTAAACGCGAACGATGTCCTGCGCAATCTTTAGACAATCCCATACATGTTATGTCAATTGCAAATTACAAAAAAAATCAAGCTTTTATTTTCTTTTTATAGCCCAATTCGATGGATAATAAGCATCCACATCCGAAAACATCGTAGCGCAAATGAGTATTTAGAGATTGGCATATTTTTTGGAACAAAAATGCCATTCACGTCGCTTGGTCACAAAAAAGCAATAGCCTATGATATAGGCTTGATAAATGGTCAAAAAATAAATCAAATCGAGGGCATAGAAAAGCATAAATGGTCCATTCATCACTTTCACTTGCAAACGATTTGTTTTACATTATAGTTAAAGACTTTTTCCTAAAATTTTCTCTCTATCCAAAAAACTTGTCCCGTGATATTTTTTGTATATATTTAAAATGCTTTTACTGTGGATGAGCATTTAAAAATTTGTATGGTTTCCCCCGAATGGACACCATTTGCTAGGACAGGTGGCCTCGGTGACTGCGTCGCCTCGCTTTCGAAATTTATTGCTCAGCTAGGCCATGAAATCAAAGTTATTCTTCCCAAATATGCCTCCATTATACTTCCCGCCGGTACCATCGAACACCTGCAACCCGTGATTGTCAATATGGGCTATGGCACCGAATACGGAAAAATTTGGGAATATAAAATGGACAATTTATCCATTTATTTCATTGAGTTTAAACGCTATTTCGATCGCAACGGTATCTATTCCGATCACTATAGCGACTTCTCCGATAATCCCGAACGTTTCGCATTCCTATCGCGCATGGCCATCGATTTGTGTTACCATTTGAATTGGATTCCGGACGTCATCCATGGACATGATTGGACAACGGGACTTATTCCTGTGATGTTGGATACAATCGAACGCAATAAACCCATGGGACATTGTGGCTTTGTTTTTACAATTCATAATTTGCAGCATCACGGCTATGCGCCAAAATCAATTCTCGATTTTCTAGGCATTCCGCACCATGTATTTCGTGCCGATGGGGTCGAAGCCTTCGGCCAGGTAAATATGATGAAAGCTGGTATCTACTTCGCCACCAAATTAACCACGGTCAGTGAAAACTACGCCAAAGAAATTCAACAACCGGAATTTGGTTTCGGTTTAGATTCTTCTTTAAAATTTCGCGCCAGCGATCTCATTGGTATTCGCAATGGCATCGATGAATACTTATGGTCTCCGGAAACTGATCCATTTTTGCCCGTAAAATTTTCACCAACAAATCTAAATGGTAAAGCGATTTGCAAAAAAAAATTACAAATCTATTGCAACTTTACTAGGGAACGCAAAATACCCCTATTCGGTATCGTCTCACGCCTCTATGAGCAAAAAGGACTCGATGTTTTTGCAAATATTTTGCCTAGTCTTCTGGAAAACCTTAACATTCAGGTTGTGCTTTTGGGAAATGGTGACCATTTTTTAGAATCTCGATTTATTCAAATTGCAAAAAAATACCACGAGCGTTGCTTTGTGCATATTGGATTTCACGAAATGTTATCCCATCTTATTGAAGCAGGCGCTGATTTTTTTGTAATGCCGAGCCGCTTTGAACCCTGCGGGCTAAATCAGATGTACTCCATGCGCTACGGAACACTTCCGATCGCGCGCGCAACGGGAGGACTCAAGGACACGATTCAACATCTTTCCGGTTCAACTGGAACAGGATTTTTATTCCAGGACTTAACGGATTCCGCACTTTACAATACAATTCGCTGGATATGTGATCTCTATAGGAATACGCCCGAAGTAGTAACGATAATGCGGAAGCATGCCATGAGACAAGACTTTTCCTGGAACACCTCCGCCAAAAAGTACATCGATGTCTACCGTTGGGCACGGAAATAGTTTTTTCGATATGGACTAAATTGAAACCTTAAAATAACTCAACACGGCCCATATTATATTTATCAAAAACAGTCTATTATCATATTTATCATTGCAAACCAAACGATACGGAATAACCGAATGTCACAGCTGGAGTGATTTTTTTATAAATACAATGGCAATCATAATTCTACTCTTTCCTTATCAGGCGGAAAGTTTACCGTTCCCTCCCTCCCATGAGGGAACTCGATGTTCAATTTTTCCTCAGCAATTCCTAGTGCCGTTTCAGGAGTAACCGTGATTGTCCCATCGGATAATTTTTCAATCGCAGTCTCTTCCATTTTTAATGGAATAACCAACTGTCCTGTGCTGGAAAGCTCTATGACTTCCTCTAATTCCGATTGGACAATATCGCCATCGCCCATCGCACCTTTCATAGGGATTAGCTTAGGATTTAAATACAGCTCACCATTTTCATACAAAACAACATATCCTTCCCTGATAAGCCAATCCAACATTCCTAGAATTTCTGTTTCTGATAAGTGATTTGCTTCGATGTAATCCTTTTTGAGCATCATTAAATCAGCTTTTGCTAATGGTTCTAAAAATGAAATAAGCGACTGGATACCCGACTCAAACACATCACTTTCCCTACGGAATTTGCGTTTCACCGCACAGACATAGGAAATGCCACTTTTCCCCCTACGGTAAATGCCAAAGTCAACACGGCGAAAACGATTGCGTAAATTATTTGCCGTATCAAGAGGAAACTGGCGCTGGCGTTGCAGAATAAATTGTATCTCACGTGCAATGCTAGAGGGAGGCATCGACGTGCTATTTACACCGGCAATGCGAACGGTTGTCACTTCCCGTAAAATGCGATCTTTGTAATATTTTAATAAATAATTTTTCACGCCATCCAGCGAACTTAGAGGCTCAAAATCGGTTATCGTTTCATCAATGACCTTCGGCGTATAGGTCACTTTGTGACTCATCTGTTGAAGCCAATTTTGAATATCTGCCTCATCCTTAGTCGTCTCGATTTTCGCAACAAAACGCTCAAAGGGCATTGAATAAATTTCCGCATTAAAATGATCGCGTAAAATGTTCCGATACCTGTGATAGTTAGGAGCAGATAGTAATTTTTTCGTCAACCCACAGCGATGGACACAGGTAAAGCGTCCTTTGGGTGGCTCCATTACTTCCTCATGCACATCAAAAAATTCATCCACATGATGATGAATCATATGGGCCATGGCCTCACGTTCCGACTCGAATACAAGATCATCCAACAATGACAAATAAAGAGGAGCAACGACACCTTCGGCATTTGGTCTACGACGAATGGTAACGACATAGCGTTCGGGTTTCTGTAAAATTAATTTCGCAACAGTAAATAACTCATAGGTTTTACAATTTTTACGCATTTCCTCTACAAGTAAATCGAACGGTTTGTCTTCTGGATAAAATTGGATGTCAAATGGAGGAGAAAATACTCGATGCTCGCGATATTCCCGTGGACGAGGTCTAAAAGGCCGTCGCTCTTGGCTGTACTTTTCCAATTTATTCGGTCCAGTCTGTTCGAAATGAGTATCATTGAACGACTTTGATTGCCGATCATCGGAACGTTCTTTATGGAAATAATGAGATTTGCGATCATTATTGAAATGGCGACTAGAAAAAACACGTTCTGTCTTCGGCGAATCCGTATCGCTCCAGCGCGTACCAAATGTCCAATTCGCCAAATCGTTAAGATCGGCTACAATGCTTGCGCCAGACACTGTTGATCCATCTCCAATGGAAGCTACTACTGCTTCCGCCTGTTTATCGCATTCGGTTGGTACAAATACTTCTTCCCACTGGCTATCTTTAATTTCATCACTTACATTCATTTTGATGCCCTTGCTCCAAAATTCTTATTGAATGACACTATACTTTAAATTTTTAACAATAACTCAATCTTTTTCGTATCGTATGGGCAGTAAATTTTGTTATAAATGGCAAAATATTTCGTAAATTATTTTGCCTTGCAAAAATATCTATCAGAATCAATTCCTATTTCCCACTTACTTTTTATTTGAATAATAAAGATTTACATATTCAATTTTATGTTGATATTTATTGAGTAATATGTCCAAATGTTTTCTCATCGATGGCCTAAATCTTATCTTC
Organism: Puniceicoccales bacterium; assembly: GCA_031255715.1. GTDB lineage: Bacteria > Verrucomicrobiota > Verrucomicrobiia > Opitutales > LL51 > LL51. Next base: position 50,785 of record JAIRRZ010000009.1, read on the forward strand.
CGGTGTTTCTATGGCATTCCGCTTTTGAATACGCAAAATTTTCCGACAAACGCCATTTTTGGCGCCATCAAAACTTTAACAAAAATTATCAATTTAGAGCATCCATCGTGTGTAGTTGTTTTTTTCGATAAAGGTCGCGATCCCATTCGCCAAGCCCTATTTCCTGAATATAAAGCCAATCGCATTGAAATCCCCGATCCGGTAAAAGTGCAAATTCCCGCTGTAAGAGAATTTGCCTATGCTATGGGCTGTTCCATCATCGAGCGATCGGGTATCGAAGCGGATGATCTGATCGCCTCATTTGCAAAAAAATACCAGAAACAATTTGATGAAATTTTCATTTTTAGCACGGATAAAGATTTCGCACAATGTATTATGGGAAATATTTACCAAATTATTCCTGGAACGAACAAAAATTCCCTAGGAACCCGCATTGATATCTCAGGTGTTATGGAAAAATTTGGTGTATTACCGGAACAAATTGTCGACTATCTTGCTCTCATCGGCGACCAGGCAGACAATATTTCTGGAATCTATGGCGTGGGGCCTAAAACTGCCAATATTTGGCTGCAAGAGTATGGAAATATTGACCATATTTTAGCAAATGCGAACCACATAAAACCAGAGCGCTTCCGAACATTACTCATAGAGAGCGAAGGAATACTACAACGAAATCGGCAACTCATTACACTTAATCAAAACATCGAAGACATTTATCTGGAACAAAACAAACCCGACGATCAAGCATACAATGATTTATTAAATTTTTACCAACTTAATTCTTTACCAAAAAAATAATCCCAACGGCAATATAGCTAAGATACCTTCCTTGAGACATAGAAAATTTTTTCATTTTTTCATAAAAATGCCCGGATTATTGTTTCCCCATGGTTGACTTTTTTTATTGCACAAATCTAAAAGAAATGCAAAGTCCGTCCCCAAGAATTTGTTTATTGTTTATGTCGGATCAATTAAGTGGTAATGTTTTAGTGGTTCAATCAGGGTGTGCTTCTTCGGTATCCAATGCCATACTGAGTGGCGTAATTTCTGGAGCCCTTAACTATGAGAATATCGAAGAAATTTACGGTTCACTGGATGGATTCTGCGGTATTTTCAACGATGATCTGATTGATCTTGCAGCCCAACCGCAACAGTCTGTCCGCAACCTTTTATTTTTACCTGGAGCTGCTTTGGGTGCATTCCATTGGGTTGAACGTTCCAAAGAGGAAATCGAAACACTTTTTGCTGCATTTAAAAAGCACAACATTCGTTTTTTATTCATTATTGGCGACATGGAAGCACAATCGATCGCTCTAGAACTATCGCAAACCGTACAGGAACATCCCCACAAAATCAATATTATTTTCATTCCCGAGACAATTAACAATCATTTTCCAATTACCGACCATTGCCTCGGCTATGGCAGTGCGAGTAAGTTGATTGCAACTATCGTCTGCGAAATATCCGCATACGCTTCGGCCATTGCCAATCATGATCTGATCAATATTATAGAAATTACAACCAATGGCTCCGATTGGTTAATTGCCAGTTCCATGCTCGCCCAATTATGTAATGGCAATAGTCACGCACCACACATCCTGCTTTTTCCTTCCAAGGAGTTTTCCGAAGAAAAATTTTTAAAGGATGTACAAAATGTTCTTAAATCAGAAAGTCATTGCATTATCGTAACCGGTGAATCTTTAGTCAATGAATCAGGAAACTATATTACGCATAAATCAATGGAGGCTGCTGAAAAACTAAAAATGATCATAGAGGAGTCCCTGGAAGTGCGTGTTTTAGTGACAAAATTAGGATCCTTACAATACGCATCTACCCATTGTTTATCCAAAGTAGACGTTGATGAGGCCTACGAATCCGGTGTAAAAGCAGTTGACTTTATTATGGACGGAATCAACGGCAAAATGATGACGATTTTACGTTCCGAAACCAATCGCTACGGCGTTGAATATGGCATTGTTGATTTAGAAAACGTTCTCAACCATAAAAAAACATTCCCGGAACATTGGGTTAACGAAGACGGAACTTTGAACAATAATTTTATTAAATATGCTCAACCGCTAATACAAGGGACTATTGCCGTTACCAACGACAATGGATTACCACGGTTTTCACCGTTGAAAAAATAGTATTTTCAATACATATGGCAAAGGAATGTTGAAGTGAGCAAAAATGACAATTTCGGGAGAGGTGACAGAGCGGCCGATTGTGCAACACTGGAAATGTTGTGTACTGGTAACGGTACCGAGGGTTCGAATCCCTCCCTCTCCGCCAAAGGAATTTCTTACAACGGCAGCAGCTTCATCTTTATGTTATTAAAAAAAACATCTAAGACTGCTTGCTCTACACCATACGTGCTAATTACGTGTTAATTCTCTTTCAACATGGCGTTGTACATCATTAATCATCCCGTTACAGAACATGTTTTAACCTATCTACGGGATTGGAAAACAACACAGGCAGAATATCACACACTTTGTCGAAGAATTGGAATGATTCTTTTTACGAAAGCATTTGAAAATCTGGCACTGGAATCGACAACCGTAACCACACCGCTCTGCAATTGTAAGGGCAAAACTTTGGCAAATGATGTCGTTTTGATTCCGATTCTACGTGCTGGTTTTGCGCTACTCTCTCCTGCGCTGGAACTGCTACCGGAAGCGATGGTAGGCTATTTCGGCCTCCAACGCGACGAAGAAACAGCTCAGGTTGAATGTTATTACCAAAAATTGCCACCCATAACCGATATGGATGTTTTCATTTTAGATCCTATGTTAGCAACGGGTAATTCTGCACATTTTTCCATTCAAATGCTACGAAATCTTCAGCCCAAATCAATTAATTTTGTTTCAATTCTTGGAGCACCGGAAGGAATTCGACGGATCATGGATGAATTTCCATTAGTAAATATTTTCACAATCGCGGTGGATAAAGAACTCAATGAAAAAAATTTTATTGTTCCCGGCCTAGGCGACTTCGGCGATCGCTTCCATGGAACACTGTAAATGAACGATCTTTAAATTTCCGAAATGTCGTCAAAAATTCATCAAAAAAATACTTTTTGAGCAAAAATTGTTTAATGACGGTATAGTTTTATACTGTCATTTTTTCATGATTAATTCATTTACGAAATATTTAGAAATCCAGATGTTAAAAAATATTTAATGTCGAATGTACAAAACCCGCAAAGGAGCGTTTTGATTTTTTATTGAAAGCGTCTCTATTTTTCATTTAAGGCTTAGTGATATGTACCACTATGTTACAATCCTACTGTGAAGCAGATTCATTTCCAGCAAAATAACCGAAGAATTGCCATTTTAGGAATTTTTTTCCTGTTGGTGTTTCTGTTTTTAGCCTGTGGATTATTTTACCGACAGATTATTCAATATGATTATTTTTGCCAAAAGGAAAAGCGTCAAAACCAACGACGTATCATTCTTCCTGCTCCTCGCGGTGATATCTACGACCGTAATGGGAACTTGCTTGTCTGTAATAAACCTTCCTTTGATTTGCAGCTCTATTTTGATGACATTCGCATTGAAGTCCGCCGAGAATACGCACGTTTGCTAAAAGAATTGCGCACGGAAAAAAAAACAATCAACTGTAATTTACTACAAAAACAGGCACGGCAAAATATCGTCGAAAAATATCTCAAAGTAGCCAATACGATCACTGGTCGCAACGTTACCCTCGATACAAAATCCTTGGAACGGCACTACCGTGAATCGCTTCTTCTTCCCATTACAATTTTATCGGACCTCTCCAGCAAAGAATATATTCGCCTCGTCGACTATTTACCTTCCTCATCTCCACTCTATATCGCCACAAATTATTATCGATTTTATCCCTACCAATCGGCAGCATGCCACGTACTAGGCTATGTTGGTTCTGCCATCGAAACATCCCATGCCAGCTCTTTGAAAACTTTTCAATTCATCGGAAAAACAGGCAAGGCGGGCATTGAACTTTCACAAAATCAAGTTCTGTCCGGCAGCTGCGGAGAACAAATTTTTTCTGTTGATCCCTCCGGGTTCCGTGCCGAATGTATCCAGGAAAAATACCCTCAAAAAGGCCATGATTGTACTTTAAGCATTGATATTAATTTGCAAATAGCCGTAGAACGTGCCCTTGAAAACAAATTTGGTAGTGCCATCGTCCTCGATGTTTATTCCGGTGAAATTCTTGCCATGGCAAGTAAACCAGACTACGATGTTAACCTTTTGAATCCCAAAATTACCTCGGAAATTTACAAAAAAATTACAAACAGTGGAGCCTGGCTCAATCGCGCTTTCCAAGGTGTTTACCCGCCTGCTTCCACATTTAAAATTATTTCAACAATCGCATTTCTACGCCACGGAATATCCTCCTGGGATCGAACCGATAGCATCGAATGTTCCGGAAAAACAAAAATCGGTACTCGCACTTTTAACTGTGACCACTCCACAGCTCACGGTACCGTATCCCTCCAATCTGCCATTGAAAAAAGTTGTAATGTTTACTTTTATCTTCGGAGTCAAATTTGTGGTATCGAAAAAATCGCTGAAGAAGCAAAACATTTCCATCTTGACCAAAAAACGAATATCGAACTTCCTTTTGAAACAAATCGTATGACAATTCCTTCTCCTGCTTGGAAAGAAAAAAAAGGCTACGGCAAATGGTTTCCCGGTGATACAGCAAATACATCTATCGGTCAGGGATACGTACTCGTTTCCCCGCTACAAATGGCCTGTTTTACAGCAAGTCTTGCCAAAAATCGCACACAAACTATTCCACATATTTTGCATGACCCGCGACATAGTCAAAATAATGCAAAAAAGATTGACCTTTCATCCGATAATTATGAAAAACTTTTACAAACACTTCAACGGGTAATCGACTCAGGAACAGGACGTTCAGCCAGTCTGAATCATGTAACACTAGCGGGTAAAAGTGGTACGGCACAGGTTTGGGAACACGGAAAAAAACGAAATGTGGCGTGGTTTATCGGATTTGCCCCCGTTGAAAATCCCAAAATTGCTATCGCTATCGCCATCCAGGAACAATCAAAATACGACAATTATTACGGCGGGAAAACAGCTGCTCCCATTGCTCGTCAAATTCTAAACTTTTATTTTGAAGAAGAGAAATTGACCAGAGGGCTCCGCCCTCTGGACTCCCGCAAGGAGTCACAAACTCCTTGACCTCGATACGCGGCCAAAACATGCGAAACTTCGCATGGTTTGGCCGCACAGGTCTTTTTTTAATTAAAATTGTTTTTAATTAAAAATATTAAAGCCCCGCCCGCGGCGAAGCCGCGGGCAGGGGTCTTAGGACCCCCAGTCGTCCGGCACCACGGGCGCAATCCCGGTCCAGGGGATGGATCCCCTGGCGAGGATTCTAAGGGCGCGCAGCCCTTAGGGACCCGCGGGCGCCCCCCGCAGGCCGCCCGCCCGGCTGCACGGACGCCATGA
>JAIRRZ010000011.1 GCA_031255715.1 Puniceicoccales bacterium
GAGGTGCCGGACGCAACCCCGGTCCAGGGGATGGATCCCCTGGCGGGGATTCTAAGGGCGCGCAGCCCTTAGGGAGGAGCTGAATATGGGGCGCTGCCCCATACCCCGCAAGAAGTCCGGACTCCTTGACCTCGGTACGCGGCCAATCCATGCGAATTTTCGCATGGTTTGGCCGCATAGGTCTTTAATTAAAAATATTAAAGACCCCGCCCGCGGCGAAGCCGCGGGCGGGGGTCTAGGACCCCCCGGTCGTCCCGCACCACCGGGCGCGCCCCAGGGTCCGGCCGCCCACCCCGGCCAGGGGGTGGATCCCCGGGGGGGGGTTACTAAGGGCGCGTAGCCCTTAGGGAGCTAATGCGATGGGACTTCGCCCCATATTTTGTAATTTTTGCATTGCTATTAAGAAGTGATATTCATTATTTTTATAGGAAATGATTTTTCTTTATCGACTATCATTCTTGCCAATTTTTGCTATAATTTTATTAAAAAATTTACCTAAAATACTCAAACGGGGAGGATACGGTACCAATTTGCGGCATCGATTTGGATTTTTCCCACGATTACCAAAAATGAAAAAAAAACGTTTATGGATTCAAGCGGTAAGCGTGGGAGAAGTGCACGCAATTGCGCGATTAGTTGCACTACTGGAGGAGCATTATGAAATTATACTCACTACAACGACAACGACAGCACAAAAAATTATTGCAAAAAAGTTGACAAAAAATATTTTATTTCACGGTTATTTTCCATGGGATTTTTGGATATTCAGTTGGATTGCATGGCGAAATATTTCTCCTGATGCAATAATTCTTGTAGAAGGCGAGCTATGGCCAGAACACATTTGGCAAGCAAAGCGACGTAAAATTCCAATTTTTCTAGTCAATGCGCGGTTATCAGACCATTCATTTCGACGCTATCAAAAATTCCCTCGATTAGCCCGTTGGATCTTTGAAAAAGTTGACTTCATTATTGCTTCTTCTGAGCAAAATCGTAAGAAAATTGCCGTTTTTTATGGTAAAACCATCGAATATTTTGGAAACATAAAATTCGACACTTCGGTACAATTACTATCGCAGGAAATGCGAAAAAAGTTAAAAAATGAACTTGGATTTTCTGAAAATTCATTTACATTGATAGGATGTTCAACTTGGCCAGGTGAAGAAACAATGTTGTTGGAAGCTTTCCGAAAAGTAAAAATGGAAAAAAATGAATATTCAAATAATTATTACAATTTTTTAATTGTGCCGCGCCATGCCGAACGTCGGAAAGAACTGGTAAGTTGGTTACAAAGCGAAAATGTTTCTTTTTGGCAGCGTTCAAAAGGCATCGCGAATGGAAATTTTGACGTTTGCTTAGCGGACACAACGGGAGAATTGGCACGCTTAATACAGGTTGCCGATTTGGCCTATGTTGGAAAAAGTTTAATGCCAAACGCTGGAGGCCAAAGTCCATTGGATGCGGCAATGGCAGGTGTGCCCGTAATTTATGGCAATCGTATGACAAATTTTTGCGACATTTGTACCCAGTTGGAACAAAGAGATGCGGCGGTAAAAGTAGAAAATAAAAAGGACGCGATCAGTGCTATCGTCGAATTAATGAAAGACACCAGAAAACGGCAAATTTTGTCGAAAAATATTAGTCATTGGTTCAAAAAAAATCAAGGTATATCGACAAAAATTTGCGATTTTATTCAAAAAAGGATGGGATCCTAACCTAAGGGCTGCGCGCCCTTAGGAATCCCCGCCAGGGGATCCATCCCCTGGACCGGGTGTGCGTCCGGCACCTCGGGCAGCGCCCGTGGTGCCGGACGGCAGGAGGTCCTAGACCCCCGCCCGCGGCTTCGCCGCGGGCGGGGGCTTTAATATTTTAATTAAAGACCTGTGCGGCCAAACCATGCGAAAATTTCGCATGGATTGGCCGCGTACCGAGGTCAAGGAGTCCGGACTCCTTGCGGGGTATGGGGCAGCGCCCCATATTCAGCTTCCCCCTAAGGGCTGCGCGCCCTTAGGATCCCCGCCAGGGGATCCATCCCCTGGACCGGGGTTGCGTCCGGCACCTCGGGCGGCGCCCGTGGTGCCGGACGACCGGTGGTCCTAGTCCCCCGCCCGCGGCTTCGCCGCGGGCGGGGTCTTTATTTAATTAAAATCAATTTTAATTAAAAAAATGACCATGCGGCCAAACCATGCGAAGTTTTCGCATGGATTGGCCGCGTACCGAGGTCAAGGAGTCCGTGACTCCTTGCGGGGTATGGGGCAGCGCCCCATATTCAGCTCCTTGCGCGGGAGTCCAAAGGGCGGAGCCCTCTGAATTAATTTTCCCAGCAGGGGGATAGGACTATGGATTGCAATATTTCAGCGATATCGATAGCCGAAGGGCGTTCATTGGGATCAAGCGACGACATTGCGGTAATTAGTTGAATAAACTGATCGAGGACTGGCTGTGGATAACTTTTACCTGTAGTATTGTACATTGTTTGGTTTAATTCGCCAAGTGTTTCCAAGAAATAACTCACAGTGTTAAAGCTTGGATCCCGGGCCATTTGTAAAAAATGGAACTTTACGGGACCTTTCTGATGGAAACAATACAATTTATTGGCGAGGCGCAGGCCCTTTCTTCCAAACAATGTAGGTAAAAAAACCATTGTTGCGGAGTAAATATCGTAGGAAGGATGGGCAATATTATTGCGCAAAGATTCTTCGAATGCTATGAGTTTAGCCAGGGCATCATACCGCTCTTTCATGGATTGTATTTTAGCTTCTAACTGTTCAATTTCCTCTGGGGATGACAACTGTGAAATTTGTTTTTTAATTTTGTCACGTTCTTCTTTCAATTGTTCTTGTTGTAATTTATTTTCACGGATAGCATAGGTTTGCTCAGTATATTCCGGTGCGCCATTGCTCGAATGAATCCCAATTGTATCGCCCGTTGTTCTAAGGCCCCCGAAATCGATAATACGGACAGGATAACCTTCACTTGGATTATTTTCCAGCATAATATTTTCCGGTTTTAAGTCACAGTGGATCAAACCGGATGCGTGAATTGTATTGAGTCCGAAAAAGAAAAAGCTCAGACGTTTGATCGCTTCCCGAAGGCAATTGGGGTAACCGGATTCGTAGGGTGCCAATTTGCCAACGACGATGTCTTTAAGATTTTTACCCTGTACTTTTTTTTGAATTAGGGAACCATCCGTAGCTGTTCCGATAACGGGGACGAGGGTACTGATCCCTGGCAGTATATCGTATGTCAAATTTTCTTCATTTAATTTTAATACTTCAGTGACGACACCGTATAAGGCGGCTGAGGCATCCAATTCTCTTCTGATTCCCCGAAGACCTTTTTCGCCTTTATCGGTACGTACCTGTTTAATAACCAGGTCTTGATTACTGGCCGATCCCTCGAAGATATTACCGTAGCCACCCTGGGCAATTAGTTGGCCTGGGGTGATGGGCATACCTGGCTCTAGCACATCATTTTTAAAATAATTTACAAATTGTAGAGCCTTTGTAGGGATTCTAGTGTTTTTGTTTTCGATGCTAAAAACGGTTGCAACGGCTAAATCATGAAAAAGTTTTTTAGCAGAAGAAGAATTCTGGGACATATTTTGTTCATCATTTCCGTATGCAGAAAGATTTATTTTTTCCGTGGCATTGGCAGTCGCTGCGGTAGCTGGAATAGGAATTGATTTAGCGGCTAGCTCGGCGGTATTTGCGACTGGACAATGAGGAACCTGATCCGTACTATTTATATTGTGTTTCATGTTTCGATGAAGGCTAGGAATTATGGCGAAACCCACAGCATCCGCTTTCGTTAGTGCAATGGTTAACAAATGAATAGGAATACTAAACTTAAAAAGTTCGTATAAACTCACAAAAAATATTGTCCTACCTTTGCGGAATAATTTTTTTCCATCCATTATGTCTTAAATTATAGGGATAAATCCTCCCTATACAAGCACAATCTTTATGTTTTTTTAGCAATTCAAGCTATTATTTACCATTGCACAAACTATCATCGTTCGAGGAAACCGATTTTGCGATAGACTTTGGAGAGCGTATGATGGGCGATGGGTTGGACAGTTTCCGAACCCTTTTGGATTACAGATTGCAAATATTTTTTATCATCTTTTATCGCCTGATATTTTTTTTGCACCGGTTCTAGCAGGGCAATCAGGGCTTCCGCCACTTCTTTTTTAAAAGGTGCATAGGCGGCATAGGTTTTAAATTTTTCCTCACCATCGGCGAGTGTTATTTCTGTCGCTGCGCAATAAATATTGAGTAAATTTGCGATTCCTTGATATTTTGGATTGGCACTAATTTTACTACCGGAATCGGTAACCGCTGCGGCAATTTTTTTCTGGATTACTTTAGGTTCATCTGTGATATAGATTGTAGCACTGCTATCCGGATCGGATTTTGACATTTTACATTCCGGGGATTTTAGTGACATGATACGGGCACCGGTTTTTTCGATGAGTGGCATAGGGATTGTAAATGTTTCGGAATAGGTTGTATTAAATTTTTCTGCGAGGTCACGGGCAAGTTCGACATGTTGGCGTTGATCTTCGCCTGTTGGTACAAAATCTGCGTTATACAGCAAAATGTCTGCCGCCATTAATATTGGATAGTACAGCAATCCAGAATAAATACTTTCATTTTTTGCTGATTTATCTTTGAATTGGTGCATGCGATAGAGTTGACCGAGTGGAGTTAGGCAACCAAGAATCCAAGCAAGTTCCGTATGGCCGATGATATGGGATTGGACGAAGATGGTACAGCGATTGGGATCGAGGCCGCAAGCAATATATTGGGCAACACAGTTGAGTGTTGCATGGCGTAGATTTGCCGGAACCTGATGGATTGTGATTGCATGTTGATTAGGAATGAAGAAATAGCAGGTATATTGATCGAGCATTTTCTGCCAATTATGGGCAGCGCCCAGAAAATTTCCGAGATGGAGAAGACCGGTTGGTTGCATACCCGTCAAAACGATTTTTTTCTCATCACTCATGTTTTAATGGCATGTAATTTTTAAGGAATATATAGCAATAAAAAAAGGGAGATAAAGAGTTGCCTATGGTTTATTTTTTGATAGACGGAGCGCTAGTTATTCAGCTAACAGACAAAAAAAACATGGAAAGCAATTTTCCCGTGTTTTACACACATACGCTATTATTGCGCTCTCGTTGTAAAAACTTATAGGAATTTATCTATGAACGGCTCTTCGAATCCCAAAAGTTTGTTTCTACGGTTGGTGCAGATCGTTGAGCATAATTTGGCCAAATGACTCTCTATCAGGAAACATTTGTTTTTCCAACGCTAATCCGAATTCAATTGCTGCTTGTTCTAGAGCCATATCTTCTAGGCGTTTTTCAAGCGCTCTTTTGGCTCTTAGGGCGTTAAGCGCTTCTCGGGGTAGAGTCATATCTTCAGATACCAATTCAGACGCTCCTTTTGAGGGAAGTGCGACTCTCTTTTTTGCTGCATTTACACTAAAACTAAAGGACCATAAACCAAAAATGGTCAAAACATTTGTCCTTCTTCCAACTTATATTAATGATTTCTTTTTCATGTTGCCCTAAGTTGTACGTGTTAATGTTTGATATGTCAAGAGGGAAAATATAAATTTTTAGTTTATTTATTTGTCGCTCTCAGTTGCCTATTTCACTCTAACTTTTAGGGAATCTGTGTTCTTTGCGGATTCAAAATATTTCGTTTGATCCGGAACTATTTTATGCCTTCAGTAGGGATCTTATCCTCTATTGACAATTACATGCGTTTCAGCAGTTAGTTATATTCTTCTGTAACTTCTTTGGCATTTTCTAACTCCTTTAGCGTTCTAGAAGTATCGATATATCCCTCCTTCGGGGCGATGCCCCTAGGAGTTTTGGGTATTAAGCCAATTTATTTTTTTTAATACTTGAACTTCTTAAATGTTGTTGATATTTGTTACTCTCACTGCGGTCATCCCTGTTCTCACTTGTTTATCGCGCGCGCAGGAACGTATCGTTACTCCCTGCTATTCGATACTTCAGAAAATACTTTGTTTTTTTAGGCGAAATCCTAAAACAATTATACCATGGAAGAAAAACTTGTAAAGAAAACCGTTAGACATCGACATATTGATGGATTGGCAGTTCAGGTTTGCTAGTTTTTAGAAATCCCCTAAGGGCTGCGCGCCCTTAGGGATCCCCGCCAGGGGATCCATCCCCTGGACCGGGGTTGCGTCCGGCACCACGGGCCCAGCCCGTGGTGGCGGACGGGAGGAGGGCCTAGCCCCCCCCCCCCCCGCGCGCCCCCCGCGGGGGGGGGGACCCCCGGGCGTCCGCCACCCCGGGCGCCGCCCGTGGTACCGGACGCAACCCCGGTCCAGGGGATGGATCCCCTGGCGGGGATTCCTAAGGGCGCGCAGCCCTTAGGTGGTTAGAATATGGGGCGCTGCCCTCTGAATCTTCGCAAGATTACCACTAAATTCTCTTGTTCCCGTTTGGTACATTATTATTTCTTCAGTTCATGCTGGGAAAAATTATATCCTTTGAAGGAATCGAAGGTACGGGAAAATCAACACAAATTCAAAAATTGAAAACATTTTTAGATACAAAAAATATCGATTCAGTAACAATTCGCGAGCCGGGTAATACGTATATCGGTGAGCGGATTCGCTACCTTTTACAATATGACTCTAATGTCCACAACATGTGTGCCGAAACGGAACTTTTACTTTTCGAAGCGAGCCGTGCTCAGCTTGTTCGCGAGGTTATTTTACCAATGATTCACAAAAATACCTGGGTAATTTGCGATCGATTTTTTGACTCATCGATGGCTTACCAGGGTACAGCGCGGCAACTTTCCGAAAAAATTGTTTGCCAATTGAATCATTTTGCCGCCGGATCGTGTGTTCCAGATTTAACAATTTTACTCGACATTGACGTTGACCTTGCTTTGCAGCGTTTACAACAGCGAAAAATACAAAAAGATCGCATTGAGAATGAATCGATCGAATTTTTCAAGCATGTTCGTGAAAGATATTTACGCTTAGCCAAGGAAGAATCGCGATTCTTTACCGTCGATGCGACACTTCCGGTGGAAACGATTACTGAAAAAATTTGCACTCATGTTCAAAAGCGTTTTGATCTGTAAATCGCCATGAATTTTACCGCCTACACGCAGCAAACCATCAAAATGATCGCCGAAAATCGGTTGCCTCATGCCATTATCGTCGAAACGGAAAGTATGGCCGATGCTTTATTTTATGTAACAAGTTGTGCTAAGGCCATTTTGAAAACGGATCATCCAGAAAATCATCCCGATTTTTTCGCCTTTTCGCCTACGGGAAAAGTGAATGTCATAAAAATTGAGGTTATTCGGGAACTTATTGATTGCGTGCAAAAAACGCCAAATGCAGGAAATCAAAAGGTTTTCGTAATTTTTGAAGCTAACCGGCTTAATAAAAACGCGGCCAATGCGCTACTCAAAACACTCGAAGAGCCTCCTCCCGATACCACACTATTTTTGATAACTCACTCGAAAATTTTTCTTTTGCCAACGATCATTAGCCGCTGTGTTTTACACCATTTACCCAAAAATTCCATCGCAATTTTTCCCGTAGAGTTCTCGGAATGGGCCGAGCAACTGGATATTTTTTTACAAAAACTGTTTCCGATTTGTAATGCAACCAATGTATTGGAGATTTTTTCCCTGCTTGAAATGTTGTCACGAAGCTTAGAAAAGTTTACAAAAAATGGAGATGGAGTGGAAAATGTGTCAATGAAGGATATTCAACGCATTCTTTTGGATATGGTGATAGAAAAGGTTTGGAACATTTTTCATTTCCGACTATCTCCTCATTTTATTGAACGAATGGTGAAAATAATTTTAAAATCATCGACTATTCTTGCTGTTAATGGCAGTTTTTTACATGTCATGGAAAACGCTCTTTTACAAATATATCAAATAAGTTGTTGGGAAAGACATGGTAGTCCCTAAGGGTTCCTTAGGGATCCCCTGGCGGGGATTCTAAGGAGCCCTTAGAAAGCCATCAATATCAATATTGCAATATCAGCTTAGTACGGCAATGATGACCAACCCCAACGAAAAAAGAAAAGGGGTTTACTATGCACGCACTAGATAGTCCTAAATCTACCCAAGCTGGTTCTTCGAAGTGAGCTGTTGTTTCGACTAAAAACCGTCTTTTTTCACTTTTGTCATAATCAAAATGAAATTCAGCGCGCCAATGATAATAATATTCTGGGCTACAAAAGCTAACAGCAGATATTCCGTAGGCTCCCAACATAGTCCGTTGTCTAGAATAAAAAGGGTCGACTATAGCGTTGCATTTAGCGTCGAATTTGCTTATATGTTTCAATAGGGAGAATGCGAATACATTTGGCTTTTGTAATGCATGCGAGCCCATATATAACGAAAAGTCTAACTCTCTGTAAAGTTTCCTGTTAGCTCCCCCTGTATCAGGTGGTCGTGAAAACTTTTCCTTTTCACTTGGTTGCAAGAATGGATTTCTTTGAACCCATGCATTCGTATTGTATCTCCACGCTAAATAGGAGGCGTGCACTCGAGTGCCACTGGACAAATCATTTGTGCAAAGCAGATCAATGAGAGCGTCAGATTGATCTGTATCACTCGTATAAATCGTATTACTCATACACATATCCCTTAAAAGTTTCTTCACTTCTTCCAGGTCTTCTAGACTCAAAATATAATTCCCGCGTCCACACAATAAGAAGGGATATTCATTCTTATCATAAATACCCTTTTGTTGATCGATAGCTATGAGGTGAAGTTTCCTCACTTCATCACATTCTTTGCGAGTCATAAGAAATTTTATATCGTTCATATTTATGTGGAATGGGCAAAGGTCGAGTTGATTCTTCGAAAGAAATTCTTCGAATTGAGGAGATTTTTTGAATCCGTCATAGTCGAGTTGATCCCTTCTACAAAGTTCACAGTATTCTTCGTATTGTTCGTCAGTCAAATAAAATTTTCTCCCAACGCGGCTTATCTCATGCATAGAGTCGGTGTGAGATCCATTTGCACGATTATTTTTGTCGCAGCTTTCTAGAAAATCATCAGCTTTTTTCTCCCGTTCTGTGTTTCTCTCATGTTCTATTCTTCTCATAAATGTTTCGCATTTTTTACGATTATTTTTGTCGTATCTTTCTGTAAGCTCATGAAATTTACGCCGAACATTTCTGTCGTGGCTTTTTAGAAAATCAATAACTTTTTCCCTCCGTTCTTCAATTGTTTTATCAATTATTTTAGCTTTTTCATGACCATTATACATTTCTTGGCCATTCTCATTGTGACGTTTGTATGAAAAACGGTGTGGATCTCTGATTTTCGTCGGATCAAACATGCCACCCAATGCGATAAAACTTTCATTTCCTGGATTACTTCGAATTAATTCAAAGGTTGAACAGTAGCTGTCGACTCCGCAATTGCCATAGATATCATGTATGTTATAATCACGGAGCTTAAGCCGACTGGAAGATGCAAGCACGTTAAGAGTATGCTCTAGTCTGTTATATATTTTTACAAAATAATCTATGGTAAGCTTTCGTAAAAATTCTTTACCGGCGAAATTAAAACTTTGATCAACGAACTTTATAACAATATCTTTGTAAAGACTTTTACAGAGTTGGGCATCTCTTGGGACTTCATCACCGCAAAGTGAAAAAATCGCGTCCAAAATTTTAATATTATCGATTATTTTGGCCAACTCTACGATACTATCGAGCTGACTGTTTTGGCCCGTGGGAAAAATGGAATCTCCTATTAAAA
>JAIRRZ010000012.1 GCA_031255715.1 Puniceicoccales bacterium
CACCTCGGGCGCTGCCCGTGGTGCCGGACGACTGGGGGTTCCTAATTCGTTTTCCAACTAACGACATCGATGGATGTGTCGTTGTCACCTTCAGTAAAAATAGCAACTTTTTCGCGTAATCCAGTGGGTGGAATCTTTTCTTGTATGCTTGAATACCCTGAAAAAACAGTTTTAGGAATCAGTACATCCGTATCGGCATCACCTTCAAAAACAAGGTGAATTGAGGAATTATTAAAGCGGTCCGCTAGTATTCCACGATCAATATTTCCGCTGGCATTTTTCCAAAAGTCATCATCGGAGAACTCTACGAATTGCGTACCATTTGGATTGAGGTATTTGTGAGCCAAAGAAAGCATGCTAACGCCGTCGGTTTCTTTCCCGGAAAGCGCACAAATAAGATTGGAAGAGAATGTGTCATTGAGCGTAATGACATTTTCCAGGTCAAGGGTTTGTCCTTCTCCTGCAATTGGCGGAAAATAACCATACTCGCGGTAATAGGCATTGAGGCCGAAAACGTAACGACTGAACTGTATTTTAGATTGATTGGCGTACATCGAACGCTTAACCTTACTGAAGGTTGGTAAAATCAATGATGCTAAAATCGCAATGGTTGCAATTACAATCATTAATTCCAGTGTCGTAAAAGCGCGATTTTTTCCACTGTATTTTCGCAGAAAATAGAACACAAGTATATATATAATTAAAATAAAAATAGGAACAACAAAAAACTACAAAAAGCCTCCATCGGTTAAAACAATGTCGCCATTGGGATTTCCGTCCACCTTACCTGTAGGACTAATGGTTATATTTGTTGAAATTATGAGATCGCGCTGTGGGTTTTGCTGACCTTTAGGACCTTTAGAAATCAAAATATAGGATGGATTTTTCCATAGATTGTTCATACGTAGCTTGTAATAGTAGATATAATCGCTGAGAAATGGGTCGACAAATTTACCATCAATTTCCTGGAGTGAAGTTGTAACGAGATCAATTTTTTTAGTAATATCAAGATCTATGCCATCCGGATCGATGTTTCCATGGAGTGCGGAACAGAGGACAGAACCCTGATAATCATTATGGCTTACAATTTTGGGATAATCGCCATGGATGCTACGATATTCTTCCAACCAACCGGCAATTTGTGTCATTTCGGTACGGGTACGAATTTGCTTTTCCCGTCCTTGGAAGGATTGCTGAATTTTTAAAATACCGGCAACGATAATGAGAAAGATCGAAATCGTACAGACAATTTCAATGGCCGTAAATCCTGAATAATTGGATATTTTTGTGTTTAAAGACCCTATGGAAGAAAAATTTTTGTGTGAAAAAACACCCATACTAGAAATTTTTGCTCAGGGTTAACCCGAACGTAGAGTTTCTATGGCGTGAGCCATAGCGTCCAGAAAAGCTCAGATCTAGATCCCATAATTCTATGCAATCGTAGCATAATCCCATCGAAACTAGAAATTTCGTTTTATCGAAGGCAGTAAGGGTAAAATTTTCCGAAACGTCATTTACTTTTATTTCTCCACCGGACCAGCGTTTATGTAAATTGTGTTCGGCGCCCAGAAATAAATTTGTGCAAAATTTTTCATAATCCCTTCCGATCCGCACGCCACCTATACCATCGATTACCTTCAGCCGAAGGGAATTCTGCTGCCATTCCGTAGCACCATTTTGTTTCAGTTGGTCGGCACAGAGACCAATCGTTGGAGTAAAGTCCAAATTGCCCAATTCCCAGGTATGGCCAACGTCGATTTTACTATGAATGATGCGATGGCTATGGGTAAAGTGAGAAAAATTTGTCTCAGAAAAACTAAACGTTGGGCAATTAGTGTTCGACTTACCGGATCCAAGGAGCGATAATGTGGAAATATCAAGTCCTAAAATTGTGAAATTGCCATAGTAACCTCCGAAGCCTGTGCGCATGTTACCCTTCGAGAGCTCGTCGCAACGATAGCGCATATAATCTTTGGAAACACCACCAAAAACTCCTGCCGTACAAATACGTTTAAGGATAAAATTATTATAAGAAAAATCAAGTCCAACCCATGCAATGGCATCATTGGAATGGTAACGTTTTCCATTTTCATGGGTATAATTGATATTACCGCAGAGATTGAGAGGGAATTTGCTTTGTTCAAGAAAAGTATTTCTTACTTGGATGGCATGTTGTGCAACCATGCTGTCAATTGCTTGAGTATTACTTCTGAGTACCAGAGCCAACTCCGCATAGGGACTCTCAAATCCACTATGAATCGCTTGGTTATTTGAAATAGAATCACCAAAACAAACCCGGGCAAAGGCGAAGCCAATCCCAAAAACCACATACCTTTTCCGTACCATATTGAATCTGATTAATTATGATAATGTTACGGCAGCAGTCAAGCCATAACACTAGATTATGTTTCATCGATAATCTTTTTCTAGAAATTTTTTTGAACATTTCCATCTGTGGAGCGTCTCATAAATATCAACTAAATGTGTTCCTTTTATAACCTTGTAGGCGCTGCATAATATGCGGCGCTCCTTTATTGAGAGTTGAATTAAAATTTAGATATTTTCAAGTTTGCATTGTGTAATTTTTCTTTTTCCTTTTGGTGTATATGGAGAAGTTTTCAAATACTACAGAGCTTAAAACGATTCCGGAAGGCCAAACTATTATCTTTAAATCGATCCTTGTTTTAAAAAAAGTAGAACGCAGGAACGCGAAAAACGGTTCCGAATTTCTTAAAGTTGAAGTCGGTGATAAATATTCTTCTTTTAATTTCACATGTTTTTCAAGTTCTTCCGTTTTTAATTTCTTTCAAACGAGTACACCCGGTGATATTATTTTCATTGAGGGCATGAGTCGCTATTATCAAGGGACATTTAGTCCTGACATTTTATCAGCGAAAAAACTATCGGACAAGGAAATTGAAAATGGTAATTGGCGAATCCAATTGGAACAAACGACACTCGAAGATCCAGAAGCGCTAAAACTTGAGCTTTATTCCTACATCGATTCTATCAAAAATCCTCAACTCAAAAATACGGTCCTCACCGTATTCGAAGATGTCGGTGAACCGTTCTTTACTAGTGTTGCCGCGAAAGTTATGCACCATGCCTATAAATCTGGGCTTCTTGAACATACTGTACATGTGACACGTGCAGGCGTAGCACTTTTAAAATTTTATCCCGATATTCCGTGCGATCTTGCCATCGCAGGTATGGTCCTCCACGACGTCGGTAAAGTCGAAGAATACACCGGTGATCTCGCCGTATCTCGAACAAAAATTGGAAACCTTCAGGGGCATATCATCCTCGGATATCGCATTGTGCGCCGTGCTGGAATTAAAAATGAGCTGGATCCCCTGCTACTTGAACGCCTCGAGCATATCATTCTCAGCCATCAGGGACAGCTAGAGTTTGGTGCTGTCGTGCTGCCTTCTTCGCCGGAAGCAATTTTTGTTTCACTTATTGATAATCTCGATGCCAAAATGGGAATGGTCTCCCATTTATTAATGTCAACCCCGGAAACACAGGTTTTTTCCGAACGTTTTCCAGGCTTGGAAACCCAAATGCTCGTCGAAAAAGTCCCCTAGCCGAATTTGAGCAATAGAATAAAATTTTTCCCTAATTTATTTTCGTGTGTACCTTGAAAATATTGTTTGGCTCAATTCAATGCTTGAAGAGTCCATTTTGGAACCGCTGTCACTCAAACGGACACGGCTTTTACTCGAATCATTAGGTATAAGGCCATCGAAACAGTTGGGGCAAAATTTTTTAATCGACAAAAATATTGTCTGGAAATCGATACAGTTGGCTCAGCTTCGTCCGGGTGATCGTGTTATTGAAATTGGTTCCGGCTTGGGAACGTTAACGCGAGCACTATTAGCACAACAGTGCTGTGTGTTTGCCATTGAATTTGACCAAAAACTTTATCGGTTTCTTTTAGAAATATTTACAAAAATACCTGATTTTCATATTATTCAAGGCGATGCCGTAGCACATCCCCTTGCGGGACTATCGGATTTTACACAACCTTTTAAAATTGTTGCTAATTTACCCTACAATATTGCTACACCATGGATCGATGCCCTTTTAGAACAAAATTATGTACCAACTTCAATGACACTTATGTTGCAAAAAGAAGCCGCAGAACGTTTATTGGCCCATCCAAACTCAAAGCAATTTTCTGCCATTTCAATTTTTCTGTCCGCAATGTACATTTGTAAAGTATTTTTTCCGGTAGCACGCAGTAGTTTTTTCCCTGAACCTAAAATTAATTCTGCTATCGTTTATCTGGAACAGTTGGCCGATTCTCAACGCTTCACCCCAGTGGCAAAAAAACTAATCCGAAACATTTTCACACAGCGAAGAAAACAAATGGGCTCATTACTTAAAATATTCGCTCCCGGATGGTATAAATCCATTTGCGAACTTCTGGAACAGCATCGTTATATTCCATCTATTCGTCCAGAACAATTATCCGTACCTTTCTGGTTAGACCTAAATACATTGTTGGAAAATCACGCTCCCCTAAGAGCTACGCGCCCTTAAAGAATCTCCGCCAGAGAATCTCATCCTCTGGACTGGGATAAATTATGTAGTGGAGAGTTCTGCGGTAATGACAATCATTCGTCCACAGAATTCGCAAATTATAAATGGAAAATTGGAATCCACCCTTTGGTTATTATAATTCGACAATTTCAGGTAGCAACCGCCGCAAATATTGTCAGATCTAAGTTCGGCAATACGAGGCATTTTTATTCCTTGTATCCTATCATAGTATTTTAGCCAATGGGCATGATTTTCTTGTAAAATATTGCGTATGGCCATGATTTTATTTTGAATTTCGCTCTTATTTTTTTCTAAGTCTGTAATGTGTTGCCGTTGGTCTTTTTGTTCATTTTGAATTTTAAGAATTGCACTTTGTGCGGTTTGTAACAAAGTAGAGAATTCCGTTTCTTTGGTATCCAATTCAAGCATTTTTCCGAGCAATAATTCTTCTTTTTGCGACATTTTGAGCCATTCATCTTCGATTTTCTTAGTTAGAATTCCAGACTCTTTAGAATGCCTGGTAAGTGCAAGCTGATATTTAGAAGCAGCAAGCGTTTCTTCGGTTGTTTGAACTTTTTTTTCCAATTTTTGTATTTCCAATTTTATGTTTTGAACTTCTTCTTTTTCTTGGGCAATTTTTCGATCCCATTGGATAATATTCATTTCCAAATCGGCAATACTCTTTGAAATATTCTTTGATTTTTGTTCCAACTCATTGAAACGTATGTCATAATTTTGGAGGGTCAAAAAAATTTGAATGGCTTCGTTCATAGAATTAATTGAAGAAACAATAAGTTGAAATCAACGCAAAGTTGGAAAATACGAGTAGTAAAATAGCATTTCCTAAGGGCTGCGCGCCCTTAGGAATCCCCGCCAGGGGATCCATCCCCTGGACCGGGGTTGCGTCCGGCACCTCGGGCGACGCCCGTGGTGCCGGACGACCGGGGGTCCTAGACCCCCCCGCCCGCGGCTTCGCCGCGGGCGGGGTCTTTAATATTTTAATTAAAGACCTGTGCGGCCGAACCATGCGAAAATTCGCATGGTTCGGCCGCTAGACGAGGTCAAGGAGTCCGTGACTCCTTGCGGGGTATGGGGCAGCGCCCCATATTCAGTTCCTCCCTAAGGGCTGCGCGCCCTTAGGGATCCCCGCCAGGGGATCCATCCCCTGGACCGGGGGTTGCGTCCGGCACCACGGGCGGCGCCCGTGGTACCGGACGACCGGGGGTCCGAGACCCCCGCCCGCGGCGAAGCCGCGGGCGGGGTCTTTAATATTTTTAATTAAAGACCTGTGCGGCCGAACCATGCGAAGTTTTCGCATGGTTTGGCCGAATACCGAGGTCAAGGAGTCCGGACTCCTTGCGGGGTATG